>NZ_JAMZIK010000112.1 GCF_024178315.1 Siccirubricoccus soli | reverse complement strand
CCCATGCGGTATTAGCCCCAGTTTCCCAGGGTTGTCCCCCACCTCAGGACACATTCCTACGCGATACTCACCCGTCCGCCGCTGATGGCCGAAACCACCCGCGCGACTTGCATGTGTTAAGCATGCCGCCAGCGTTCGCTCTGAGCCAGGATCAAACTCTCAGGTTCATCATGCGCGGCCAGGCCGAAGCCCAACCTTGCAGACGCCTCTCGATCAGGCTCCGCTCACTACTCTCGATGCAAAATACTTTTCCGTACCGGACCGGGCCAGTACCGCCCCAATCACGGGACAGCAGCGCCAGATCAGGCGGAAAGCACTTGCTTCCAAAAGACCGATGCGATTGTCACAGAACGAACCTTCCGCCAACCAGAGCCGACGAAAAGACAACCCCGCATCGCTGCAGGGCAAAGAGCTAGCGCCCGAAAGCGCAAAGACCAAGAACTGCAGCCGAGTGGCTCTCAACCCCCTCGCCAGAGCAGCGCCCGAAAGCACCGCGACCCGGCCCGGAAGGAGCAACCGCCCCGCTGCGGGAGGGCCGATCTAGCGCCGGAGAGCGCCGGTTTCAAGCCCCCTTTTGAACTTTTCCTCGAAGTTCTTCGCTTCGCGGCGAAGAGTACTGAGATAGTGCCTCGCGGCACCGACTTCAAGACCCCGTGACCGGAACCTTCGAGGAAACCGCCTTGCGACGGAAGAGCGAAATGGCGCCTTTCAGCCCCGATTTCAAGACCCGCCGCGCCGAAGGCATCAGCGGGTCCACCCCATCGCAGAGGCCCGAATTGGGACCTTCCGGTCCCCTTTCAAGCCTCCCGGACGCGGCCCGGAACCGGGCCCCATCCGCAGCGGGCGGCTACTTAGCGACCCGGCCCCCTGACCGCAAGGCCCCCCGCGACGCCATCCCTCCGGCCGTGGAAGCTGGCGCCCCTGCGCAGGCCGGGACGGTTGCCCATGAGACCACGGCATGGATTCTCTTTTCCCACGAACCGCCTAGACTCCCGCCCGTGCCGATCCGTCGCGAGCTCCGTCCCCTCTACCCGCCGCATTGGCGCATGCTGAGCGCCACGGTGCGCTTCGCCCGCGCCGGCGGGCGCTGCGAGCGCTGCGGCCGCCCGCATGGGATGGTGCTGCGCTGCCTGCCCGATGGCCGCTGGTTCGACGAGCGCTCCGGCACCTGGCGGGACGGGCGCAACCGCCCGGCCCGCTGGCCGGACCTCATCGACACGCCGCGCATCCGCACCACGCGCCCGGTGCTGGCCGCCGCCCATCTCAACCACGACCCGCGCGACAACCGGCTCCGCAACCTCCAGGCGCTATGCCAGCGCTGCCACCTGCTGCATGACCGGGAGCACCACCGCGCGCAGCGCCGCCTCACCTACCGGCGCCGCTGGGCGCTCGGCGACCTGTTCCTCGGCCGCTACCTGTAGGGGCGTCGCCGGCCCTGCGGCATCGCCCCCGCCAGGGCCGGCTGAGCCGGCGGCGCGCCGGCGGCCGGAGCCGGTCCTGCATCCCGTCATGCCGGCCGGGCCAAACCGACCGATGTCGGGCCACGGGCGTCCGGCCCGCATGTCCTGCGGTCTGGCGCGCAGCCGCCACACCAGCCCTGCGCGATACCCGGCCCGGAGCCGGGTCTCAGAGCACCGGGGCGAAGAGCCGGATGAAGCCCTCCGCCATCTGCCGGATGGGCCTGGGGCGCGGCAGCTCGCTGCCGCATTCGGCCGCCAGCGGCTCCAGCCATGCGGCCACCGCACGCGCCTCCTCCGGCCCGTGGAACAGCGCCATGATCTCGAAATTCAGGAACAGGCTGCGCTGGTCCAGATTGGCCGTGCCGACGAGGGCGGGGCCGTCATCCGCGACCACCGCCTTGGCGTGCAGCATGCCATCGCGCAGGCGGAGCGTCCGCGCGCCGGCGCCGGCGAGTGCCCGCAGATAGGGGGTGCTGGCGAAGTCCATCAGCCGGGAATCCGACCGGCGGTTGGTGACGAGCCGGACATCCACGCCGCGCCGCGCCGCCACGACCAGGGCCTTCAGCGTCGCCGTGTCCGGCACGAAATAGGGGGTGACGATCCAGAGCCGCCGCTCCGCCCGGTGGGCCACGGCGAGGAGGAGGTCGTGGATGGGGTCGCCCTCGCGCTCCGGCCCGGCCGGCACCACCTGCACCACGCCGCTATCCTCGCTGCTCGCCGGCGCCGCCTCCTGCGGCAGGGCGTCGTGCAGATCCTCCCCGGCCGCGAAGAGCCAGTCCGCGGCGAAGACCTCGGCATAGACCCGAGCGGCCGGGCCCTCGACGGTGAAGGAGAGGTCGCGGAAACGGAAGGCGACCGGCGCCGGGCCCAGATAGGCGTCGGAGAGGTTCATCCCGCCGCTCCAGGCCAGGCAGCCATCCACCACGATGATCTTGCGGTGGTTGCGCAGATTGGCGTAGCGGCGCGGCCGCGGGATGAGCGACATGGGCATGAAGCGCGCGACGCGCCCGCCCGCCGCGACCAGCGGCGCCAGGTCCCGCTCGCGCACGCCCTGCGAACCCACATCGTCGATCAGCAGCCGCACCTGCACGCCAGCGGCCGCCCGCTCGGCGAGGCGGCGGATGATCTCCGCCGCCACCTGGTCGGTGCCGAGGATGTAGGTCGTCACCCAGAGGCTGCGCTCCGCCCGCGCGATCAGGCCGAGGACGGTCTCATAGGCCCCGGCGGCGGTGCCGCAGAGGGTCACCGCATTGCCGCCGGTCGCGGCCGGCAGGTCGTGGGACTGGATCAGGCGATCGAGGTCGCTGATGGCCGGTACCTGCTGCACCGCCCTGCCCTGCCGCCCCGCCGGCCGCGGCTTGCGGGCGGCCCGCTGCCGCAGCTTGCGCGACCCGAAGCCGAGATAGAGCAGCGCGCCGAGCGGCGGGATCAGGGCGAAGAGCAGCAGCCAGGCGGTCATCGCCTGCTCCTGCCGCCGGGACCGCAGGACCTCGGTCGCGAACCACAGGCAGAACAGGACGGCCAAGCCCCAGACAGTCCCGAGGAGGGTCGTCAATGCGTCATTCATGGGGCTCCGTGCGCCTTGCGCTCACTCGGCGGCATGCCAGGCCGTCACGCAACTCGGCCCCCGGTCACCGCGGTGGCCGCCGGCTCCGCGGCCCGCACGCCGCGAGGCCGGGCGAGCGCCGCCGGATGCGGTGCCGGACGGGCCGGTTCCAGCGGCAGGCCGATATCGGGCAGGATCACCCGGATAACTCCGGCGGCTCACGGACCGGCGCGCCGGCAACTTCGGCGGCGCGGGCCGCCGCCTCCACGGAGCGATCGCGGCGGGCGGCACGGAGGCGGGGACGAGCCTGCAGGCCATCGTCGGGGTTGCGAAGGGTGAGGCTGGCCATGCGCCGCTCTCCAGGGCCGCGCGCAAGCTACTGCATGCGTTGCAGGCCGTGCAATCGAGGCGGCCCCGCTCGTCGCGAGCCTCTCATCCGCGAGGGGCTTCGGCGGCCGGTCGCGCAAGGGGCCGATACGGCCCGGCCTGTGCCGGATGCAGCCACGCCCCGCCGGCGGATCGTCGCCAGGACCGGCAGCAAGGTACTTGCCCTTCCCGAACCATTGGGGAAGTCTCCGCCCGTGAGCGACACTCTTGCCCCTGACGTCCTTGTCATCGGCGGTGGCCCCGCCGGCTCGACCGCGGCTGCCCTGCTGGCAAAGCGCGGCCGGCAGGTTGCCCTGCTCGAGAAATCGGCGCATCCTCGCTTCCACATCGGGGAGAGCCTGCTGCCCCGCAACCTGGACGTGTTCGAGCGGCTGGGGGTGCTCGAGGAGGTGCGGGCCATCGGCGTGCACAAGCCGGGCGCGGAATTCGTCTCGGACCGCACCGGCCGCAGCACCGCCTTTCCCTTCGCCCATGCGCTGAACCGGACGCGCACCCATGCCTGGCAGGTGAAGCGCGCCGATTTCGACGCCCTGCTGTTCGCCCATGCCCGCCGCCTTGGCGCCGCGGCGCGCGAGAACACCCGCGTGACCGACATCACCTTCGGCACCGCCACCGAACGCGCCACCGTCATCGCCCAGGGTCCCGCGGGCGAGACGCTGGAGTTCCGCCCGCGCTACGTGCTCGACGCCTCCGGCCGCGACACCTTCCTCGCCGGGCGGATGCGGCTGAAGGACATGAACAAGTACAACAACACCGCCGCCATCTACGCGCATTTCCGCGGCGTCGAGCGGCGGGGCAGCGATCTGGACGGCTATATCAGCATCCATCTGGCGGAGGATGGCTGGTTCTGGCTGATCCCGCTGCCGGACGGGGTGATGAGCATCGGCTTCGTCGGCAACCAATCCGCCTGGAAGGGTCGGAAGGGCACGCCGGAGGAGCTGTTCTTCGAACGCATCGCCTCCAGCCCCACCGTCGCCGCGCGCGCCCGCGGCGCCGAGATCGTCAGCGAGGTCTTCAGCACCGCGAATTACAGCTACCGCGCCCGGCAGGGCCATGGCGAAGGCTACCTCATGATCGGCGACGCCTATGGCTTCGTCGATCCGATGTTCTCGACCGGCGTGCTGATGGCGATGACCGCCGGCGAGCTGGGCGCCGAGGCGGCCGATGCCTGGCTCGACGACCCGGTGCGTGGCCAGCGGCTGGCGGCCCGGACGAATGCCGAGCTGAGCCGCGCCATGGACCGCATTGGCTGGCTGATCTACCGGATCAACGACCCGGTCATGCGGTCGCTGTTCATGGCGCCGCGCAACACGCTCTGGATGCGCGACGGGATCATCAACATGCTGGCGGGCAATCTGCAGGGAGACCCACGGGCGATGTTGCCGGTGCTGTCCTTCAAGGCGCTGTACCACGTGCTCTCGCTGCTGCACCGCTTCGGCTATGGCCCGCCGATGCCGGAAGCGCGGCCTGCCACCCCGGCCGCGATGGCTGCAGAATGATGCGCGCCCTCGCCGCCCTGCTGTGCCTGGTCCTGCTCGGGGCCTGTGAATCGCGCCGGCCCGCGGAGCGCACCGGCGAGGCCCTGGACCGCGCCGGCAGCCGCACCGGGGAGGCGCTTGGCCGCGCCGCCCACTCCACCGGCGCCGCCATCGGCCGCGCCGGCGACTGGGTCCGCGACCGCACCGAGTAGGCATTCCCCACGCAGCCGCTGCGCGGCTCGCGGGGGCCCCGGACGCGCTTAACTCCCAG
>NZ_JAMZIK010000111.1 GCF_024178315.1 Siccirubricoccus soli | reverse complement strand
ATCGGCCGCGCCGGCGACTGGGTCCGCGACCGCACCGAGTAGGCATTCCCCACGAAGCCGCTGCGCGGCTCGCGGGGGCCCCGGACGCGCTTAACTCCCAGGACCTCGCACAGCCTTCCGCGGCAAAGCCGCGGAAGGGCACCAGACAGGGCAGGCTCAGGTGGAGGTCCCAGGGCCGGCGCATGGCCGCCGCCCTGCAACGCCTATCCGAGCCCGCCACCGACCGTGATGGTCTGGCCGCTGATATAGGCGGCGCGGTCGGAGGCGAGGAAGGCCACCAGGTCGGCCACCTCCTCCGGCCGTCCGGCCCGCTTCGCCGGCACCATCTCGGCGATCCGTGCCGGGCTCATCGCCGCCGTCACCGCGGGCGAGGCAATGATGCCGGGCGCGACCACATTCGCCGTCACGCCGCGCGAGGCATATTCCAGCGAGACCGACTTCACCGCCCCGATCAGCCCGGCCTTGGCCGCCGCATAATTCGCCTGCCCCCGGTTGCCCAGCAGCGCGGAGATGGAGGAGATCGCGATGATCCGCCCCCAGCGGGTGCCGATCATCGGCAGGATCAATGGCCGCAGGGCAGCGAAGAAGCCGTTCAGCGAGACATCGACCACGCCGCGCCACTGCGCCTCCGACATGCCGGCCAGCGGCACGTCGTCATGCGTGCCGGCATTGTGCACGAAGACCTGCACCGGCCCTGCTGCAAGCTGCGCTTCCAGCGCCGTGGCGGTCGCCGCCATGTCGGTCAGGTCGCAGCCGAAGGCCAGCGCCTGGCTGCCGGCGCCGCGCAGCTCAGCGGCCAGCGCCTCCGCGCGCTCCAGCCCGGCATGGGCGTGGATCAGCACCGCATGGCCCTCGGCGGCCAGGGCGCGGCAGATGGCGGCCCCGATCGGGCTGGCGCCGCCGGTCACCAGGGCGCGGCGGCCCGTCCTGTGCGGCGTCATGCGGGGGCGTCCTCACGCGGGAGAATGACCGCGGCCTGGCCGTGCAGCAGGCGGCGATCGCCAGCGGTGATGGCGAAGCGGTAGATGAAGCCGCCCGCCTCCGCCATCAACGCCGTCGCCGCGATCCGCAGCTCGCCGGGAATGTCATCCAGCCGCTCGGCCTCCAGCGCCACCTCCCGCAGGCTGCTGACGAAGCCCGGCCGCTGCGCCCCACCCGCGTTCAAGGCGCCGTGCAGGGCCATGGCCTGGAAGGCGAATTCCAGGCCGCAGACCGCCGGCAGCATCCCGTCCCGCCGCAGCGGGTTGGCAGGGTCCCGGTGCCGGTCGGTGGCGCAGAGGATCTCCGCCGCATCCCAGGATAGCGCGCGGTCCAGCAGGCACATGCTGCCCTGGTGCGGCACCAGCCCGGCAATCGCCGCGGCCCCCAGAGGCGGGGTCAGCACGGGCTGACCTGCAATTCGAGATGCGCATCCTCCAGCAGCGGCAGCCGCACCAGCGCCGCCCGCCGCGCGGCCAGCGCCCGCAGCAGCGGCAAAGCGCGCGCCGCGGGGTTGCCTTCGGCCAATGCATCGAGCGCATCCCCCGGCGCGGCGGCGGGCAGCGGCCCGGCAAGGTAGCGCAGCGCCAGCTCGGCCCGCGCCCCCCCAGGGTCCGGCCGCAGCACGCAGGCGGTGGCGAAGGCGAAGCCGGTCGGCCGCTTGGCCGCCAGCGGCGATGGAAGCGGCGTGTCATAGGCCACCAGCAGCACCGGGCGCCCGTGCGCCGCCGCGGTCATGGCCGCCAGCAGCCCGGCGGCGAAGGCGCCGTCATGGCCGCCGAGGCTCAGCGAGGGCCGTGTCGAGCCGACCGCGATATGCCAGTACCCCGCCGCCGCATTATGCACCGAGTTGTGGAACAGCGTCGGCGAGACCGCCTCATCCGGCGCGTGCAGCGCATCGAGGATGCCGCCCACCACGGCACCGTCGCCATTGCCGCTGGCGAAGATCGTCTCCAGCGCGGCGCGGTCGGGCTCTTCCGCCGAGGCATCGTCGGCGGCGGCCAGGGCGAAGCGCACGGCGGCGCTGGCGCGGCGGCGATTGGCCGGGGCGAGGACGGCGGGGACCGGCGGCAGGGCCTCCGCCATCGTCCAGGGCGCGGTGCCTGCGAGCATCGCCTCGCTGGCGGCCCAGCCCGGCAGGCCGGGACCGAAGACCGCAACCCCGCTCAGGAACGCCCTCATCCCTGCCCGATCACCAGGCTGCAATTGCTGCCGCCGAAGCCGAAGGAGTTGCTCAGCACCCGCCGCAAAGCCATGGCGCGGTTGCCGGTCGCGACCTGGCTGCGGAAGGCCGGATCGGCCGCCACGATCCCCAGGCAGCCGGGCACCAGCCCCGCCTCGAGGCAGATCGTCGCAATCAGCGCCTCGATCGCGCCGGAGGCGCCGAGGGTGTGCCCGGTCCAGCCCTTGGTGGAGCTGCAGGGCACCGCATTGCCGAAGACCTGGTGCATGGCGGCATCCTCCATGGCGTCATTGGCGCGGGTGCCGGTGCCGTGCAGGTTGACGTAGTCGATCTCCCCCGGCGCGATCCCGGCCGCCGCCAGCGCCGCCCGCATGGCGGCGACGGCGCCCAGCCCCTCCGGATGCGGCGCCGACATGTGGTGGCCGTCGCTGCTCGCCCCGGCGCCGAGCAGCAGCGGCCCGGCCGCCGCCGCCTCCGGCCGTTCGAGCAGCACGAGCCCGGCGCCCTCGCCGATGGCGATGCCGTCGCGGTCCTCGGCGCAGGGGCGGCAGGGGCCGGCGCTGAGCAGCTCCAGCGCGGCGAAGCCGTGCAGGGTCATGCGGCAGAGGCTGTCCACCCCGCCCGCCACCGCGGCATCGACCATCCCGGTGGCGATCAGCGACGCCGCCTGCAGGATTGCCTGCGCGCCGGAGGTGCAGGCCGTGGAGATCACCAGCCCCGGCCCGCGCAGCCCAAGCCGGGCCCGCAGATAGGCCGGCAGCGCCTGCAGATCGTGGGTATGGCCGTAGTCGAACGCCGCCGGCAGTTCGGTCTCGCCGGGCCGGCGCGCGGCATAGGCCTGCTCGGTCTGCTCGATGCCGGCGGTGCTGGTGCCGACCACCACGGCCACCCGCTCCGGCCCATAGCGGTCCCGCGCCGCCGCCACCGCCGCGGCGAAGCCGTCGCTCCGCAGGGCAAGTTCCGCCAGCCGGTTGTTGCGGCAATCATAGACGGCGAGGTCCGGCGGCGGCGCGGCCTCCTCCAGCCCTGCCACGGCACCGGCCCAGATCCCGCCGGGGGCGCCGGGGAAGCTACAGGGGGCCAGCCCGCCCCGCCGTTCTTGCAAGGCCGCCCGCAACGGGCCGAGCCCGGCGCCGAGCGCCGTCACCACCGTCCCCGCGCTGATCCGCATCGGCGAAAAGGGGCTCACCCGACAGGACCTCCCCACAGGACCGCCGCGCGGCGTTGCGGCCAGGCCGCGGCAGGGCACCGGGCGGCGGCAGGTCTCGACAAACGCACTAACTGCCCCGCCCCGGGCGGCGTTGCGGGCCGCGCGGCGAAAAGGCGCAGGCCAGCAGGAAGGCGGCGGCGACGCCGATGGTCACGGTTAGGCCGATGCCGTGCAGCACGGGGGTCTCGCTCAGGGACAGCATACCGAAGGTCAGCAGGGTCGAGACGGCGCAGGTCAAGACGGCGCCCAGGGTCGTGTCCTGCGTCGCATCCTCCGTCGCATCCTCCCTGGCCTCGCCGGGCGTCGCACGGCCTGCTGCAAGGAAGAGAGCGTAATCGATCGCCAGACCGGCGAGCAACAACAGGGCGGCGAGGTGAAAGAGGCTCAGCGCCTCGCCGAGCAGGGTCAGCACCGCCAGGGTGATGAGGACGGCGCCGCCGATCGGCGCCGCCACCACCAGCGCCCGGCCGAACCGGCCTAGCCCGAGTACCAGCAGGCCCAGCACCACCCCGGCGCCGGCCAGCGCCCAGCCCAGCGTGGCCCGGCCATAGGCCGCCAGCAGCCGCTCCAGCTCCAGCTTCACGTCGAGGAAGAGCACGCTTGGCAGGCCAAGCCCGGCGGCCCCCGCCTCCAGCGCCGCCGGATCGGCGACGCCGGTGGCGGGGGCGATGCCCCAGATCTCGGCGCCATGCCGGCTGACCAGCGGCGACAGCCGGGCGGCGATGGTCGGCGCCCCGGCCGCCAGGGTGGCGAGGTCGAGCGGCTGCAGGCCGCGGCTCTCGGCAACCGCGGCGATGAAGCGGTCGAAGGCGGTGGGGCGAAAGGGCAGCCCGGCGGCGGCCTCGCGCAGGGCCGCGGCGAGGGTGGCTTCCTCCGGCAGCGCGGCCTGGCGGCTGGCCTGCAGGGCCGGGCTGGGCAGGTAGCGGCTCGGCAGGTCGAGACCGGTGAGCAGCCCACGGGCGACCAGCGCCTGCGCCGCCGCGCCCAGCGCCTCGGCGCGTTGCAGCATCTCGCCCTCCGTGGCCATGGGGCCGATGACGAAGAGGCTGCGCACATCCGGGGCGCCGAGCTGGCCGCGCAGCTCGGCATCCAGCGCCTGCTGCGCGGCCGGAACCGGGCTCAGCGCCGCCAGGTCGCGCTGCCGGTCCGGCCCGCCGGTCGCCAGCAGCACGGCCGCGGCCGCCGCCAGCACCGCGAGGGCCGGGAGGGGCCGGCCGCGGAGCGTGGCGAGGGAGAGGTGCATCGGCCGGGCCAGGAGGCGGGCCTCCTCCGGCACCAGGCGCGGCAGCAGCCAGCGGGTGGTGGCGGCGGCGACCAGCAGCCCGGCACCAGCGAAGATCCCCGTCTGCACCAGCCCCGGCAGGCCGGAGCCGACCATCGCCAGCAGCCCCGCCGCGGCCGCGACCGCCGACAGCCGCAGGGTCGGCCAGATCCGCGTCGCCGCGGCGCCGAGCGGCTCATCCCTGCGGCGCAGGGTCAGCAGCAGGATGGGGTAGTCGACCACCACCCCGAGCATGGTCACCCCGAAGCCGAGCGCGATGGCATGGACGCTGCCGTACAGCGCCACCACCGCCGCATAGCCGGCCAGGGTCGCCGCCAGCAGCGGCACCGCCACCAGCGCCAGCACCGCCAGGGAGCGGAAGCGCCAGACCAGGAAGCCGGCCAGCAGCAGGGTGGCGAGCAGGGTCAGCCGCCGCACGTCGCGCTCGATGGTCGCGGCCGCTTCCGCGGCGAAGACGCCGGGGCCGCTGAGCAGCAGCCGGGCGCCGGGCGGCGGGCGGGCAGCGGCGAAGGCCGCGCGGAAGGCGGCGATCGCTAGGCGCTGCGCCTCCGCATCCAGCCCGGCGCCCTGGCCGCGCGCCACCAGCAGCACCCGCGGCACCTCGCCCGGCGCGAACCAGGCGCCGTCCTCGGCGGCGACATGGCTCTCGCCCAGCCAGGCCGCGGCAAGGCCGAGGAAGGCGCCGGTCGGGTCGGCGAAGCCGTAGCGGGCCAGCAGCGGCGAGGCGGCGGAACGCAGCCCGTCCAGCAGCGCCTCCAGCTTCGGCCGCAGCGCCGCCGCGGTGAAGGCCTCCGGGCGGGTCTCGGGCGAGAGCAGGTAGCGGTAGCGGAAGAGCAGCGCCTGCTCGCTCTCCTCCAGCCGCAGGCTGCCGTCGCCGACGAAGCCGAAGCGGCCGGAGGCGCGCAGCCCCGCCGCCGTCTCCCGCGACAGCCGCGCCAGCTCGGCGCGGGGCGCGCCCTCGATGGCGGCCAGCAGCAGGGTGGTGGCGGCGCCGGATTGCAGCTCCCGCAGCAGGAAGGCGCTGGCCGGGGTGCGGCCGGGCGGCAGGAATTCGGCGAGGTCGGCCCGCGGCGGCGCCAGCCAGCCCAGTACGCCGCCCAGCCCGGCGAGCACCGCCAGCAGGAGGAGGAGGCGCGTCATTCGGCCGGCGCGATCCGCATCCGGTCCACCCCGCCGCCGCCCTCGACATTCACCCCGCGCAATTCGGTGCCCTGCCCGGTCACGGTGATGCGCTGCACCGCGCCGCGCACCCGCAGCGAGCGCGGCACCAGCACCATGCGCCAGCCCTCGGGCGTGGCGGAGAACCCCACCTCGTAGTGCTGCCGCAGCGCCGCCAGGTCGCCGGCCAGGGTGCCGCGCACGGCCTCCACCAGCGCCTGCATCTCCGGCTGTTCGGCCAGGGCGAATTCCCGCTTTACCCCGCGGTCCCGGCGCTCATAGGTCAGCCTCCCGCCGGCCACCGCGACCCGCTCGTCGATCGGCCAGGTGGTGTGCTTCTCCAGCCGGTCCGGCGCCTGCCAGAGGAGCGTGCCCTCGTTCGGCTGGCCGGTCTCGAGTTCCGGGATCACCTTGTCCTCGGTGAAGCGGGAGCGCCGCGCGCGCACCCCGGCCAAGCCCTGCATCACCTGCTCGAGCGTCGGCTCCGCCGCCAGCGCCGGGAAGGCGAACGGAACCAGCAGCAGCGCGCGGCGGGTCGCGCTCACGCCGCCGCCTCCTGCCAGAAGGGGTAGAAGTTGAACCAGTTATAGGGGTGGGCCCGGCACATCGCCTCGACCGCGCGGGCATAGCGCTCGACCGAGGCCAGGATGGCGGCCTCCCGCCCCGCCCGGTCGCCGCTGCCGATCCGCTCGGCGAAGGGCAGGAAATGCACGGCGTAGCGGCGTGGCCCGGTGCGGATGCCGAAGGCCAGCATCACCGGCGCCCCGAGCACCGCCGCCAGCAGATGCGGCCCGGTCGGCAGTGGGGCCGGGCTGCCGAGGAATTCCACGAGGTGCATCCGCTGGCCCGCCGGCGCCCGGTCGGCCAGCAGCCCGACCAGGCCGCCGCGCTCCAGCACCTCCCGCACCCGCAGCATGGAGTCCGGGCAGCCGAGGGGAATGACCGTCGTGGTCCGCCTGCTGCCGCCCAGCGCATCGAACACCGCCTTCACCCGCGCCGCATTGGCCTCATGCATCAGCACCGCGATATCGACCGGGCAACCGGCATCGCCGACCGCGCGCAGCGCCTCGAAGCTGCCGAGATGGGCGCCGAACAGCAGGCAGCCGGTCCGCGGCTCGCCGGGCCCCGGCTCCGCCCGGCGGCGCAGCGCCTCCAGCCCGTGCACGGTGATCTCGAAGCCCGCGATCCGCCCGGCCGCCAGCCAGACCCGGTCGAGGATGGTGGCGGCGAAGGTGAAGTAGAGCCGCCAGAGATCGGCGAGGCGCGCCGGCCGGTCCAGCGCCCGGCCGAGATACTCCCGCGCCGCCCGCCGCTGCCGCGGCGAGAAGGCGAGGAAATAGGCGGTGATCGGGTAGAGCAGCGCATGCCCCGCATGCCAGCCGAGGCCGCGGCCGACGCCGATCATGAAGCGCAGCCAGAAGGTGTTGCCGCGCTCCGGCATCTGCCGCCAGGCGGGCGGGGTCAGGGCGGCGCCGGCCATCCGAGCTCCCCCAGCAGCACGGTGGTGCTGCCGCAGCGGCAGGTGAAGCCGACCCGGTCGGCGCCGCGCGGCGCCAGCGTCACCGCGACCTCCTCGCCCGGCGCCACCGGGGCGGGGAATTTCGCCCGCGCCAGCAGGCTGGGCCGGCCGCGGCCGGGCTCGGCCGCCGCCACCGCCTGCAGCACCGCATCCAGCAGCAGCACGCCCGGCACGATGGGCCGGCCGGGGAAATGCCCCGGCAGCGCCGGGTGCGCCGCCGGCACGGTGAAGGAGAAGGCCGCGCTCACGCCTCCTCCCCCGGCGCCAGCAGCGTCGCCAGCGCCTGGCGCGGCAACTTGCCGAGCGGGTCGCGCGGCAGCGCCGCCACCACGGCCAGCCGGCGCGGCAGGAAGACCGGGTCGATCCGGCCGCGCAGCCCGTCCAGGATCTCCGCCGGGGTCCGGCCCGGCGCCGCGACCACCGCGCTGAGCCGGGCGGCCGGGTTGCTCTCGATATCCTCCGGCACGACGAAGACGCCGTCCTCCACCCCGGGGACCTCGGCCAGCACCCGGTTCAGGTCGGCGAGCGAGCCGCGCTTGCCGCCGAGCTTCACCATGTCGGCCAGCCGGCCGAGCAGCCGGAAGCGGCCATCCGGCAGCGGCTCGATCGCATCGGCCAGCGGCACGGTCCCGAGGCCCGGCACCTCGGCCGCGCCGTCGCGGACCCGGGTGCCGTCATAGGGCAGCCAGCCATCCTCCCGCACGGTGCGGCGGCTGGCGACGGAGCCGGCCTCGGTCGCGCCGTAGATCTCCAGCATCGGCGCGCCCCAGTCGCGCTCCACCGCCAGCGCGATCTCCTGCGCCAGCGGCGCGGTGGCGGAGATGACGGCGGCCAGCGGCGGCGGCCGGCGGCCCTCGGCCAGCAATACCCGCAGATGCAGCGGCGTGGTCACCAGCAGGCGGCGGGGCGGCACCGCGGCCAGGGCGTCATGCACCTCGGCGGGGAAGAAGCTGGCCCCGGCATGGATCGCCACGGCTTCCCGCAGCGGCAGCATCATCGTGGTCTCGAAGCCGTACATGTGCTGCGGCGGCACCGTGGCGACGATGCTGGCCGGCGGCCCGTCCTGCGGCCGCAGCCCGAACCGCGCCGCCGCCGCGGCGGCGGCGGCGACCAGGGCGCCCCAGGGCTTGGCATGGGCGGTGGGCGTGCCGGTGGAGCCGGAGGTGAAGCCGATGGCGACGACCCGCTCCGCCGGGATCGGCCGCAGCGGCGGCAGCGGCACGCCGGGGCGCGGCGCATCGACCTGGATGAAGGGCAGGGCGGGGCGGCGCTCATCCTCCGCCCCGGCCATCACATAGGCGCCAGGATACTGCGCCGCCGCCATCTCCAGGAAGCCGTCGAGGCTGCCGGACCGGGCGCCGAGCAGGGTCGGGTGGCCGCGCAGCAGGGCGGCGGCAAAGCCGAGCAGGGCGGCGTAGCGGTCGGCGCAGAGATTCACCGCATGCCCCTGCTCCGGCAGGGTGGCGGCGAGGGCGGCGGCCTCGGCGAGGAATTGCCCGATGGTGACCGGGCCGCCGGCGCGGTGGCAGATGATCTCCGCCGCATCGCGGGTGGTCAGGACGAGGTCCGGCCCCTCAACCGGCATGGCGTGCCCCGGCCGCCTGGAAGACGGCGCGCAGCGTGCGCCCGGGGGAGACATGGCCGAGCTCGGGGAAGAGCCGCCGGCGCAGGGCATGCTCGCCGAGGAAGAAAGCGGTGCAGGCCATGGCTTCCGCCGTGGAGATCATCGACACGGTCCAGACGCCCAGCATCTGCACCGCATAGGCCAGGGCGAACAGGCCGAGCAGCAGGGCCCAGGCCAGGGTCAGCCGGCGCGTATAGGGCTCGGCCCGCACCGGCAGCCCGGCCGGGTCATGCCGCCCGTAGCGGGTGATCAGCGGCACCGCGCCGGGCCGCAGCGTGACGGCGAAGCGCAGGGCGACCAGCAGGTTCACCCCCAGCCCGACCAGCGCCGGGCCCTTCGTGCCCGCCAGCCATACCGCCACGCTGCCGACCGCGAGTTCCAGCGCCAGGGCGATCAGCCACAGCACCGGCCAGGGTGGGGCCAGGGCGGCGATGCGCGCGATCGGCGATGCCATGCGGTCAGGGCGTCCGGTGCCTTGCGATATGGCCGGCAAGGCTGCGCAGCGAGGCGAAGATCCGGTGGTTGCGCTCGTCGTCGGAGCGCAGCTGCACGCCATAGGCCTTGCCGATGGCCAGCGACAATTCCAGC
This sequence comes from Siccirubricoccus soli, assembly GCF_024178315.1. Taxonomy (GTDB): domain Bacteria; phylum Pseudomonadota; class Alphaproteobacteria; order Acetobacterales; family Acetobacteraceae; genus Siccirubricoccus; species Siccirubricoccus soli. Next base: position 54,918 of record NZ_JAMZIK010000111.1, on the reverse strand, counting down.
GCGTCGATGGAATCGAGGCCCAGCCCTTCGCCGAAGAGCGGCGCCTCCGGCTCGATCTCCTCGGCCGGGGTTTCCAGTGACAGGGCAGTGACGATCAGCCGCGCCAAGTCACGTTCGAGGTCGATATTGGGGGAAGAAGCCGGAGCGACGGTTTCCGCTGCCGTCGTGAAACCCTCGATCGACATCCGCTGTCCTCTTTCCTCCGGGCGGCTCATGCCTGCCAACCAAGGCTTTCGGCCAAATTCTTCGTCGGCTGCGTAGCAGAGCGCCCGAGCCCTCGGCAAGCAAGGTACTTAATCAAAAGGTGAAGCATCGGAGGCGACCATCTCGGGACTTTGGTAAAGCGCGAAGGATACGCCGGCGATCAGGCTTGCGTTGAAATTCGACCGGAACAGCGGGCTGCCGGCATTCGTGGCACCCGAGAAATTCTCCAGCCTGCCGCCCGCGGTCAATGTGATGGATTTTGTCACAGGGACGCGGTAGGAGAATTGCAGCCGCATCCCCAGATAGCCGCCCTCGGCGTCATAGGCCGGGCGCCCGGGCCGGGCATCGGATGGCTTCACCCGGTACCAGTAATCCATCAGCCCGCCCGAGGCGAAGACCGGCCCGATGCCGATCCGGGCGCGGGAGCCGGCCAGGCCCCAGCCCAACCCCTCATAGGCAAGCTCCGGCGCGAGGACGATTCCGCGATAGCGGATGCGGCTGAAATCCGTGGAGAAGGCGGCCCGCACCGGCACCTCCAGCACCAGCCGGCCGGTATTCGCCGCCCCTCGCCACGCCACCCAGCGCAGGGCGGGGCCGATCTCGCCGAGCGGGTCGATATCGGGCATGCCGCGGCGGGCGCTGCTGTCATTGGCCCGGCTGCCGAGCGCGCCATTGGCGTTCACCGTCAGCTCCAGGTCGCCCGAGCGGAAGAAGCGCCCGCGCAGGCCGCGGTCATCGGCGCGCAGCACCTCGCCGCGATAGATGAACCAGGGCAGCGCCAGGCCGCGCCACTCTGCATGGCTGGCGGCCGGGTAGTCCGGCAGCAGCCCGCCACCCAGGAAGACCCCGGCTTCCAGCAGCGGCCGCTGGGGATCGCGCGTCTGCTGCTGGGCCCAGGCCGGGCCGGCGAGCGGGAGGAGCAGGGCGGAGACGGCGGCCAGCCGCCTCATGGCGCGCGCTCCGCCACCAGCATGACATTGGGCAGCGGCGTCCAGCCCCAGCAGGGCGAGACCGTCACGGCGAAGCCCGCCACCCGCAGCGGCCCGGCGAGCTCGGCGAGCGGCAGGGGCGCGAAGGACGAGCCGTCACGCCGGACCAGGCACCCCAGCCTTTCCATGACGACGCCGACGCCGCTCCGCCAGCCGCGCTCCGGGTCGAAGGCGCGGATCACGATGCGGCGCCGCGCCGCCGCCGCCATCCGCGCCAGCAGGCTGCGCTGCGCCGCGACGGGAAGCTGCAGCAGCACGTCGAAGATGACCACCGTATCGGCGGCCGGCACCGCGGCTTGGCAGAGATCGGCGACAGCAAAGCCGGCAGGCAGCCCGGCGGCGGCGCGCGCGGCATCGGCGACCTTGCCGGGGTCGAGGTCGAGGCCCTGGACCCGCGTCGCCAGCCCGGCGGTGAGCAGGGACAGCCCGATCTGGCCGCGCCCGCAGCCGAGATCCGTCACCTCGCCGAAGCCGCCGCTGGCCGCGGCCAGCCGCAGGACGAAAGGCGTCGCGGGGTCGGTCAGCAGCTTGCCGCGCACGAAGTGCCGCGAGAACTTCGACGCGTCCCGGTAGCGGGCGACGACCTTCCTCGTCAGCCCGGGAAGGTCGGGGGGCGGAAGCGCCGTGGCGGTTGCGGACAAGGACAGGCTCCGGGGCGGCGGGCAGCGCGAGGCTTACGCCTCTGTTTGGAGAGCAGATTCGCGCCTTCGGGCGGCGATGCCGCCCTACGGCGATCTGCTCTAGGAGAGCGGACGCTGTGCCGAATAGGCGCGCATGATGCCTATTTCAACGCTGCAATGAACGTTGATCAGGCCGGCTTGCTGCAAGTGCCACAGGATGTCGCGCGGCGGCACGCAGCCCTCGATGGTGTCCCAGCAATAGCGCATCAGGGTGTCGCTGCCGCTTCCGGCCAGGCGGCTCAGCAGCGGCACGACGCCGCCCAGATAGGCCTTCGCCAGCTTCTGGCCCAGCCGGCTCGCGGGCGGCGCGATCTCGAGCAGCAGCAGCCGACCGCCGGGCCGCAGCACGCGCCGCTGCTGGGCGAACAGCCGCCCCAAATCGTTCACATGGCGCAGGGCATAGCCCATGCTGATGAAGTCGAAGCTGGCATCGGCGAAGGGAAGTTCCTCCGCCCGGGCCTGCACCATGGGGATCGGCAGCGACTGCCGGGCCACCGCCATCATGCCCTCGCTCAGGTCGAGCCCCGTCATGCCGGAGGTATCGCCGAGGATGGCGGCGGCTTCCCGTGCAACCATGCCAGTGCCAATGGCCATGTCCAGGTAGCGCGCCCCTGGCCGCAACCCGCCGCGTTGCAGCGCCCGCCGCCGGTACCAGCGCCCGGAGCCGAGCGCGAAGACCGCATTGATGCGGTCATAGGATTTGGCGGTGCGGTTGAAGGTGGCGCGAACGAAGCCGGAATGCTCCTCCGGCGTCGCGTAGTAGTCCAGCAGCGGTGCGTGCGGCGGAGCGGGAGCGCGTGGGTCGGTCACCTCCGCCGTGGCGGAACGCCCTGATGTCGACATGCCTGTCCCCTCCCCCCATGAAGGCTGGACCGACCCACTACCATCCGATAGCCTTCCTGCCCAAGGACGGCAGCGTGATGCTGACATGGTCGAACCCCAGGGAATGGCGGACCCGCAGGCAGCACACCGGCCCATCTCACGGCTAAGGTCGGCCTATTTCTGCTTTGCCTTCTACCTGTGCCTGCTGACCTGGGGCGTGAGCTGCTTCGGATGGAGCCTGGTGGCGGCGCTGTTGTACCGCCTCATGCCGCGGCGGCTGGGCGAGCCGCTCGGCCGCTTCGTCATCATGCTCGGCTTCCGCTGGCTCATCGGGGTGATGCGCTTCACCGGCGTATTGCATGTCGATTTGCGTGAGCTGGACCGGCTGCGCGGCGATGCCGGGATCGTGCTCGTGCCCAATCACCCGACCATGCTCGATGCCGTGCTCATCCTGTCGCGGCTGCCGGGCATCGTCTGCATCACCAAGGCGGCGCTCTGGGACAATTGGGCGCTGGGCGGCGGCATCCGGCTGGCCGGCTACATGCCGAACGATGCGCCGCTGCCGATGATGCGCCGGGCGGCGCAGGCCGTGCAGGCCGGCAACCAGCTGCTGATCTTCCCCGAAGGCTCGCGCACCACGACGCCGCCGGTCGGCCATCTCCACCGCAGCTTCGCCGTCATGGCCAAGGCCGCCGGCGCGCCGGTCCAGGCGGTGCTCATCGAGGCCGACAGCCCCTACCTCGCGAAGGGCTGGCCGCTGCTCCGCCGCCCGGTGCTGCCGCTGGTGTTCCGGGTGCGGCTGGGCGAGCGGTTCACCGTCGGCGCCTCGACCGACGATTGCGTCGCCCGGCTGGAGCAGCACTACCGCGCCGAATTGCCCGGCTGCTGGCCGCCGGCCTGGCGGGCCATCCAGCCCGCCGCGGCGCCGCGACGGCAGGCCGCCTGATGGCAGCCGCCGAGATCCGCGGCCTGGTGCTGATCCCCAGCTACAACACCGGCGCCATCCTGCTGGAGACGGTACGCGGCGCGCGCCGCGCCTGGGCGCCGGTCTGGGTGGTGATCGATGGCAGCACCGATGGGAGCGACGCGCTGCTCGCCGAGGCGATGCGGGACGATCCTGAGTTCCGCCTGATCCGCCTGCCGGCCAATGGCGGCAAGGGCGCCGCCGTGCTGGCCGGGCTGCGCGAGGCCGCGGCGGCCGGCTTCACCCATGCGCTGGTCATGGATGCGGACGGCCAGCACCCGGCCGAGGCGATCGGCAGCTTCATGGCCGCCGCGGCCGCCGAGCCGGCGGCGCTCATCCTCGGCCGGCCGGTCTTCGGCCCGGAGGCGCCGCAGCTGCGGGTGCGCGGCCGCCGCATCTCCAATTGGTGGGCCAATCTCGAGACGCTCGGCGCCGGCATCGGGGATTCGCTGTTCGGCTTCCGCGTCTATCCGATCGCCCCGCTGCTGCGGGTCATGCAGCGCGGCCACTGGATGCGCCGCTTCGATTTCGACCCCGAGGCGGCGGTCCGGCTCGCCTGGGCCGGCCTGAAGCTGGTCAACCTTCCCGCGCCTGTCCGCTACCTGCGCGCCGAGGAGGGCGGCGTCTCGCATTTCAACTACGGGCGGGACAACCTCCTGCTGACCTGGATGCATACCCGCCTGGTCCTCGGCATGGTGGCCCGGCTGCCCATGCTCCTGGCTCGGCGGCTCAGGCGCGGGCCGCGGATGCGGGCGGGATCGCGGCTAGGGACTCAACCCTGAGGCCCTCGGCGGCGCAGCGGTCGAGCAGCCTCGGCAGGACCTGCAGGACCGCCGCATCGCGGGACGGCAGGCCCGGCGGCGCGCTGTCATGCAGCAGGAGGATGTCCCCGCCGGCCAGGCGGCGCGTCAGCCTTTCCAGGACCTTGTGCGGGGGATCCGGGCGCCCGTCATAGCCACGCCGCGTCCATGACACCAAGCGCAGGCCTTCCATCGCCAGGACCGGGTCGAGCAGCGGGCTGCGCAGGCCCATCGGCGCCCGGAAGAAGCGGGGCGCGATGCCGATTGCGTCGGCGATGACCTGCTGGGCCCGGCGGATCTCCCGCCGCAGCGCCCATGGGCCAAGGCAGGCGAAGCTGTTCCGATGACCGTAGGTGTGGTTCTCGATGCTGTGCCCGCGCCGCTGCATCTCGCGCAGCAACGCCCCGTGGCGGGCGGCTTTCGCGCCGATGACGAAGAAGCTTGCCGTCGCCCCCTGGGCCTCCAGCATGTCGAGGACGCGCGGCGTGACCTCCGGGTCCGGGCCATCATCGAAGGTGATGGCGACGGACCGGGCCATCGCGGGAGGCAGCCGCACGAGGTTCGGGCCGAGCTGCGCGCTGCAAGGGTGCATGAAGGCCGCGAGCAGCGCATGGTTGCCGGCGAGCAGAGCCAGCCCGAAGGGCCAGAGGTGCGGCTGCACGGCGACGCCGAGCGCGGCCGTGCCATGCAGCCAGAGCGACGCGCGCATGACCGGCGATGGCGACCAGGCTTTCAGGGCCGCGAAGGAGGCGGCCTCCGGCTGCCGATCTTGGTTGCTGCCTCCTGGCATCCTTCCCGTTCCGTCAGCCCAGGCGGCCCGATGCCGGAGGCACCATCGGCACCTGGGACCACCTATCCAGCTTGCTGCCTCAGCGGCCGCGTGACCGCAGGTGGCTTAATCTGCCGCTCGCCTCAAGTCATATCTGTGGCGGTTGGATTGGCAGCGTGGCTCAGTCGCCGCCTTGCCGCAGCCATTCCAGGCCAGCCTGCTCGGCGCCGGATGGCAGTGGGCGATCCGGCGAGAATATCCATTCCACGATGTCGTTGGCCACCACGCTCCGCTGCCGATCGCGCAGCAGGAGGTGATAGCCGGAAGGATAAAATCCAAAGCGCCTGATGCGCGTCGCCGGCAATACCCGCAGGAAGCTGCGCACGGCGGAGGCCGGGACGATCCGGTCATGGCCGCCATACAGGACCAGCACGCGGCCGCGGAAATTGCGCGCCGCTGCGAGCGCGGCATCCATCAGGTTGACCAGCCCATAGACGGCATCGACCCGGAACTCCTTGGTCGTCAGGGGATCCGACGACCATCGGCGCATCGCGTCTTCATTGTCGGTGGGGGAGAAGCCGGGGGCCGAGCCGCGGAAACCGACGATCGGGATGCTGTGGGCGACGACTTCCAGCAGCCACTTGGCAAAGCCGCTCATGGTGGCGCGGCCCCGGATCCCGGGGGCCATCAATATGTAGCCCTGGACGAGCGACGCCCCTGGCTGTTCGGCAGCAAGCAGCGCCACGGCCGCCCCCATGCTTTCGCCCAACAGGAAAATCGGCGTACTGGGGTGGCTTTCCTTGATTATTCTTACGACGTTGATCGCGTCACCCGCAATCGTCTTGCTGTCGTGCCAATACCCACGGTCGGGGCCGGCGCCAAATCCTCTCTGGTCATACGCATAAATCGCAACATCCCTGGACAGGAACAGAGGGGAAGGAATCTCGAAGGCATTCTTCGAATAATCCCCGAATCCGTGAATGGCGACTATGACGGCCTTCGCCTGCTCTTCCGGTATCCACGCCTTGAATGGCAGCCTGGCTCCGTCCGGCATGATGAAGGAGCTGCCATTCAGTTCCGGTATTGCTATATCTGGTCCGGCGGAGATCAATACCGGAGAGCACCCTGAGAGAAAGAGCAACGCGGCGGATAATGCACTTCGCCGGGTCGGCGCCGCCCTGTTCATTGCTGTCTGGTCTCGGAAGGCAGAGGATCTGAACCGCCCGATGCGGCTGGTACTGCGCACGTCATGAATATGGCTTTCATGGGGTGGCGCAACCTGCAGCGATTGCTCTTTCCCATTCCTTGCTTCGTGAGCCCGGAGGAGAGGAGGGGGCCTGGATCAAGGCGGCTCTTCAGGGGTTGGCGGAGGCTCTGGCGGACAATCCTTCTGCATTACCGGGACAGCCGCAAGGCTCGGGCCGACGCCTCCCGCGCGCTCCCGGCCACGGTTGCCTCATGGCAGGGTCAGGCAAGGGCCGCTTCCCCGCACACGGGGGGCAGCGCCGCCCCGATACCCGAGGGGCGGCCGCGGCGCGTCCTTGCCCACGCCCAGCTCCCGCCCCGGGCGGTCCTTGGCGTTATCCTTCTACGGGACCGGGGGCCCGGCCCCTGACGCCTTGCAGGCGGGCTGCCGCCGATGGCGCGTGACGGCATGGTGCGCATCGCGGAGGCCTCATTTCGGCAATGCGGCAATGACCGCCGCGGCCTCGCGCAGCGCACCGTCGGGCAGCACCAGCGTGCCGTGCGGCGCGGCCGCAGCTTCCTCCACCGAGTCCGTCAGCAGGATGCACGTGGCCACGCCGGCGGCCTGCGCGGCCTGCATGTCCGACGCCTTGTCCCCCACCATGACGGAGCGCGCGGGATCGAGGCCATGCGCCGCGCTGGCATCCAGGATCATGCCCGGCCCCGGCTTGCGGCGGGCGCATTCCCGGCGGTAGGCGCCGATGCCGTGCGTCGGGTGATGCGGACAGTGCTCGACGCCCGCGATGTCGATGCCGTGCTCCGCAAACCGGGCGAGCATCCAGGCCGTCAGCTCGCGGAAATCGGCCTCGGTGTAGTAGCCGCGGCCGATGCCGGCCTGGTTGGTCACGACGACCAACGCCATGCCGCGGGCCTGCGCGGTGGCGCAGAGATCGAAGATGCCGTCGCGGAAGACGAAATTGGCGATGCTGTGGGTGTAGCCGGAGTCGTGGTTGACCACCCCGTCACGGTCGAGGAACAGGGCGGGCCTTCCGCTCATAAGGCTGCCCAGGCCGGGATGAGCGCCTGCGCGCGGCCGAAATCCTCAGGCGTGCCGATGTCGAGAAAGGTCGCCTCCGTCCGCTCCGCTCCACGGAGCGAACGATCCGTGCTGCTTTGTCGCGATCTTATCATCGGTACGGCCGGCATGTTGCATCCAGGGCAAGACCTTATGGCAGGCTTTCCCGGAGGTGCAGGGGCCAATAGCCACTCAGGCAGGAACCGGGCCGGCTACTTCGGGGGCAGCCTGGACCGGCCCGCGCCGATGACCTGCCCAGCCTTCGCCTGGCTGCGGCACCGCCATCCCGCCGGCCAGCGCCCGAGGGGGGCGGGGAACAGGCAGGTTGCGACTGAAGCAGCCGCCAGGGATCACGGTGCTGCTTGCCGCCGCAGCCGGGCTTTGTGGTCGTGCCCGGGGCAGGGCACCTCTTCCCGCCTGAAGCGGCTCGGGCCGAGCCGGAGAGTTTCCCGCCCCGGCGTCCGCCCGTGCCGCAACCCCCGGGCGCCCGCCGCGCTTGCTGCTGTCCCGGCCCAGGATATCCGATGCCCCTCCCCCTCGCATGACTCTCGACCAGGCCCTCGCCTTCGGCATCCTGGGCGCCACCGTTGCGCTGTTCCTGTGGGGCCGCCTGCCCTACGACCTGGTGGCCATGCTGGCGCTGCTGGCCGGGCTCCTGGCCGGCATCGTGCCGATGCAGAAGGCCTTCACCGGCTTCAGCGACGACATCGTCGTCATCGTCACCGCCGCGCTGGTGGTCAGCGCCGCCGTCGCCCGTTCCGGCGCGGTGGAGACGGCGATGCGCCCGCTGCTGCCGCATCTCCGCTCGCGCCGCACCCAGGTGCCGGTGCTGGTGGCGGCGGTGATGCTCGCCTCGGTCTTCACGAAGAATATCGGCGCGCTGGCGATCTTCCTGCCGGTGGCGCTGCAGCTCGCCCGCCGCACCGGCACGCCGCCGGGCGTGCTGCTGATGCCGATGGCCTTCGCCTCCCTGCTCGGCGGGCTGGTGACGATGATCGGCACCTCGCCCAACATCATCGTCTCCCGCGTGCGGGAACAGGTCACGGGTCAGCCCTTCGGCATGTTCGACTACACGCCGGTCGGCGCGGCGGTCGCGCTGGCGGGGCTGCTCTTCCTCGGCTTCGGCTGGCGTCTGCTGGCCGCCGGGCGGCGGGGCAAATCCGCCCCGCAGGGCGCCATCGCCATCGAGGCCTATATGACCGAGGCGCGCATCGCCCCGGACAGCCCGCTGGCCGGGGCGACGGTCGGCGCGCTGCAGGCGCTGTGCGAGGACCGGGTCACCGTCGCCACCCTCCTGCGCGAGGGGCTGCGCCGCGACGCGCCGCCCGATGACTGGGCGCTGCGCGAGGGCGACCTGCTGATCCTGGAAGGCGAGCCGGAGGATCTGGAATCCCTGCTGGCCCGCGCCAGGCTCACCCTGGTGGGGGAGAAATCCACGGCCGAGGACGTGCCGGAAGACGAGAAGACGGTGGTCGAGGGCGTGATCACCGCGGAATCGCCGCTGGCCGGCGCCACGCCCTCCGGCGCCGCGCTGGCGGCGCGCTTCGGGATCAGCCTGCTGGCGGTCAGCCGCCGCGGCAAGCGGATACGCGAGCGGCTGAAGGAGTTGCGGCTGCGGCGCGGCGACGTCGTCATCCTGAAGGGCGAGGCCTCCCGGCTGCCGGATACGCTGGCGGCGCTGCGCATCCTGCCCCTGACGGAGCGCGGCATCCCGCTCGGCCGCAGCCGGCGGAGTTGGCTGCCGGCGATCGTGCTCGGCCTGGCGATGGCGGCGGTGGCGCTGCATCTGGCCCCGGTAGGGGTCGTCTTCTTCGCCGCCGCGGTGGCGATGCTGCTGCTGCGCACCCTGACGCCGCAGGAGGCCTACCAGGCCGTGGACTGGCCGGTCGTCATCCTGCTCGGCGCGCTGATCCCGGTCTCGGAAGCGATCCACACCACCGGCGGCACGGAGCTGATCGCCGGCTGGCTGTCCGGCGCGATGGATCACCTGCCGCCGCTCGGGGCGCTCGGCCTGATCATGGTGGTGGCGATGGCGGTGACGCCCTTCCTCAACAACGCCGCCACGGTCCTGATGCTGGGGCCGATCGCCGGCAGCCTGGCGCAGCGGCTGGACCTCAGCCCCGATGCCTTCCTGATGGCGGTGGCGGTAGGGGCGGCCTGCGACTTCCTCACCCCGATCGGGCACCAGTGCAACACCCTGGTGATGGGGCCGGGTGGCTACCGCTTCGGCGATTACTGGCGGCTCGGCCTGCCGCTCTCGGCCATCGTGCTGGCGGTCGGCGTGCCGATGATCGCGCTGGTCTGGCCCCTGGCGAAGTAGGCCGGCCCCGCCGGCATCACGCCGCCCGCTGCCGCCGCGCCGGCGCCAGCGCCGCCAGCAGCGCCTCCGCCGCCGCCAGGCGCTCCGCCGCATCGGCGCTCTCCCGCCGCAGCAGCAGGCGGCCGTTGCGGAGCTCGAGCCCCGGCGGCGGCTCGGCCCATGCCGCATGCGGCGTCGCCGCCGCGGCGCTCGGGCCGACCTCGATCCGGGCGATGCCGAGGCGGCGGCAGCGCGCCGCGATCCGCGCCAGGGCGAGGAGGTTGCGCAGCGGCTCCGGTGCCGGGCCGAAGCGGTCCTCCAGCTCATCCTCCAGCGCCTCCACCCCGGCGAGGTCCCGCGCCCGCAGCAGCGCGCCGAGCCGGGCATGCACCTCCACCCGCTGCGCCTCCTCCGGCACATGCCCGGGCGGGACGAAGGCATCCACGCCCAGGGCAAGGCTCGTGCCGCTGGCCTCGGGCGGGGGCTCGCCGCGCGCCATGGCAAGGGCGCGCTCCATCAGATGACGATAGAGCTCGATGCCGACCAGCTTCAGATGGCCCGCCTGCTCCTCCCCCAGCAGGTCGCCGGCGCCGCGCAGGTCGAGGTCGCGGGCGCTGATGGCGAAGCCGGCGCCGACCCGGTCCAGCGTCTCCAGCGTGCGCAGCCGCCGCTCGGTCGCGGCCGGCAGCCGCACCGCCGGGTCGGTCAGCAGGTAGATCGCGCCGCGCAGCCTGCCGCGCCCGACCCGGCCGCGAAGCTGGTGGAGCTGCGCCAGGCCGAAGCGGTCGGCACGCCAGACCAGCATGGTGTTGGCGCGCGGCACGTCGAGGCCGGATTCGACGATATTGGTCGAAACCAGCACATCGGCCTCGCCCTCGGCGAAGCGCAGCATCGCCTCATCCACCTCCGTGGGCGGCAGGCCGCCATGCGCCTCGATCAGCGAAAGCTCCGGCACCAGGGCGGCGATGCGGTCGCGCATCGGGGCGATGTCCTCGATGCGCGGGCAGACCACGAAGCTCTGCCCGCCGCGCCGCGCCTCCCGCCGCAGGGCCTGGGCCAGCAGCGCATCCTCCAGCGGCGCGCGCATGGTCCGCACCGGCTGGCGCCGCGCCGGCGGGGTGGCGATGACGCTGAGCTCCCGCAGCCCGACCAGCGCCGCCTGCAGGGTGCGCGGGATGGGGGTGGCGGTCAGGGTCAGGACATGCAGCCCCCCACCCGCCCGCAGCCCCTGCAGCTGCGCCTTCTGCCGCGCCCCGAAGCGCTGCTCCTCGTCGATGATGAGCAGGGCGAGGTCCTTGAAGCGCACGGATTTGGCCGCCAGCGCCTGGGTGCCGATGGCGATCCGCACCTCGCCTCTGGCGATCGCGGCGCGGATGGCGCGTGCCTCGGCCGGCGGTGTCAGCCGCGACAGCGCCTCGATGCGGATGCCGAGGCCCTCGAAGCGGCGGCGGAAGCTTTCCAGATGCTGGCGTACCAGCACGGTGGTCGGCGCCAGCAGCGCCACCTGATGCCCGGCCAGCGCCGCCGCGGCGGCGGCGCGCAGCGCCACCTCGGTCTTGCCGAAGCCGACATCGCCGCAGACCAGCCGGTCCATCGGCCGCCCGCTGGCGAGGTCCTGCAGCACCGCGGCGGCGGTTGCCTGATCGTCGGTCAGCTCATGGGGGAAGCGGGCGGCGAAACGGGCGAAGGGACCGGGCGGCGGGATCAGGGCAGGAGCCTGCGCCGCCTCCCGGGCCCGAACCATCTCCAGCAGGGCGCGGGCGCTCTCGGCGACGGCCGCCTCGGCCGCTGCGCGGCGCTTCGGCCAGGCCTCGCCGCCCAGCCGGTCCAGGCTGAGCCCCGCCGCTTCCGCGCCGTAGCGCCACAGCCGGTCCAGCTCGTCGAAGGGGACGAATTGCGTGGCATCGGCATAGCCCAGCCGCAGGCAGTCGAGCTGCCCCGTGCCGGTATCCACCGGCTCCACCCCCCGCAGCGCGCCGAGCCCGTGCTCCTCATGGATCACGGCGTCGCCCGGCTGCAGGATGGCGGCGGCCAGCGGCGTCGCGGCGCCACCCCCGACCGGGCGCGGCAGGCCGCCCGGGCGGATGGCCAAGAGCGGGACCAGCACGGCCTCCGGCGCGGCGAAGCCGGGCAGGTCGGCCGGCGCCTCCAGCCAGGCGAGGCTGCCCGGCGGCAGGCCGCGCAGCGCCGGCCAATCCGCCACCTGCTGCGGCGTATGGCCCAGCGCCGTGCCGAGGCGCCGGACCAGCCGCCGCAGGCCGGGTCCGGCCGGGCCGGCGATGGCCAGCCGGCGCCCCTGGCCAAGCTGCGCCTCGGCATAGTCGCGCAGCGCCGCCTCCGGCTCCTCCAGCGTCGCGAAGCGCGGGGGCGGCGCGACCGCCGCCTCGGCCGCCGCCGCCACCTGCTGCTTCTGCCGCCCGCCGAGCGCGGCCGCCCAGGCCTCGGGGGAGAGGTAGAGGGCCTCCGGCGGCAGGATGGGCAGCGCCTCCGGTGCCGGGGCGGGCGTCTCCGTCTCCTCTGGCGCGGGGCCGGCCTCCGGCGGGGCCGGGCGCAGGGCGAGGCGGGTGCGGAAGGCCTCGCCCAGCTCCGCCCAGCGCCGCTCCAGCGCGGCCTCGGCGCCATCGTCGAGGATCACCGCCGCCTCCGGCATCAGCTCCGGCAGCGTGATCAATGCCTGGTCGAAGGCGGGCAGCGCGTGTTCCAGGCCGGGCGGCCAGGCCGCCACCCGCGCATCCTCCGCCGGCAGCACCAGCTCCGAGGCAGGGCCGACGACCAGCGCCGCAACCTCCTCCTCCAGGCTGCGCTGGCTGCGCGGGTCGAAGCGATGGATGCCGAGGAGGCGGCCTTCCTCATGCCGCAGGCGCCAGGCGGGATCGCCCTCGGTGCCCGGCGGGATGATGTCGATGACGCTGCCATGGAATGCCGCCTCGCCCGGCTCGTCCACCTGGTCGTCCAGCGCGTAGCCGCGGCGGAGCAGTTCGCGGCGCAGCGCCTCCGGGTCCAGCGCGCCGCCAGCCTCGAGCCGCAGCGCGGCCGCGGCATCGGGACGCGGCAGGCGCTGCGCCAGCGCCTCGGCCGAGCCGATCAGCAGGCGCGGCCCGGCGCTGCCGGCGCGCGCCGCCGCCCTCCTGCGCGCGCCCATCGCGGCGCGGGAGGGCGAGACGCGGTCATAGGGCAGGCAGTCCCAGCCGGGCAGCAGCAGCACCTCCAGCCCGGCCGGCGCCAGGGCACGAATGGCGCGGTGCAGGCGCGCGGCACGCCCCTCGCTGCGAGCGACGAACAGCGTGCCGGCCGCGCCCTGGGCCAGGGCGCATTCGACGAGGCGGGCGGCCAGCAGCCCTTCCGGCTCGGCCTCCAGCTTCGGGCGGGGCGCCGCGGAGCGGCCCCGCGCCGGCTCAGCCGAGGCCACGGGCGAGGCCGGCCGGCTGGTGGGCAGGATGGGAGGACGCGATGCCTGGTTGCGACAGCGTCACGCCCGCGGGGCGTCTGGGTCGCGCCTGTCGGGCGATGCCTTGCGGAGCAATTCCGGAAGTGCAGTGGCAGGCAGTGGCGGCGGTGTTGCTGGACATCTGGCTCCGCGCTGGCCGGGGTGGTGACCGAAGCGCCGGGACGCCCCGGCGGTTCAGCGCCGCCGCGACAATGAGAGCCCGGATTGGCGCGGAGATGATACAGCTTGCAGCCGCTGCGCCTGGTGCCCTCGGTTCGTCGGCGCCGGCAACCTCGCGGAAGCTTCCTGGTTGCAGCGCCCTTGCCGCCGGGGGCGTCGCCGCGGGCGCAGGCCCTGCGCGTCCGGTGGCCATGCGGCCAGGATCCCGTCCGCGCTGGCCGGGCGAACGCCGCAGGCATGGCCGCAGGTGGCAACGTGGCCCGGGCGACGGCGTTCGATCGCGCAGCGGCGCCACTGTCTGCCGCAGTCAGCGAGGTCGTTCTAGATGTCACCTTCCGACGACGCCAGGCCCGACACCCCCACCATCGCCATCCATGGCCATCAGATGGATGTCGGCGATGCGCTGCGGCAGCACGTGACCGAAAAGCTGCTTGCCACCACCGCCAAGTATCTGGGTGCGGAGGACATGACCGCCCGCTTTGCCCGCACCGGCCAGGGCGGCTTCTCCTGCTCGGTACGGGTGCATGCCGGGCGCGACCTGTTCTTCGAAGGGTCCGCCGCGGCATCCGAGGCGCCGATCGCCTTCAACCAGGCCTTGGAACATGTCAGCAAGCAGCTTCGCCGGCGCAAGCGTGCGCTGCGCGAGGACAAGCCGGTGAACCCCGACAAGGAGGACCCGCAGTAGCCAGCCCCGCCCCCGGCCGTGCCGTGCCGATGGGGAGGAGCGAGGCGCGCGTCATTCCATCCGCATCCGCGGCGTGAGCGGCGGCCTGACGGGCCTGTTGCCGGTGGCCGCGCCCTGGCTGCTGGGCTTTGCCGATGCCGGCGCATCTGGCGGCGCGAGGGGCTGAAGGTGCCACGACGGCAGCCGAAGCGGGGCCGTCCGTGGCTGGAGGGCGGCTCCTGCCTCCGGGCGGCCGGCCTCGCAGCCGCCCGCAGCCTCTCACAGCGGCCGCGCGAAATGCGGACCGATGCCGGTCTACGGGCGCGCGGCCGGTATGCCCTCGATTTTGGCGCGCAGCCGCCACACCAACCCTGCACGCGATATCCAGCCCGGAAAGTGAGGATTTTCCGAGCCGGCTATCAGTCCGGCTGGATGTTGTTGCGGCGGATGACTTCGCCCCACTTCTCCAATTCGCTGCGCATGAAGGCGCCGAATTCCTCGGGGCTGTTGCCGCCGGGGATGGCGCCCTGCTCATGCAGGCGCCGGCGCACCTCCTCGTCCTGCAGGGCGGCGATGGCGGCCCGGCGGAGGGCGGCGAGCGGCCCGGCGGGCATGCGCGCCGAGGCGACGAGCCCATGCCAATTGCTGGCATCCACCGCCGGCAGGCCGAGCTCGGCGAAGGTCGGCACATCCGGGATCCAGGACAGCCGCTCCTTCGTCCCCACCGCCAGCGCCCGCATGGCGCCGGCCTGGATCTGCGGGATCAGCACCGGCAGGTCGGCGAAGCCGAGCTGCACCTCGTTGCGCAGGATGGCGGTGGCGAGCTGGCCGCCGGAATTGTAGGCGATCTGCACGAGGTCCAGCCCGGCCGCGGCGCGGAACTGCTCGCCCGCCAGATGCGGCATGGAGCCGTTGCCGGTGGTGCCGAAATTCAGCGCCCCGGGCCGCGCCTTCGCATCCGCGATCAGCGCCTGCAGCGTGCGGTAGGGGGAGGTGGCGGGCACCACCAGCGGCTCCGGCACCAGCACGCCGAGGGTGACGGGCACCAGGTCCCGGAGCGGATCATAGGGCGTGCCGCGACCGAGCTTCGGCGCGATGGCCAGCGCCCCGGCGCTGCCGATGCCGAAGGTGTAGCCATCCGGCGCGGCCTTCGCCACCACGTCCACCCCGGTCATGCCACCGCCGCCGGCGCGGTTCTCGATGACCACCGGCTGGCCGAGCGTTGCGCTCATATGCGGGGCCAGGATGCGGGCGACGATGTCGCTCGGCCCGCCGGCGGCGAAGGGCACCACGAAGCGCAGCGGGCGGGTCGGGAAGGCTTCATCGGCACGGGCCGGCAGGATGAAGGGCGCGCCCAGCAGCGCGGTCAGGAATTGGCGCTTTTTCATCGGCATGTTCTCAAGGCTCTTGGGGGTGCAGCTCAGGCGAGGCCGGGCAGGCGGTAGAAACGGGCGGCGCTGCGCCAGAACAGGTCGGTCTTCTCCTCGGCGCTGGCCGAGGCGGCGATGCGCTTCATGGCGTTCCAGCCGACGGCGTAGGCGTAGCCGCCCTTGTCCACCGGGAAGTTGCTCTCGAACATGCAGCGGGCCGCGCCGAAGGTTTCGATGCAGCGCTCCATCCAGGGGCGCCAGGCCTCCGCCAGTTCGAGCGAGGAGGGCGCGCGGTCGCGCGCCTCGAAGCCGAAGCCCGGCAGCCGCATGCCGAGGCCGCCGAGCTTGACCATCACGTTCGGGCAGCCGGCCAATTCCTGCATATTGGCCGACCAGGCGGCGAAGACCTCGTCCCGCTTCCCGGCATAGCGACCGATGCCGAGGATGCCGCCGCAATGGTCGAGCACGATCGGCACCTGCGGGAAGGCGCGGGCCAGCGCCACCAGGCGCGGGATCTGGTGGAAGTAGAGCCAGGCGTCGTAGCTGAGGCCGAGCTCGGCGAGATGGGCGAAGCCGGCGCGGAAGCCCGGGCTGTCCAGCATATCCTCGGCCGGCTGGTAGGCCGGGTTCAGCATCGCCGGGTCGGGGTCCCAGGTGGCGATGTGGCGGATGCCGCGGAAGCGGTCGCCGCCGGCCCGGAGATGCGCCTCCAGCACCGGGCGCACCGCATCCCCCAGCCGGAGGTCGGCGGCGCCGACGATGCCGGCGCAGGCCTGCACCTTGCCGTATTGGCCGCTGGCGCACATCGCCGCGACACCATTGGCGAATTCGGTCTCGCCCACGGCCCGCATCGCCGCCGGCCCCTCGGCGCGCAGCATGGAGCGCGAGGACTGGATGTAGACGGTGGCCCGCACGTCATGGCCGCTGCGCAGATCGGCCAGCAGCTCGTCGAGCAGGTAGCGCCAGCCCGGCTGGTCCCACAGGTGATGATGCGGGTCGATGATCGGCTGGCCCGGCTCCAGCACCTCTTCCCGCGTGGTGGCCAGCCAGTCCTCGCGCACCGGGATCTGGTGCTGATGCGCCGGGGTGCTCATGCGCCGGCCTCCGGATCCTCGAGTTCCGGGGCGAGGCTGCCGGGCAGGCCGAGCTCGAAGGCGTTCAGCGTCAGCGCGACCAGGCAGTAATAGCCGAGGATGCCCACCAGCTCGACCATGCCGCGCTCGCCCAGCGCGGCGAGGCCCTGCTCGTAGAGCGGCCGCTGCACGCGGCCGCTGGCCAGCAGGGTGCTGGCGACGTCGTACACCGCCTGCTCCCGCGCATCGCCCAGCGCCGGCCTCCGGCGCGCGGCGATGGCGGCGATGATCTCGGGATCGAGGCCGGCCTTCAGCGCCTCGCGCTTGTGCGCCGTCCATTCATGGTGCGAGGTCCAGTGCCGGGCGCAGACCAGGATGGCGAGTTCCGACAGGCGCGGCTCCAGCGAGGTCTGGTAGCGCAGCAACTCACCCAGCTTCTGCGCCCGGGTGGCCAGCTCGGGGTTCCGGATCCAGGCGATCATCGGCGCCGGCACGCGGCCCCGGATGCCGGCGACCGCCTCGGCGCAGGCGGCCCGCTGCTCCGGCGTCATCGCCGCCTCGGGCGGCAGGTCAAGGCGAGGCATGGGGAGGTCCTCCTCGGTTCAGGCCAGGGCCAGGATCGGGCTGGGGTCGCCGCCAAGGGCGCGGGTCAGGGCGGCGGCCTCGCGCAGGACGAGCGGCAGGCAGCGCGCCTCGGCCGCCGGGTCGAAGCGATAGCGCGGCATGGTGATGCCGATGGCTCCCGCGACGGCGCCGCGCCCGTTCAGCACCGGGGCGGCGATGGCCACGACTTCCGGCAGGCGCTCGCCATGGCTGACGATGGGCAGGCGCGGGCGCGGCTCGGCCTCCAGAGCGACCAGCGCGCGGCCATAGGCGCCGATGCCGAGCGGCGCCACATCCCCCACCTGCGCCACGGTGCGCACCGGCTGCGGGCTTTCCTGGCGGAACAGGCAGCGGCGCTGCTCGCCCTCGCGCACGAAGAAGGCGGCGCTTTCCCGGCTCTCGCTGCGCAGCCGGTCCAGCGCCGGCATCACCTGGTCCTCCAGCCGCAGGCTGCGGCGGAAACGCTCGCCCAGTGCCAGCAATTGCGGCCCGAGAGCATAGCCGCCGGCCGCGCCGCGCTGCACGAAGCCGTGGCTTTCCAGCGTGCCGAGCAGCCGGAGCGCGGTGGTCAGGTGCAGCCCGGCGCGACGGGCGATCTCGACCAGCGGCAGGGCCGCGTCGCCCTCCTCGAAGGACTGCAGGATGGCCAACGCCCGATCCACGGCGCGCACATTGCCCTCGGCGTCCGCGGCCTCGCGCCGCGGGCCGGCTGCCGGCCTCGTCGGATCGGTCGGTTTCCTCGTCACGCCGCCGTTATAGCCTTCTCTTCCGTAGGATGGAAGTCACTTGCACAGGATGGATATCGGGTGATACCCGCTGACTGGGCAGAAGGGCCGGGAGCGTCGTCATGCATCACGTCACGCGTCGCCATGCGCTGGGCCTGGCGGCCGGGTTCGGGCTGGCCGCGCCGGCCCTGGCGCAGCCGGCTTGGCCCGCTCGCCCGGTGACGCTGCTGGTCCCCTTCGCGCCCGGCGGTGCCTCGGACATCGCGGCGCGGGCCTTCAGCACCAGGCTGTCGGAACGCAGCGGGCAGCCCGTGGTGGTGGAGAACGGCCCCGGCGCGAACGGGCAGCTCGCGGCGCGGCTGCTGGCGCGCGCCACGCCCGACGGCCATACGATGCTGGTCGGCTCGATCGGCGTCTTCGCGCTGAATCCCGTGCTGTACCGCAACCCGGGCTACGACCCGCTGACCGACTTCGCGCCGGTGACGCTGGCCGTCACCACGCCGAACGTCCTGGTGGTGAACCCGGGGGTCGCGCCGGTGCGCGACCTGGCGGAACTGGTCGCCTGGATGAAGGCGCGGCCGCGCGGCGTCTTCCACGCCACCAGCGGCATCGGCTCCTCGCCGCATCTGACGATGGAGCTTTTCACCCAGATGACGGGAACCGAGGCGACGCATCTGCCCTCGCGCGGCGGCGCCACGGCGGTGATGGACCAGTTGGCCGGAACGGTGCAGATCTCCTTCCAGGGGCTCGGCTCCGTCATCGGCCCGGTGCGCGATGGCCGGCTGCGCGCGCTGCTGGTGACCGCTGCCCACCGCAGCCCGCTGCTGCCGGAGGTGCCGACGGCGGCCGAGGCCGGACTGCCCAACTTCGAGGTGAGTTCCTGGCAGGCGGTGATGGCGCCAGCCGCAACCCCGCCCGCGCTCTGCGAGCGGATCGCCGCCGAGATCACCGCCATCCTGCGCGAACCCGCCGTGGCCGATTCCCTCCAGGCGGGCGGCTACACCATCGCCGGCGGCACACCTGAGGAGTACGCCGCCTTCCAGCGGGCCGAGATCGCGCGCTGGCGGCGCGTGGCGCAGGCCGCGGGCATCGTCCTCGACTGACGGCGCGGCCGAGCGCCAGGCATCGACATCCATGGAGAGCAGAAGCATGCCGCAGCGCTTTGCAGGCAGGATCGCCATCGTCAGCGGCGCCGGTTGCGTCGGCCCCGGCTGGGGCAATGGCCGCGCCATCGCCGTCGGGCTGGCGCGCGAAGGGGCGACGGTGATCGGCGTGGACCGCGTGCCGGAAAGCATGGCGGAGACGGCCGAGCGGATCGCCGCCGAGGGCGGCCGCTTCGAGACGGCGGTGCTCGACGTGACCGACAGCGCCGCCATCGCCCGGCTGGTCGCCGACGTCGTCGCACGCCATGGCCGGATCGACGTGCTGGTGAACAATGTCGGCGGCTCGGCCGCCGGCGGTCCGGTGGAAATGGCCGAGGAGGTCTGGGACCTGCAGATCGACACCAACCTCAAGAGCGTCTTCCTCGCCCTCAAGCACGTGTTGCCGGTGATGGAGAGGCAGGGGAGCGGCGCAGTGGTGAACCTCGCCTCGACCTCCGGCATCCGCGGGACCGGCGCGGCGCAGGTGGCCTATGCGGCGTCCAAGGCCGGGGTGATCCAGCTCTCGCGCGTCGTCGCGGTGCAATACGCGCCGAAGGGCATCCGGGTGAACCCGGTGGTGCCAGGGCAGATGCACACCCCGATGGTCGAGGTCCGCCTGGCCGGCCAGCGCGCCGGCGGCGATGTGGAAGCGCTGGTGAAGCAGCGCCTGTCGCGCATTCCGCTGGGCTTCGCGGGCGACGGGCGAGACACCGCCAATGCCGTGCTGTTCCTCGCCTCCGACGAGGCGCGCTTCGTCACCGGCACGGAGCTGGTGGTGGATGGCGGCATGTCCGTCCGCTGCGGGTAGGCCGCCACGGCGTAGGGGCAGATCAGCGCGGTTGGCCCTGGCTGCACCTGGCGCATACCCGCGCGCCGAGAGCGACGGCATCCTGGCCTATCTGTTCGAGCACATGGCGAACCCGCCCTTCCAGAGCCGCTCCCGCTGGCGCGAGACCTCCATCGCCTTCCGGGACGATCGCTGCGTCCAGCACCGCGCCATGTGGGATTGCTGGCCGCACACCCGCTACGGCAACCGCGTCACCGGCAAGGGCGACCGGCTCGCCGGTCTAGAGCGTTTTCGGTTCACATGCGTTCACCGAAAACGCTCTACGCCTTTGTTTGCAGACCAGATTCACGCCTTCGGGCGATGCCGCCCTACGGCGCTCTGCTCTAGGGCAGCCTCCGACTTGACGGATCACGGCGTGAGCCATCAAGTGATCGGGTATTGCTCTAGCCGGGCATGGCGCCGGGCCATGGCGCACTGCCCCATCCTCCGGCGCGGCCCGATCGGCCGCGTCCCCACGGAGCAGGGAGGCAGGCATGCGGAGCGCGCCGGGCGTACTGGCCGCCGCCTTGTCCAGACCGGCCGTGACCGCCGCGGCCGACCGCCTGCGCAGCCTTGCGCCGGGCTTGGCCGCCGCCTGCGCCATCGCCCTGGCCTCGGTCATGCTGCGCAAGGCCACCGGGATCGCCGCCCTCAACCCGGTGGTGCTGGCGCTGGTCATCGGGATCGGCGTCCGCACGGCGATGGGGGCGCCGGCGGCCCTCAAGCCCGGCCTTGCCTTCGCCGTCCGGCCGCTCCTGCGCGCGGCCATCGTGCTGCTCGGCCTCGGCGTGACGCTGGGGCAGCTTCTCGGGCTCGGCCCCGGGGCCCTGGTGCTGGCCGTCATCGTGGTGGCGGCGACGCTGCCCTTCACGGTCTGGCTCGGCGGGCGCCTCGGCGTCGAGCGATCGCTGGCCCGGCTGATCGGCGCCGGCACGGCGATCTGCGGCGCCTCCGCCATCGTCGCGGCCAACCAGGTCGCCCAGGGCCGGGACGAGGATGTGAGCTACGCCCTGGCCGTCATCACGCTCTGCGGGACGGCGGCGATGCTGGTCTGTCCCGCGCTCGCGGAACCGCTCGGCCTCGAGGCGCGCACCTATGGGCTGTGGGCCGGGGCCTCGGTGCATGAGGTGGTGCAGGCGGTGGGCGCCGCGGCCGCGGGGGGGCCGGAGGCGGCGCAGTCGGGCACGGTGATGAAGCTCGCGCGCGTGTTCCTGCTGGCGCCCGCCGTGGCCGCGCTTGGTCTTCTGGCCGGCAGGGGGGACAAGGCCAGGGCGCCGGTGCCCTGGTTCGCCCTGGGCTTCCTCGGCCTGGTGGCGCTCGGCAGCACCGGGCTCGTGCCGGGCCCGCTGGTGGAGGCGTCCCGCGCGCTGGTGCCACTGCTGCTGGCGACTGCGGTCGCGGCGCTCGGCCTTTCCACCGACCTCAGGGCGCTGCGCGCGCGCGGCGGCGCGCCCCTGCTCCTTGGGGCCGCCAGCAGCCTTTTCATCGCCCTGCTCGGGCTGGCCGGCGTCGCCCTGCTGGAGGTGATCTGACGCCGGCCCCGGCCATGGCGGGGCAGACGGATACGGGAGGAACAGCCATGAACATGATGCCAGCGCCGGCCGAGCTCCGGCCCGTCTCGGGGCCCTTCGTCTGGTACGGCCCGGAGATGGCGAGACGGACGGACTGGATCCGCCCCCTGTCGCCCGCCGAGGTCGATGAGCTGGAGACCGCGGTGCGGCGGCTCGACGCCACCGGCATCGACATCGCCGCGATCGGCCCGGAGGATCTGCGGGTGCCTGGCCTTGCCCCGCTGGTCGAGCACATCAGGCGGGCCGTGCTGCACGGGACCGGCTTCATCCTGGTGCGCGGCGTGCCGGTGGACCGCTGGAGCGTGCGGCAATGCGCCATCGCCTATTTCGGTCTCGGCACCATGCTCGGGGAGCCGGTGTCGCAGAACGCCAAGGGCCACATCCTCGGCCATGTGAAGGATATCGGCGCGGATTACGCGCAGCCGACCGCCCGCGGCTACCAGACAGCGGCGCGCCTGCCCTACCACACCGACAGCTCCGACATCGTCGCGCTGCTTTGCCTGAAGCCGTCCAAGGCGGGCGGGCTGTCCAGCATCGCCAGCTCGGCCGCGATCTACAACGAGATGCTGAAGCAGCGCCCCGACCTGGCAGCCGAACTCGCGAAGCCCCTCTACCGCGACCGCCGGGGCGAGGTGCCGGAGGGCGGGGAGGAGTGGTACGCGGTGCCGGCCTTCAACCCGATGCCGGGCGGCGGGCTGATCACCACCTATGTCCGCAGCGCGATGCGAAAGGCGCAGCGCTTCCCCGCGGTGCCGCGCATCACGCCCCAGCTCGACGCCGCCTGCGACCTCTTCGACCAGCTCGCCGAGAGTCCCGGGATCCATCTCGACATGGAGTTCCGCCCGGGCGACATCCAATTCCTGAACAACCATTGGATCGCCCACTCGCGCACCGCCTATGAGGACTTCCCGGAGCCCGGGCGGCGCCGGCACCTGCTGCGGCTCTGGCTCGCCTGCGAGGACGGCCCGCCGCTGCCGGAGGTCTATCTGCGCACCTGGCAGGGCGCGACGAGGAAGGGGCGGCCAGCCGGCATCCGCGTGCCTGGCGTGAGGCTCAACGCCCCGCTCGATGCCGAGTAGGGCGGTATCCTCAACCGCCCGCCGGGCAACCCTTGCCCGGCGGGCCGAGGCGGCCGGCGCCGATGCAGGGGCCGAGGGTGGCGCTGAAGCGAGCGGCAAAGGCCGAGCGCGGCTGGCCTCTACCGAAAATCCCTAGCGCGCCAGCAATCGGTCCAGCACTCCGCGCAATTCCGCAGCGGCATTTGCCGAGCCGCCAGGGCTTCGCCACCCGACATAGCCGTCTGGCCTGACCAGGACGGCGCCGTCTGCGCTCACGCCAAAGCCCTGCTGCCAGGCGCCCTCGGGATCGAGGATCTCCCGGCCCACGATATGGGCCTCCACTTCTGGGCGCAGTCCTTGCGCTGCCTCGGCCCAAGGGCCACCGTCCGGACCGGCCAGCAGCACGAAGCGGTTGCCGAACAGGTCGATGGTTGAAATCCGCGCGCCATTCCGTTGCAGCCATACATGTGGCGCGCGGGATCCGGGCCGGGCATTCGGCAGGTATTCCGTCACCGGGTCGGCCGCCTGGATGGGCGGGGTTCCATCCGGCAGCACCGCCCCGCTCTCATAGGGCACGCCGAAGATCAGGCCCTGCTCGTTCAGGAATTCCCGGCGCGGCAATACCGCGCTGCTCTGCCGTGCCGTCCGCCCCATGGAAAGGGCGTTGGCGAGGCTGGTCCGCGTCGTCAGCTCCGCCAGCGGCCGACGCTCGGCGTCATAGCTGTCGAGCAGCGCCTCCCCCGCCTCGCCCTTCAGGACGGCGGCCAGCTTCCAGCACAGGTTCAGCGCATCCTGCACGCCGGTGTTCATCCCGAAGCCGCCGGTCGGCGGCATTTCATGCGCGGCGTCGCCGGCCAGGAAGATGCGCCCCACCCGGTAGCGCTCGGCCACCGTCGCCGAGGCTTCCCAGGCGCTGGTCCCCAGCACCTCCACCGGAAGCTCCGGCAGGCCGGCCGCCTGGCGGACCAGCGCAACGCAGAGCTCCGGCGTGAAGTCCGCGGGGCGGAAGCCGTAATGGCTGAGGCTGTGGATCAGGAAGCCCCAACGATCCGTGGCGTTGATGGTCAGGAAGGTGCCGCGCAGGCTGGGCTGCTCCACGAAGTAGAGCGCCGCCGGCCGGTCCTTCACCCAGGGCGAGAGATCGGCGCGGAACAGGATGTTGACGCTGTCATAGACCTTCTCCTCGCCGAGCATCTTCAGGCCGAGCTGGCGGCGCACCGGGCTTTGCGCGCCATCCGCGGCGATCAGCCAGCCTGCCCGCACCTCGGTGGCGGCCCCGCTGGCGCGGTCGAGGATCGTGGCGCCGATGCCATCCGCATCCGGGCGCAGCGCGGTCAGCTCGGTCGAGAAGCGGAGCTCGCCGGGACCGGCCGCCTCGGCATGGCGCCGCAGCACCGGCTCCAGATCGTCCTGGGCGCAGAGGCAATTGCTGGTCGGCGTCATCGCCAAGTTCTTCGCCAGCGCCCGGCCCGGGACGCGGCGCTCGATCTCACGGCCGGCCAGGCTCTCGGTCCAGACGATCAGCCCGGTGCTCTGCGCCGAGAGGCCGGCGGCACGGATATCCGCCTCGATGCCGAGCTGGCGGTACATCTCCATGGTGCGGGCGTTGATGCCGCGGGCCTTCGGCACCCGGGCCGTGCCGGCATGCCGCTCCACCAGCAGGGAGCGGATGCCGTAGCGTGACAGCAGCAGCGAGGCGGTGAGACCGACCGGGCCGCCGCCGACGATGAGGACGGGCGTTTCGAGCATCGGTCGGTCCCCTATTGCCGGCCCATGCCGATGCGCCGGGCGATCCCGCGCTGCATGGCCAATTCCTTCGACAGGTGCATGGCGAATTCCTCCGGCGTGGCGCCGGAGGGCTCGGCCTCGCTCTCCCGCATCAGCCGTTGCAGCAGGGGCGTCTGCAGCGCCTCGGCGGCGGCACGCTGCACCGCGAGGATGCGTTCGCGCGGCACGCCGGCGGTGGTCCAGATGCCGGCCATGCCGATCAGCTCCCAATCCTTGTAGCCGGCCTCCTGCATGGTCGGCACCTCGGGGAAGGAATAGGCGCGGTGGGTGGCGGTATAGCCGAAGGCGCGCAGCCGCCCGGCGCGCAGATGCGGGTCGGCCGGCGGCAGGGTGGAGAAGGTGAGGTCCACCTGGTCCGCCAGCATGGCGGTGATGGAGGGGCCGGTGCCCTGCAGCACCAGGGTCAGCAGCTCCGCCCCGGTGTATTCGCGGAATTGCTCGGCGCCGAGATGGGTGATGTTGCCGATGCCGGTCATGGCGCAGGTCAGCCCGCCAGGCTTGCTCTTCGCCAGCGCCACCAGCTCCGCCATGTTCTGCGCCGGCAGGGTGGCGCGGCCCACCAGCATCATCCCATTCCCCTTGTTCACCAGGGTGACGGGCGCCAGGTCGCGCTCCGGGTCGTAGGGCAGCGGCACCGTGCTGAACACGATGTTCCCGATGAAGCTGCCGGTGGTGTAGAGCAGCGTGTAGCCATCCGGCCGTGCCGTCGCCACCGCCTGGGCGGCGACGATGCCGTTCGCCCCCGGCCGGTTCTCGAACACCACCGTCTGGCCGAGGATGCGGGACATCTCCTCGGCCAGCGGCCTGCCGTTCAGGTCCAGCGGGCCGCCCGGCGCGAAGGGCACCAGCAGGCGGAGAGGACGGTCGGGGAAGCGCTCCGCTTGCGCCAGGGCCGGCGTGGCAAGGGTGGAGAGCAGGAAGGCACGGCGCTTCATCCGGTTGACTCCCGGCTTGTGTCCAGCAGGAAGGGGGTGATGGCGGTGGCGATGCGCTCCGGTGCCTGGATGGTGCCGACATGGCCGAGCCCCTCCAGCAGCAGGGTGCGCGCGCCCGGGATTTCCCGCGCGATCGCCAGCGTGTGCGCGGGCGGCACCAGCCGATCCTCCGCCTGCGCCAGCACCAGGGTGGGCGCGGTGATGCCGCCGAGTGCAAGGCGCGGCGCCTCCGGGATCAGCGCGTTGCGCCGGGCCCGCTGTGCCGGGGTGCGGGTGCCGCCGGCGAAGCGGCGGGCCAGCTCGGGATGGGCGGCGAGATGCGCCTCCGGGTAGAAGAAGCGTGCGATCTCCGCCGCATTCGCCGCCGGGTCCGTGCGCAGCCGGCCGAGCGTCGCGGCCGCTTCCGGGTTGATCTCGGCGATGCCCTGGCCGATGCGGATGGCTGCCGAGAGCACCAGCCTGTCGACCCTCTCCGGATGCCGCACCGCCAGCGCCTGGGCGATGACGCTGCCGAGGGAGCTGCCGAAGACATGCGCCCGCCGGTGGCCGAGTGCCGCGACCAGCGCCGCTGCGTCATCCGCCAGCGCCTCGATGCCGTAGGGCGCCTCGGGGTTGCTGGTCCGGCCGGAATCCCGCTGGTCATAGGCGATGCAGGTGAAGCGGCCGGCGAGATGGGCGGTCAGCGCGGCATACTGCGTATGGTCCGCCTCCGCGCCATGCAGCAGGAGGAGCGGCGGCCCCTCGCCGGTGACGGCGCAGGCGATCTCCACGCCGCCGCCGATCGGGATGCGGCGGATCCTGCCAGGGGCCGCTTCGGGGAGGGCCATCTCAGCCGACCTCCACCGGCGCGACCTCACGCAACCGCGGCAGCACCTCCTTGCTGAAGAGGCGGATGCCCTTCTTCGACTCCTCATGGGTCATGTAGCCGCTGCGGCCGATCAGGCAGAGATGCCCGAAGCCGCCGACCTTGTCGTAGAACTCCATGATCTGGCGGTGGACGCTGTCCGGCGTGCCGGCGAACAGGATGCCCTGCTGCATCGCCTCCTGCGCCGTCAGCCCCATCAGCTTCTGCGCATTCTGGCTGGCCGGGGCGACGCCCTTCTCGGCATCCGTCAGGGCAAGGCCGGCCTCGGCGCGCGGCATCGTCCGGTAGAGGCCGGGCGCCGCCTGGGGCGGCGCCGCGCCGGGCAGGAATTTGTTGTATTGCGGCGCGGATTTCAGGCTGGTGTTGAGGAACCAGAGCAGCTTGGTCCCGCCCTCGATCCCCTCCTCCTCCGTCTCGCCGACATAGACCATGGCGGCATAGGCGAAATTGTCGGTCGTCACCTTCGGCAGCCCGGCCTCGCGCCGCGCCGTGCGATGCGCCTCGTAGGCCTTCTTCGTGCCCTCCGGCCCGCGCAGCACCAGCACATGCGTCATGCCGCGGCGGCCGACCTCGGCGGCGCTGCGCGGGTCGCCGGTCGCCGCCCACATGCGCGGATGCGGCTGCTGGTAGGGGCCGGGCCAGATGTTCACATGCCGGTGGGTGTAGTGCTTGCCCTCCCAGCTGAAGGGGCCGTCATGGCTGGTCAGGGTCTTCTTGATGAGGTCGATCGCCTCCCAGAACCGCTCCTCGTTGTTCACCGGCTGCATGTTGGAGCTGGCGACCTCGGTCCCGCCCGATTTGACGAAGCCGATCTCGAACCGGCCGCGCAGCAGGCAATCCGCGGTCGCGTATTCCTCCGCCACCCGCACCGGGTCCGGCCGCAGCGAGATCAGCGTGCCGAGGCTGAGGACGCGGACATTCCTCGTCTGCCGCGCCAGGATGCCGGTGATCATCGGGTTGGAGCCGATGAGGGAGTTGATCCCGGCATGGTGCTCGATGCAGAGGACATTCATGCCGAGCTCGTCGCACAGCGCGAATTCGTCCAGCACCTCATGGAACAGATTGGCCGCGATCCTCGGGTCGCAGAGCCGGTTGGGCAGGCTGGCGCGGACCGAATCCGCGGCATCGGTGATGCGCTTGTCCACATAGGGATAGGGGATTTCGCATTGCCACCAGGCGTCCATGGTCGTCTCTCCGGAAGCGTTGCTCAGCGGGCCAGGAAGCCGATGACGTGGTCGGCGAAGGCGTCGGGCTGCTCGATTTCGGGGTGGTGGCCGGCGGCGGCGATCTCGGCGTAGCGGGCGCCGAGGATCAGCCGCGCCATGGCCTGGCCGTAGCCGGGCTTCACGATGCCGTCGGAGGCGCCCCACAGCACCTGGGTCGGCGCCTTGATGGCCGGCAGCCAGTAGGCCAGGCGCGGATGGTGCATGTAGGGGTGCCAGCCATAGAGCGAGAGCGCTTCCCGGCTGCGGTGCAGCGCGATCAGCTCGGCATCCTCCATGGCGTCGTAATCCGGCGCGTTCCGCGGATCATGCCAGGTGGCGGCGCGGACCGTGTCGGGATGGACATTGAAGATGTCGAGGATGTCCGGCGTTTCCCGGTCGCTCACCTTGATGCCGAGGGCATCGACCAGCACCAGCCGCCCGATGCGCGACGGCATCCGCAGCGCCAGCTCGGCGGCGAGCCAGCCGCCGAAGGAAGCGCCGATGAGCGAGATCCTGGGGTGGCCCAGCGCCTCGATGAGCTGGGTATAGAGGTGCAGCAGGTCGTAGACGCTCTCGAAATCCTTCGGCCGGGGCGTGTTGCCGAAGCCGGGATGGGAAGGGGCGATGACCTGCAGCCGCCGCCCCAGCAGCTCGAGGAACCGGGCATCGGGCGCCGCCGGCTGGAAGCCGTGCAGGAACAGCACCGGCGCGCCGGCGCCGCAGCGCAGCACCTCCACCTCGATGCCATGGACGGCGATGCGGTCGGGGGTCGTCTCGGTCGGCATGGCGCCTCGCTTCGCTCGGGGGTTCGGGGGATCAGCGCGGCAGCGCCTCATCACGGGTTTCTCGCCCCAGCAGCATGGCGAGGATGCTGAGCACGGCGAGGCAGGTCATGACCGCCGCCGCCTTGTTGAAGCTGCCGCCGAAGGGCACCACCAGCAGGCCGGCGACCAGCGGGCCGAAGCTGGTGATGATGCGGGCGGTGCCGTTGCAGAAGGAGATGGCGGTCGCCCGCGCATGGGTCGGGAACAGCTCCGGCAGATAGACCGCATGGCCGGAGAACACGCCGATGACCAGGAAGCCGAAGACCGGCAGCAGCACCGGGTAGTACTGCCAGCCCTCCAGGCCGAGATAGAGGGTGAGGCCGGAGGCGATGGCGCCGAGATTGTAGAAGATGACGGTCGGCCGCCGGCCGAACCAGTCGGCGAGGAAGCCGAAGGCGGCGTAGCCGGCGATGCCGCCAAGGCCGAACAGCATCATGCCGTTGCCGATGTGGTGAATCGCCGCGGTGCCGGTGATGCCGTCCTTTTCCAGCATCAGGCCCTGGATGGTCGGCAGCCAGATCTGGGTGGTCCAGATCGAGAGCAGCGTGCCGAGGCAGAACAGCATCCCGATGAAGGTGCTGAAGCGCAGGCCCGGGCTGAGGAGCTGGCGCAGCGGCGCCTGCATGAAGGCTTGGTCCTCGGCGCTCGCTGCCTCGCCACGGGCGCGGATGCTGGCGCGCCGCGCCTGGACGGCGGCGAAATGCGTCGGCTCCTGCGTGCTGCGGCGGAGCAGCAGCAGCAGGATGGCGGGCAGGATGCCGGCGAAGAAGACGTAGCGCCAGCCATAGGGGCCGAGCAGGTTGTACACCTGCCCGCCGATCAGCGGGCCGAAGGCGCCGCCGGTCATCATGATGCCGAGCACCTTGGCGCGGTGCGCGCCGTGGAAGGCCTCGGCCACCAGCGCGATGCCCACCACCGCCTCCGCCCCGGTGCCGAGGCCGGCGAGGAAACGGAAGAGGCCGAGCTGGAAGGGCGTCTGCGCCACGCCCTGCAGCGCGGTGCAGAGGCTGAACAGGATGATGCTGATGGCCAGCGTCCGAACCCGGCCGAGATAGTCCGCGACCATGCCGAAGAGCATGCCGCCGATCGCCCAGCCGAGCAGCCCGACCATGGCCAGGGTGCCGCCGACGCGGCCGATCTCCGCCGTGCTCGGGGCGCCGCCCAGCAGCTCGGTCAGCGCCGGCCGCAGGACGATGGCGAAGAGGCCGAAATCGGCGGAATCGAGCGCCCAGCCGAGCCAGGTGACCCAGAAGATGCGCCATTGGTAGCGGGTGAAGCCGGCGAAGCCGGTGGCCCGGCCCGCTTCCAGCCCTGCGATGCTCATGGGGTTTCCTCCCGGGGTGCGTTCGTCGCGCCCTCTCCGTG
The DNA here is from genome assembly GCF_024178315.1 of Siccirubricoccus soli. GTDB lineage: Bacteria > Pseudomonadota > Alphaproteobacteria > Acetobacterales > Acetobacteraceae > Siccirubricoccus > Siccirubricoccus soli. The sequence goes on along the minus strand of NZ_JAMZIK010000111.1, from coordinate 25,510 downwards.
CCGGCACGCTGCCTGTGCCCGTGTCATGGCGCCGCCGGCCGGGTGAGCGGGCGGGAGGGGTTCAGCCCTGGCGGGACGATCCGCGCCGGCGGCAAGGCAAGCGCCGGCCATCAGCACCCGGTACGGGGTCTGCATGGACACTCCTCCCTCGGGCCAAGTGCGGTTTGTCCGCCTTCGCCTCTTGCCGCCGGGTGCCGTCCATCCGCGTGACGCGGGGTGGCGCTCGGGTCCTCTGATCTGCCGGCAGGCCGCGTGTCCGGTGATCGCTCCAAGGAGTGTCACGCCGAACGGCTTTGTCGTGGTCGAACGATTGTTTTATACGATCGTCACAGAGTCAAGCACGCCGGGACGGGCCATGGACCACAGCTTTGCCGAGGCGGACCGGCGGGACGCCGCTCCGGATATGCCGGCCCGCACCATCGACCGGATCCTGAGCGCCGCGGCTCGGCTCTTTGCCGCCCGCGGCATGGCCGGCGTCGGCCTGCGGGAGATCACCGCCGAGGCCGGGGTCAACCTGGCCGCGGTGAACTATCATTTCGGCTCCAAGGAGAAGCTGCTGGAGGCGCTGTTCCTGCGCCGGGCGCAGCCGATCACCGCGGAACGCATGCGGCTGCTCGCGCTCTGCGCCGAAGGGCCCGGCCGGCCGCCGATGCTGGAGCAATTGCTGGAGGCCTTCCTGCGCCCCGCCTTCTCGCTCGGCCTCGAGGCCGGCGTGGACGGCGCCACCTTCGGCCGGCTGCGGGCGCGGCTTGCGGTGGAAAGCGAGGAACTCTACCGCCGCATCCTGGCGCAGGCCTTCAACCCCAGCACCCGCGCCTTCCTGGAGGCCATCGTGCAGACCCTGCCGGAGGTGCCGCGGGCCGAAGTGGAATGGCGCTTCCACTTCATGCTGGGCACCATGATCTACACCATGGCCGATAGCGGCCGGATCCAGTCCATCACCGATGGCCGCTTCGGCACCTGCGATGTCGAGACCGCGCTGGCCAAGCTCCTGCGCTTCCTCGGCGCCGGCTTCCGGGCGGCGACGCCGGACGGCTGAACCCCGACCAGCCGCCGGAGCATCCTCCCAAGAGGCAGCGCAATCAATCGAGCCGCCCGCGCCCGGCAGAGGCTGCGTTAGAGCGTTTTCGGTTTACATGCGTTCACCGAAAGCGCTCTACGCCTTTGTTTGCAGAGCAGATTCGCGCCTTCGGGCGATGCCGCCCTACGGCGATCTGCTCTAGAGCAGCCTCCGACCTGATGGATCACCGCGTGATCCATCAGGTCGGAGATAAGCTGCTCTAGATGTCGTACTTTCTAGAGCAAGAGATCCGATCAGGTGATTCCACCTGATCGGATATTGCTCTAGGCGCTTTGAAGCGCGATAGCAGTGGTGGCGCGGCCGCGGCCGAGCAGGCGCGCTGGCAAACCCTTGTCCTGACCTTGAGACGGGCCAGGGCAGCCGGGCCAGCGCCCCGGCCGCCCCTGCCCCGCCGATTCAGGCGCCGAAGCCGCCGTCGATCGTGTGCATCGCCCCGGTCACGAAGCTGGCCTCCGGCCCTGCCAGCCAGGCCACCATCCCCGCCACCTCCTCCGGCCGGCCGTGACGCTTGATGGCCATGACGGCGTGCATGGTGTCCTTCATCGGCCCGTCCGCCGGATTCAGGTCGGTGTCGATGGGCCCGGGCTGCACGACGTTCACCGTGATCCCGCGCGGCCCGAAATCCCGCGCCAGCCCGCGCGCCATGCCCTGCAGCGCCGACTTGCTCATCGCGTAGGCCGACAGGCCCGGGAAGGGAATCCGGTCGCCGTTGACGGAGCCGATGACGATGATCCGCCCCCCCTCCGGCATCCGCCGTGCCGCCTCGACCGAAGCGTGGTAGGGCGCGGCCACGTTGATGCGGATCATCCGGTCCACCGCGTCCGGATCCTGCTCCAGCGGGTCGCCGAAGGCGCCAACCCCCGCATTCACCACCAGCACGTCCAGCGGCCCGCTCTCCCGCACCCGGGCGATCACCGCATCCCGATCCGCGCTGTCCGTCATCACCGCCGTGGCGCCCGTCTCCGCTGCCAGCCGCTCCGCCGCCTCACGCGAGCCGGCATAGGTGAAGGTCACCGCCGCGCCTTCGCCTGCGAAGCGCCGGACGATCGCTGCCCCGATCCCCCGGCTGCCGCCGAGCACGAGAACGGATTTACCCTGGAAACCGGCCATCGGGCCCTCCTTGAGGATTAACCTAGTGGTCGCTACATAAAATCTCGGATGCTCCCGTCAAGGCATTTTGTAGGAATGACTACAGATAAACCGCGCCCCCGTGGCCGCCCCCGCCGCTTCGACCCGGAACAGGCCATCGCCACCGCCCAGCGCCTCTTCCATGCCCGCGGCTACGACGCCGTCAGCGTCGCCGACCTCACCGAGGCGCTGGGCATCAACCCGCCCAGCTTCTACGCCGCCTTCGGCAGCAAGGCTGGCCTCTATGCCTGCACCCTCGGCCGCTACACCGCCGCCGAGGGCGTCCCCCTGGCCGAGATCCTCCGCCCCGGGCGCCCCGTTGCCGAAGCCCTCGCCGAGGTGCTCGAGGACTCCGCCCGCCGCTACGCCGCCGATCCTGCCGCCGCCGGCTGCCTCGCCATCGAAGGCGCCCGCTGCAACGATCCCGAGGCGCGGCAGGCTGCCCGTGCCCTGGCCGCCGCCGCCGAGGACACCATCCGCCGCTTCGTCGCCGCCACCCACCCGGAGGCGGCCGGGCGCCTCACCGACTATGTGGTTACCGTCATGACCGGCCTCTCTGGCATGGCCCGCCAGGGCTACGGCCAGGACCGCCTCCTCGCCACCGCCCGCCTTGCCGGCCTGGCCCTTGCGCAGGTGCTCCGCGCCTGAGCGGCGCCCTGTCTGTCGTATTACGGTGGATGCCGGGCTGCTCCGCTTCGCGGCGGGCGAGGTGGAGGAGGCGGAGACGGCGCCACCCGCCGCGCCCGGACGGCTGGAGGAAGCCATTGCGGCGCTGGAGGCGCGGATGCTGCGCGAGGCGCTGGCCGAGACCGGCGGCAACCAGTCGGAGGCGGCGCGGCGTCTTGGCATCTCCCGCCCCGGCCTGATCAAGAAGATGGCGCGGCTCGGCTTGCGGTGAGCGGCTGCCGAAGCCGGTGGACCAGCGAATGCGTACCGCTGCCGTCGGTGCGTGACCTTCGAGGCGGCCGAGCGCCAGCCTCCCCGTGACAGCAAAGGAAAGGTGGGCTGCAGGCTGCGACCTCAGCGTTCCTGAGCCCCCGCAACGACGGCGTCCGGGGGGTGAAGGCGTAGCGGCCGCCCCACCGGCGCCGCCGCTGATCCGTTACAGCAACCATCGGTTCCCGCCTCCGTTGACCGGCCAGGCGCCTATGCCGGGCAGGCGCGCACCTGCTTGGAGGAGGACCGCCACCGATGTCGATCTCGAAAGCATTCACGGCGTGCGCGAACGCTGTCGCCCATGCCACCGGTCGGCCGCTGACCTTCGTAATCTGCGTCCTGGTGGTTTTGGCCTGGGCCATCACCGGCCCCCTCTTTGGCTTCTCCGACACGTGGCAGCTCATCATCAACACCGGCACTACCATCGTGACCTTCCTGATGGTGTTCCTGATCCAGAACACCCAGAACCGCGACAGCGCCGCCATCCAGGCCAAGCTGGACGAGCTGATCCGCACGAGCGCAGCGCAGAACGCCTTCATCGGCATTGAACGCCTGACGGAAGAGGAGCTGGCCGAGATCAGGGAGAAGTGCGAGGCGCGCGCAAAGGTCGCCGCTGCAGCCGACAGGGCGGAGGACAAGGCGAACCGCCGAGCCGCCCAGGCGGCGGAGCGGGCGATAAGCTAGAGCAGAGCGCTGTAGGACGGCATCGCCCGAGGGCGTGAATCCGCTCTGCAAACAAGGGCCTAGAGCGTTTTCGGTGCACGCATGTGAACCGAAAATGCTCTATTGTCCTGAGAACGAGGTCCGCAGGACTTCGGAACCAGCCAGCCGAAGACCGCGCCAACATCAACGCGCTGTTGTAGATGTGGAGGATCCAGCAGGGCATCATCCAGGGCTCGGCCAAGCGGTTGGCGACCGTGCCGGAACGGCCGGAGCGGTTCTCAAGCCCGGCCGCGCCCTCGGCCGCCAGCGGACCGGCCACGTCCGCACCGTCCGTTCGCTGCTGCCAAAGGCCTCGGCTATCCGTGCGACCGTTCAGCCCTCTGGCTCAATGTGCCGCACCATCAGGGCTCGCCCATGCGGCGTCATGCGTGCCCGCTTGTGCGCGTTGTTCATCCGGGCTCCGGGCCATGGGGTCGGTAGGGTGCCACCAACCAGCCTCCCAGACCCGTACCCGAAAGAACAACGCCTTGGAAAGCGACAGCTCAATGGGCTTCGTGCACGCCCCGCGCATTGGCCCGAGCCGCTTGGGCCTTCAGAAAGACCTCTGACCTCGCCCTCGGCATAAATCGTCATCCGCGGTAGGGCGATGTTCGGCTGCAGCGAACCCAAGCCACAATGTGATCCCGTCAATTGCCGGCCGCGATGAGCAAACCCGCAGCTGGCACAGGCGTTCGCTGCTCCGCAGGCCTGCGGGAGTGGAGCGGATGAGCGGTGCGCGATGACCTCGACGCCTCTGCACCCAAGGACGCGGTCGCCGCACAACTCTTCCCGCCCTGGGCGACGCTGGCGGCGCGCATCGCCCTGGTCTCGCTGGTCGTCCTGCCGCTCGGCCTGCTGGGCCTGCTGATGACGCTGCAATACACACCCTACATCACCGGCCAGAGCATCACCCCCGACCAGCCGGTGCCCTTCAGCCACGAGCACCATGTCGGCGGCCTCGGCATCGAATGCCGCTACTGCCACAGCTCGGTCGAGACCTCGCGCTTCGCCGGCCTGCCGCCGACCCATACCTGCATGACCTGCCACTCCCAGCTCTGGACCAATGCGGCGATGCTGGAGCCGGTGCGGCGCAGCCTGGCCGAAGGCAGGCCGATCCGCTGGCGCCGGGTGAACGAGCTGCCCGACTACGCGTATTTCGACCACAGCGTGCATGTGCGGAACGGCGTCGGCTGCACCAGCTGCCACGGGCCGGTGGACACCATGCCGCTCATGCGCCAGGCGGCGCCGCTGACCATGGGCTGGTGCCTGGACTGCCATCGCAACCCCGCGCCGCATCTGCGGCCGGAAAGCGAGATCTTCGCGGGCCACTGGGCGCCGCCGCCGGGCCAGGAGGCACGCGGTGCCGAGCTGGTCCGCCACTACGGCATCCGGACGGAGCATCTCGCCGATTGCTCGGTCTGCCATCGATGAGCGGCGCGGCGCTCAGCCGCCGGCAGGCGGCCCTCGGATTGCTCGCCGCCGCGATGTCCGGCTCGCTCGTCGCCTGCTCGGAGCCGGAGGAGGAGATCCTCCCCTATGTGAACCAGCCCGAGGGCCTCATCCCCGGCGTGCCGCAGCGCTACGCCACCGCCCTGCCGCTGAACGGCTATGGCCGCGGCGTGGTCTGCACCGCCTTCGAGGGACGGCCGGTGAAGATCGAGGGCAATGCGCTGCACCCGGCGAGCCTTGGCGCGACCGATGCCTTCGCCGAGGCCGAGCTGATGCAGCTCTATGACCCGGACCGCCTGCGCAGCCCGCGGCGCGACGGCCGCCCCGCAAGCTGGGAGGTGTTCCTGGCCGAGCTGCTGCCGCGGCTCGACCCCGCACGCGGGGGGGAAGGGCTGCGCCTGCTGACCGGCCCCCTCACCTCCCCGACGCTGCTGCGCCTGATCGGCGCGCTGCGGGAGCGCTTCCCGCGCATGGGCTGGCACACCCATGCGCCGATCGATGAGGAGAATGCCCGGCGAGGCGCCGAGCTCGCCTTCGGCCGGCCGCTGGATCTGCTGCCCGTCCTCGACCGAGCCGAAGTGGTGCTGTGCCTCGACGCCGATCCGCTCGGGCCCGGCCCGGACCAGATCCGCCACGGCCGCGGCTTCGCGGCGCAGCGCCAGGCCCGGGCGGGGGCGGCCCGCTTCGGCCGGCTTTATGCGCTGGAGCCCGCGATCAGCCTCACCGGCGCCAATGCGGATCACCACCTGCTGGCCCGGCCGGAGGAGTTCCGCGACCTCGCCGCCTGGCTGGCGGCGGAGCTGGGCGCCCCGCTGCCGCGGCCGGAGCTGCCGGAGGACCGCCGGCGCATCCTGCGCGCCGTCGCCGCGGACCTCGCCGCCCATGCGGGCGCCGCGCTGGTGCTGGCCGGCGAGGCGCTGGCACCGGAGCTGCACGCCCTGGCGCATTGGCTGAACGCCCGCCTGGCGGCGCCGGTGGAGGCGGTGGCGCCGGTGCAGGGCGCGGCGGCGCCGCTGCGCGAGCTGGTGGCGGCGATGCGCGCCGGCCAGGTGGAGACGCTGCTGATCCTCGGCGCCAATCCGGCCTATGACGCGCCGGCCGATCTCGGCTTCGCCGAGGCGCTGCGCCAGGTGCCCTTCGCCGCCTGCCATGGCCTGCACCTGGACGAGACCGCGGCGGCCTGTCGTTGGGCCCTGCCGGCGCCGCACGCGCTGGAGGAATGGGGCGATCTCCGGGCGCGGGACGGCAGCGCCGCCATCGTGCAGCCGCTGATCCGGCCGCTCTACGGCACGCGGTCGGCACCGGCGCTGCTCGGGCTGCTGCTCGGGCAGCTCGACCTTTCGGCCCATGAGGCGGTGCGTGCCACCTGGCGCGGCGACCGGACGCCGGAGGAATTCGAAGCCTGGTGGCGCCGCGCCGTGCATGACGGGCTGGTGCCGGAGAGCGCCGCGCCACGCCTTGCCCTGCCCGTGCCGCGCCTGCCGGAGCTGCCGCCCGCCCCGCGGCAGGAGGGCATGGTGCTGCTGCTGCGGCCGGATGCCTCGACCTGGGATGGCAGCTTCGCCAACAATGCCTGGCTGCAGGAATGCCCGCAGCCGCTGACCCGGCAGGTCTGGGGCCATGCCGCCCGCCTGGCGCCGGAGGAAGCGGCGCGGCACGGCCTGACGGCCGGCCAGGTGGTGCGGCTGGAGATCGATGGGCGCAGCCTGGAGGTGACCACCCTCCTCGATCCCGGCGTCGCGCCGGGGGTGGTCGCCCTCACCCTCGGCCACGGGCGGTCACGCGCCGGGGCACTGGGCACCGGGCTCGGCGCGGATGCCTATCGCCTGCGCCGCTCGGACGCGCTGTGGGTGCTGCCGGGGCTGCGCCTGGCACCCACCGGCCGCCACGAACCGCCCATCCTGGCGCAGCAGGAGCAGCAGCTGGAGGGTGAGGCGCGGGACCTCCTGCCGCTGGTGACGCTGGACGCGGCGCTGCGCGACCACGAGCCTTCGCCGCAGCACAGGATCGATCAGCCGAGCCTCTACCCCGATTTCCGCTACGACGCGCAGGCCTGGGCGATGGTGATCGACACCACGCTGTGCATCGGCTGCAACGCCTGCGTCATCGCCTGCCAGGCGGAGAACAACATCCCGGTCATCGGCCCGGAGGAAGTGGCGCGCGGCCGCGACATGCACTGGCTGCGCATCGACACCTATGTGCAGGAGGCGGGCGGTACGCTGCGGCCCGGCTTCCAGCCGGTGCCCTGCATGCATTGCGAGCAGGCGCCCTGCGAGCCGGTCTGCCCCGTCGCCGCCTCGGTCCACGACCATGAGGGGCTGAACGTCCAGGTGTACAACCGCTGCATCGGCACGCGCTTCTGCCAGAGCAACTGCCCCTACAAGGTGCGGCGCTTCAACTTCTACGGCTACGCCGATGGGCAGGAATACGGGAACCGCGGCGCACCGGTGGTCGCCGCGCAGCACAATCCGGAGGTGACGGTCCGCGCCCGCGGCGTGATGGAGAAATGCACCTACTGCGTGCAGCGCATCAGCGCCGCGCGCCGGCAGGCGGAGAAGGAGGACCGCCCGATCGGGCCAGAGGAGGTGGTGACCGCCTGCCAGGCCGCCTGCCCGACCCGGGCCATCCGCTTCGGCGACCTCAGTCGACCGGAATCGGACCCCGCGCGCCTGCGGCGCGAGCCGCACCACTACGCCCTGCTCGGTGAGCTCGGGACACGGCCGCGCACCACCTATCTGCAGCGCGTCCGCAACCCGAATCCGGCGCTGGAAGGCGGCGGCGCATGAGCGCGGCGGCGCCCCCTTCGCTCCCGCCGCAGGCAAGCTATGCCGAGATGGTCGGCCTGGTGGCCGACCCGGTTCTGGAACGCCGCCCCGGGCGTCTCTGGTGGATCGCCTTCGGCGTCACGCTGCTGCTCACCCTCGGCTTCGCCGCCTGCCTTGCCTGGCTGTTCATCCAGGGGGTGGGGATCTGGGGGGTCAACACCCCTGTCGTCTGGGGCTTCGCCATCGCCAATTTCGTCTGGTGGCTCGGCATCGGCCATGCCGGCACGCTCATCTCGGCGCTGCTGCTGCTCACCCGGCAGGGCTGGCGCGCCTCCATCAACCGCTTCGCCGAGGCGATGACGCTGTTCGCCGCGACCATCGCCGGCCTCTTCCCCATCATGCATCTGGGGCGGCCCTACCGCTTCTACTGGCTGCTGCCCTACCCGAACACCATGGAGCTCTGGCCGCAATGGCGCAGCGCCCTGGTCTGGGATTTCGCGGCCATCTCCACCTACATCATCTTCTCCATCCTGTTCTGGTACTGGGGGCTGATCCCGGACCTCGCCACCATGCGCGACCGGGCGCACAGCCGGCTGGCACGGCGGCTCTACGGCATCTTCGCCCTTGGCTGGCGCGGCTCCGCCCGGCACTGGCACCGGCATGACGTCCTCTACCGCGCCATGGCCGCGCTCGCCGTGCCGCTGGTCGTCTCGGTCCACAGCGTCGTCGGGATGGATTTCGCCGCCAGCCTGATGCCGGGCTGGCAGGAGACGATCTTCCCGCCCTATTTCGTCGTCGGCGCCATGTTCTCCGGCTTCGCCATGGTATTGACCCTGGCCGTGCTGCTGCGCTGGGGCCTCGGGCTGCAGGAGATCATCACCGCACGGCATTTCGATGCCATGGGGAAGATCGTCCTCGCCGGCTCCGTCGCCATGGGCCTGTCCTATCTGACGGAGTGGTTCAACGCCTGGTATGGCGGCGCCTGGATCGAGCGCGGCCATCTGCGCTTCCTGTTCACGGGCGACTACGCGCCGCTCTACTTCGCCATGCTGGTCTGCAACGTGCTGGTGCCCCAGCTTCTCTGGTCGGGCCGGTTGCGGCGGAACCTCGTTGTCGCCTTCACCGTCAGCATCGTCGTCAATATCGGCATGTGGCTGGAGCGGATCCTGATCATCTGGAACACCCTCTCCCACACCCACCTGCCGGCCATGCGGCACCTGTTCCACCCGACCTTCTGGGACTGGGCGACGCTCGGCTGCTCCATCGGCGTCTTCGGCTGCCTGTTCCTCTGCTTCGCGCGCCTGCTCCCCGCCGTCGCCATGCACGACCTCAACAAGCAGTTGCATGGGGAGAAGGAGGCGCGGGCATGAGCGGGGGCCGGGTGCTGCTCGCGGAGTTCGCCGACCCCGAGACGCTGCTCGACGCGGCGCGGCGGGCGCGGGAGGCGGGCTGGCGCGGGCTCGACGCCCATGTCCCCTTCGCCATCGAGGGGCTGGCGGACGCGCTCGGCCTCGGCGGCACCCGCATCCGCCCGGCCATGCTCCTCGGCGGCGCACTGAGCGGCGCCTTCGTCTACGCATTGCAATGGTACAGCGCCGTGCTGGACTACCCGGTCAATTCCGGCGGGCGGCCATTGCACAGTTGGCCGGTCTTCCTCATCCCGGCCTTCGAAGCGGTGATCCTCGGCGCGACCCTCACTGGCATCCTCGCCTTCCTGGTCTCCACCGGCCTGCCGCGGCTGCATCACCCGGCCTTCGCCGCGCATGGCTTCGCGCGGGCCAGCCAGGACCGCTTCTTCCTCGCCGTCGCCGATCCGGCGGTGGATGCGGCGCGGCTCGCCGCGGCGCTGGACGGGCTGGCGCCGCTCTCGATCCGGGAGGTGGGCTGATGCGCGCCGCCCTGCTGCTCCTGCCGCTGGTCCTCACTGCCTGCAAGCAGGAGATGGCGCAGCAGCGGAAGCTTGGCACCCATGCCGCCGCGCCGTTCTGGCCGGATGGCACATCGGCCCGGCCGCTGCCCGTGGGCGTCGTCGCCCGCGGGGCGCTGGAGCATGACCGGGCGCTGGCCGAACCGCCCCCGGTGACGCCGGCGCTGCTGCAGCGCGGGCAGGAGCGCTACGGCATCTACTGCGCGCCCTGCCACGGGCTGGTCGGGGATGGCGATGGCATGATCCCGCGCCGCGGCTTCCCGCGGCCGCCGAGCTACCACACGCCCCGTCTGCGCGCCGCGCCGGCCAGCCATTTCCTCGAGGTCATCACCCATGGCTATGGCGTGATGTATGGCTATGCGGCGCGGGTGGAGCCGGCGGATCGCTGGGCCATCATCGCCTATATCCGGGCGCTGCAGCTCTCCCAGGGCGCGGAGCTGGCGGCGGTGCCGGAAGCCCGCGAGAAGCTGCCATGAGCAGCCCCCCTGCCCTGCCCGGCGCGGCCGCCTGGCTGCGGGCCCATGCCGCCTGGCTATGCCTTGGCGGGATCGCGGCGGCGGGGCTGCTGGTCCTCTGGGGGCTGGCGGCGCCGCGCGTCGCGCTCGGCGGGCTGCTGGCGGGGCTGCTGTTCTGGCTTGGCATTGCGCTCGGCGCCTATGCGCTGCTGGCGGTGCATGCGCTGACCGGCGGGCGCTGGCTCGCCGCCTTCTTCCCGGTGCTGGCGGCGGCGGTGGTGACCTTGCCGGTCTTCGCCCTGTTCGCCCTGCCGCTGCTGCTGCAGGCCGACGCCGTCTGGCCCTGGGTCGGGGATCCCGGCGCCGCCCGTCACCCGGATGTGGCGCGCTGGTACCTCAACCTGCCCGGCTTCCTCACCCGCGGCGCGGTGGCCCTGGCGGGGTGGAGCCTGCTCGGGCTGCTGCTGGTCGGCAGCGGGGCCAGGCGGCCCGGCCTGGGCGCGGCGGCACTCGTCTTCCATGCGGTCGCGCTTTCCGCCCTCGGGCTAGACTGGGTGCTCTCGCTGGAGCCGGCATTCCACTCCACGGCCTTCGGCATGTGGCTCGGCGTGCTGCAATTGCTCGCGGCGCTGGCCTGGTGCGCGTTGCTGGAGACGGAGCCGGCCGGCACCCGGGGAAAGGCAGGCGACCTGGCGCAGATGCTCATGGCCGCGGCGCTCGGCGCGGCCTATCTCGGTTTCGTCCAGTACCTCGTCGTCTGGTACGGCAATCTGCCGCACAAGACCGAATGGTACCTTGAGCGCATGGCGCTGCCATGGTTGCCGATGGAAGTCGCCTCCCTCGGCCTCGCGGCCATCCTGCCGGTCCTGGCCCTGCTGCCGGCCGTGACGCGACGCAGCCCGCGTGCCCTCGCCTGGGTCGGTGCCGGCGTGCTCGTTGGAGTGCTGCTGCGCCTGCTCTGGCTGGTGGGTCCCGGTTTCGGGCCGCTTGCAGTGCTCTCCGGCCTGCTCGGCACCGTGGCGGTGGGCGGCATCTGGCTCGGCCTTGCCGGCGGGCCCATCGCCGCCCGGCTGACGCAGGAGATGCGCCATGGCACGTGACACGGCGCTGGCGGAGCGCCGGCAGGGGGAGGATCTGAACCCCCGCGCCATCCTCCTCGTCGCCCTCGGTACGCTGGGGCTGCTCTTCGCCGCCGTCACGCTGTGCTGGCTGTTCGAGCGGCTCTCTGGCCTCCACGGGCCGAGCGGTCACACGCCCGGCAGCTTCGTGCCCCCCCGGTTGCAGAGCGACCCGGCCGGCGAGCTGCGCGACTACCAGGCCGCCGGGCGCGCCCGGCTGGCGGGCTATGGCTGGGCCGACCGCGAACGGGGGCTGGTGCGCATCCCCATCGCGCGGGCGATGGATCTGGTCGCGGCCCGCGGCGCCGAGGCCTATGCGCCCCTCGACCCGCCGCGCGTGCCGGATCCGCGCCGATGACACGCCGCTTCCTGCTCGCCCTCGCGGCTGCCTTTCCCGCCCTGTCGGCATGGGCGGCAGCGCCGGGCGTTGCGCCGCCGCCCCAAGCGGCGCTGCCACTGGACCTGGCGCTGCGCGACGCGACGGGCCAGCCACTCCGCCTTGGCGAAGCGCTGGATGGCCAGCCCGCGATCTTCGCCTTCGCCGATTACGATTGCGTCACGCTCTGCGGCACCGCGCTCGGCCTTGCGGCGGCAACGCTGCCGGGGACCGGCCTCCGGCCCGGCCGGGACTACCGGCTGCTTGTCCTCGGCCTGGATCCCGCCGATGGCCCGGCCAAGGCCGCGGCCATGCAGCGCGCCTGGCTGGGAGAGGGCACCGCGCTGGCCGGGGCCGCCCGCTTCCTGGTCGGCACGGCCCCGGCCTTGGCCTCGGCGCAAGCGGCGCTGGGCTACTCGGCGGCACGGCAGGGGGAAGGCTTCCTCCACCCGCTCGCCCTCTTCGCCCTGCGCCCCGATGGCAGGCTGGCGGCGGTCCTGCCCGCGCTCGGCGCGGCGCCGGAGGAGCTGCGGGACGCGCTGCGGGAGGCGGCGCGGCCGGAAGCGCCCGGCCTCTTCGCCAGCATCCGGCTGGTCTGCCAGGGCAGCGGCTCCGGCCGCAGCGCCGCGCTGCTCGGCGTTCTGGCGGCAGCCGCGGCGGCCACGGTCGCGGCGCTCGGCGGCAGCCTGATGCTGCTGCGGCGGCGGGAGCGGCGGGTATGAGCCTCGCCCTCTGGCCGGCGACGGCATCCGAACAGGCGGCGCACATCGATGGGCTCTTCACGGGGCTGCTCGTCGTCACCGGGCTGATCCTGCTGCTGGTCGCCGGCCTGCTGCTGCTGTTCTGCATCCGCTACCGCCGCGGAACCCAGGCGAAGCGCGGCGACCTGCCCGAATTCCTGCGCCGTGACGTCGAACTCGGCTGGACCGCGGCAACGCTCTTCCTCGCGCTCTTCCTCTTCTGGTGGGCCGGCACCCTGGAGCTACGCGCCAGCATGGCGCCGCCCGAGGCGCTGGAGATCCATGTCGTTGCCAAGCAATGGATGTGGAAGGCCCGGCATCCGAACGGGGCGCGGGAGATCGATGCACTGCATGTGCCGCGCGGAGAGGCGGTGCGGCTGGTGATGACCTCGCAGGACGTGATCCACAGCTTCTACGTGCCCGCCTTCCGGGTGAAGCAGGACGTGCTGCCCGGCCGCTTTACGGAGATGTGGTTCCGCCCGACCCGGACCGGCGAGTACCGCCTGTTCTGCGCCGAATTCTGCGGCACCCAGCATTCCCGGATGGGCGGCATGGTGACGGTGATGGAGCCGGAGGACTATGCAAGCTGGGCGGCCGCCCAGCCGCAGGAGCAGGACCTGCCCGGCGAGGGCGAGGCGCTCTTCACCGCGCTCGGCTGCGCCGGCTGCCATGCCCCGGCCTCCGCGGTGCATGCGCCGGTGCTGCAGGGCGTCTATGGCCGCATGGTGCATCTCGCGGATGGCCGCACGGTGCGGGCCGATCAGGCCTATCTGCGCGATTCGATCCTGCAGCCGCAGCGCGACGTGGTGGCGGGCTATGCGCCCATCATGCCCTCCTTCGCCGGGCTGGTGGACGAGGCCGATCTGCAGCGCCTGGTGGCCTATCTCCAATCCCTGCGCGGGGAGGCAGCGCGATGAGCGATGTCACGGCGGAACGCGCCATCCCCGACACGCCGCCGGCGGAGGAGAATTACCTGACCGCCGGCACCAGCCTCGCCTCCTGGCTGCTGACCACGGACCACAAGCGCGTCGCCCTGCTCTACATGGCGACGATCACGGTCTTCTTCTTCCTCGGCGGCGCCGCCGCGGTGATGATGCGGATCGAGCTCGTCACGCCGCAAGGCGACCTGCTCTCGGACGATGCCTATAACCGCGCCTTCACCTTCCATGGCGTGGTGATGGTGTGGTTCTTCCTCATCCCCTCCATCCCCAACATCCTCGGCAACTTCCTGCTGCCGCTGATGATCGGCGCGAAGGACCTCGCCTTTCCCCGCCTCAACCTGCTGAGTTGGTACATCTTCGTCATCGCCGGCATCCTGGCCATCTACACGCTGCTGGCGGGCGGGGTGGACACCGGCTGGACCTTCTACACCCCGCTCTCCACCGCCTTCGCCAACGGCCAGGTACTCGCCGCGGCGGCCGCGGTGTTCGTCGCCGGCTTCTCGACCATCGCCACCTCGGTGAATTTCATCGCCACCGTGCACCTGCTGCGCGCGCCGGGGCTGACCTGGCTCCGCCTGCCGCTCTTCGTCTGGGCGATCTACGCCACCAGCATCGTCATGGTGCTGGCGACGCCCGTGCTGGCCATGGTGCTGCTGCTGATCTTCGCCGAGCGCGCCTTCGGCATTCCCATCTTCGACCCGCTGCGCGGCGGCGACCCCATCCTCTTCCAGCACCTCTTCTGGTTCTACAGCCACCCGGCCGTGTACATCATGATCCTGCCCTCCTTCGGCGTGATCTCGGAGCTGGTCACCTGCTTCGCGCGGCGGCGGGTCTTCGGCTATAATTTCATGGTCTATGCGATCCTCTGGATCGCACTGGTCGGCTTCCTGGTCTGGGGCCACCACATGTTCGTCTCCGGCCAATCCATGCTGGCCAATCTCGTCTTCTCCTTCCTCTCCTTCGTCGTCGCCGTGCCCTCGGCCATCAAGGTCTTCAACTGGACCTCGACGCTCTATCGCGGTCAGATCGTCTTCGACGCGGCCATGATCTACGCCCTCGGCTTCATCGGGCTCTTCACCATCGGGGGGCTGACCGGGCTGTTCCTCGCCTCCGTCCCGGTGGATGTGCACGTGACCGACACCTACTTCGTCGTCGCGCATTTCCACTACATCATGGTGGGCGGGGCGGTCTCCGCGCTCTATGGCGGGCTGACCTTCTGGTGGCCGAAGATCACCGGCCGGATGCACCCGGAAAGCTGGGCGCGCTTCGCCGCCATCCTGATGTTCTTCGGCTTCGGTTTCACCTTCTTCCCCATGTTCATCATGGGCTTCCTCGGCATGCCGCGGCGCTACCATATCTATGCGCCGGAGTACCAGATCTGGCACGTCCTCGCCTCGGCCGGTGCGGTCCTCCTCGCCGTCGCCTACCTGTTGCCCATGGGATATTTCGGCTGGTCGCTGTTCCGGGGCAGGCGCGCCACGGCGAATCCCTGGGGCGCCACCGGCCTCGAATGGCAGACCTCCTCCCCGCCGCCGAAGGAGAATTTCTTCGCGCCGCCGGTCGTCCTGCAGGGACCGTACAATTACCACCCCGAGCATGCCGGCCCGCCCTCGCTCGAGCGCGAGCCTCATGAGCCGCAAGGTGGACCGACGGAGCGTGCGCCATGAGCGGCGCCGCCGCGCTGCGCAAGCCCTATCGCAGCCTGCGCCGGCAGCGTGAGGCGGCAGAGTTCGGCCTTTGGGTGTTCCTCGGCAGCGAGGTCATGTTCTTCGCCGGCGCGCTGACCGCCTACGCCGTCTATCGCGCGCTCTGGGCGGAGGCCTTCACCGCCGCCGCGCGGGAGACCAGCATCTTCTACGGTACGCTCAACACCGCCATCCTGCTGACCAGCAGCCTGGCCATGGCCGCGGCAGCGGAAGCGGCACGTGCCGGGCTGCGGCGGATGACCCTGCGCTGCCTCGGCCTCACCATTGCCCTTGGCTTGGCCTTCCTCGCCGTCAAGGGCCTCGAGTACCGCGAGGACATCCAGAAGCACCTCGTTCCAGGCAATGGCTTCGCGCTGGCGGAGCCGAAGGCACAGATCTTCTTCGCCTTCTACTGGCTGCTGACCGGCGTGCACGCGCTGCACATGGTCATCGGCCTCGGTGTTGTCGCCACGCTGCTGGTCCAGGCCTGGCGCCGCCGCCGCCCGCTGGCGAGCCCGGCCTTCGAGGCTGCCGGCCTGTACTGGCATTTCGTCGACATCGTCTGGATTGTCCTCTACCCGCTGCTCTACCTGGCGGGGCGGGCATGACCGGTCTCGAGGAGAATGCGCCGCGGACCGCGGGCGCCATCTGGTGGCAGGTGATCCCGGTCTGGGCCGGCCTGGCCGTGCTGCTCGCGCTGACGCTCCTGCTCGCCTATGTGCCGATGGGACGGTTGAACCTCGTCGTCTCGCTCGGCATTGCGGCGGCCAAGGCGGGGCTGGTGATGGCGTTCTTCATGCAGCTCCGTCGGCCGGACCCCCTCCTTCGCCTCGCCGCCTTTGTCGCCCTCGTCTTCGTCGCCTTCATGTTGACCCTGACCTTTACCGATCTGCTGAGCCGCGCAACGCTGACGCAGCCCGGCACAGTGACGCCGCGCAGCCTCCCGGACATGCCGGTCACTGGGCAGCGGGCCTTCTGATGACAGCCGCGGGCGCAGCGCCGCGGCCACCGCCCATCGGCCGCACGCTGGACTTGGCCGGCGGCCCGGCGCTGGCCGAGGCATTCGGGCGCGGCCTGGCGAAGGCCGCGCTGCGGGCGGCCGCCGCGTCGAGCGCCGGCGACGACACCGAAACGCCGCGCGGCGCCGCTCCTGGCTGGACCGGCATATGCATGGCCCGCAGTGGGTCCTCAACCTCACTGGAACCGTGCTGCACACCCATCTCGGGCACGCTCCCCCGCCAGAGGTGGCGCTGGCCGCGATGGCAGAGGCTGCCGGCGCCACCGACCCGGAATTCGATCTGCGGAATGGGCAGCGCGGCGAGCGGGATGCGCATCTGGAGGCGCTGCTGTGCCTCCTCAGCCTGCCGAGCTACAGGGCGCGCAACGTCATCGAACGCGCCATCGGCCGGCTGAAGGACTGGCGCCGCATCCACACCCGCTACGACAAGCTCGCCAGCACCTTCGCCCCCGCCATCGCCGCCATCATCACCGGATGGTGCTGATTGAGTCCGGAGCCTAGAGCAAACTCCGATCAGATGGAATCATCTGATCGGAGGTATTTGCTCGCTATAGCAACAACCTAGAGCGGGCTCCGTGAGCCAGCGCGAACGGAAACCGCTCTAGGTCGCGGTTTAGCCCTGTGCCGCTATACCGAGCACGCTAGAGCGTTTTCGGTTTACATGCGTTCACCGAAAACGCTCTACGCCTTTGTTTGCAGAGCAGATTCACGCCTTCGGGCGATGCCGCCCTACAGCGATCTGCTCTAAGCCGGCGAATGATCTGAACCCTCTTATAGGACGAAGGCTTGGATCAGCCGCGGTAAGTCCTGCTTACCGCGGGTGATCCAAGCCTTGCCCCAATCCCTGTCAGCCGCCAGACTCCGCCTGGGGCCACCACAGGGGAGCGGGGATTTGGCCGCAGACCGGACAGGCGCCGTCACGCCCACCCAGCCGTCCCCCATCCTGCCCGCCGCGGCCGAGGCCCTCGCCGCCGCCCGCGCCTATGCCGGCGACGCCCTGGCCCCCGAAACCCGCCGCGCCTATGCCGCCGACTGGGCGCATTTCACCGCCTGGTGCCAGCAGGCCGGCTGCGCCCCGCTCCCCGCCGAGCCCGCGGCGGTGGCCGCCTATCTCGCCGCCCTCGCCCCGCTCTACAGCCGTGCCGCGCTGGAACGCCGCCTCGCCGCCATCGGCCAGGCCCATCGGCTGCGCGAGCTGCCCTGGTCCGCCGGCCATCCCGCCATCCGCAGCACCCTGCGCGGCATCCATCGCACCCATCGCCGCCGCCCCCGCCAGGCCGCCGCCCTCACCTCGGCCGAGCTCCGGCGCCTCGTCGCCGCCTGCGGCCATGACCTCACCGGCCTCCGCGACCGCGCCCTGCTGCTGCTCGGCTTCGCCGGGGCGCTCCGCCGCTCGGAGCTGGTGGGCATCGCGCGCGAGCATCTGCGCTTCACCGAGAGCGGCCTCCGCCTGCTGCTGCCGCAGTCCAAGACCGACCAGGAGGGCCAGGGGGTCGAGCTCGGCATCACCCGCGGCAGGCGGGCCGAGACCTGCCCGATCCGCGCCCTGGAAGCCTGGCTCGAGGCCTCCGCCTGCCGCTTCGGCCCGGTCTTCCGCAAGGTCGATCGCTGGGGGAACATCGAGCACCGCGCCCTCGGCGGCGATGCGGTGCGCGACATCCTCCGCCGCCGCGCCGCCGTCGCCGGCATCACGGTGCCGAGCGGCGAGCGCCTTTCCCCGCACGGGCTGCGGGCCGGCTTCGTCACGGAAGCCTACATGGCCGGCGCCCGCGACGAGCAGGTGATGGACCACACCCGCCACCGCGACCTGAAGACCATGCGCGGCTATGTCCGCCGCGCCAAGCTGGTGACGGAGAGCGCCACCAAGCTGCTGGACCTGTGAGCGCCGCCGACATCCTGGCCCTGCCGCATCCGGACTGGCTCTACCACCACCTCCGCGTCACCGGCGCGCCGGAGGCCGTCGCCGCCTTCCGCCAGGCCGCCAGCGGCGCCGGCATCATCCCCTGGGCGGAGGATCAGGGCGAAGCGGCGGAAGCGTGGTTCCACCTGCTCGCCGCCCCGCCCCCGCCGCAGCGGCGCAGCCTCAGCCTGGAGGGCGCCCGCATCCTCGCCACCCAGCTCCGCGACGCCGTCGAGGCCCGCGCCCGCCTGGCTGCCGAGCGCGCCGCGGCCAGCCGCGCCTGCCCCTTCGACCTGCATCGGCTGCTGCCGGTGCCCGCGCGCCTCCTCCGCCTCGGCCCGGCGCATCCGGAGGCGCGGGACTGGCTCTGGACGCACTGGGGCACCACTGCCGAGCTGCGCGGCGTCGTCCCCCTGCCGGTGCCCCGCCGCGGCCAGCCGCACCGCCCCGACCCCGCCCTGTTCTGGGTCGGCTTTTGGTCCGCCGACTGGACCCCCTGGCGCGCCATCGCGCGGCTGCGCGCCCAATGGCCGGCGCTCGCCTTCGCGGTGCGGCCGCTCTACGACGATGCCTGAGCCCGTCCCCCCGGAAGCGGCGCCGCTGCTCCGGCTCGGCGCCTATGAGGGCCCGCTCGACCTGCTGCTGGAGCTGGCCAAGGCACAGCAGATGGACCTCGCCCGGCTTTCCATGCTGGCCCTGGCGGAGGCCTTCCTCGCCAGCCTGAACGCCGCCATCGCCGCCCGCCGCCTGCCGCTCGCCACGCTCGGCGACTGGCTGGTCATGGCGGCGACCCTGCTGGCGCTGCGCACCCGCCTGCTGCTGCCGCCCGGGACGGCCGAGCACCGCGCGGCAACGGAGGAAGCCGCCGCCCTGCGCCGCCGCCTCGCCGAGCGCGAGCATATCCGCCGCCTCGCCGCCTGGCTGGAGCAGCGGCCGCAGCTCGGCCAGGAGGTCTTTGCCCGCGGCACCCCCGCGCCCGACGCCGCCGCCCCTCCGGCCGCGGATGTGACGGAGCTGCTGCGCGCCTGCCTGAAGCTGCTCGAACTCCCCGCCCGCGAGCTTGTCTACCGCCCGGCCCTGCCGCCCCTCTGGCGCGTGCCCCAGGCCCTGGCGCATCTGGCGGCGCGGCTGCCGGCGCTGCCGCCGGAGGGGCTGGGGCTGGCGGCGCTGCTGCCGCCGGCGCCGGACCTCACCGCCACGCAGCTGCAGCGCCGCGCCGCCCTGGCCAGCACCCTGCTCGCCAGCCTGGAACTCGCCCGCGAAGGCGCCCTCGGCCTCCACCAGCAGGCGCCTTTCGGGGAGATCCGCCTCGCCCCGCCGCCCGGCGCCGCGCCCCGCGGCATGACCGCCGCCTGATCCGGGGCGTTCCGGGCCAGGCATCGCATGCAGGGCCGGGATGGCGACTGCCGCGCCTGCCGGGCCGCGCGGCGCGAAACCGCCCTACCGCCCGCCCCCCATGGCCACCACGGCGCGGTTCTTGCCCGCCGCCTTGGCCTCGTACAGCGCCTTGTCCGCGGCATCGATGAGCAGCAGCGGCGAACTGCCCGCGGCCGGGAAGGCCAGGGCGCCGCCGATGCTGACGGTGACATGCTCGCTCACCCGGGACGCGCGATGCGGGATCCGCTGCTCCTCCATGCCATGGCACAGCGTCCAGGCAAGCTGCTCCACCCGCTCCCGCGGCACGTCCGTCAGCACGACGGCGAATTCCTCCCCGCCGAAGCGGGCCGCCAGGTCGGTGGATTGCCGGCAATGCCGCTGCAGGGTCTGGGCCACGAGCTTCAGCACCTCGTCCCCCGCCAGATGCCCGTGGCTGTCGTTGTAGCGCTTGAACTCGTCCACATCGATCATCAGCACGGCGATGGAGCTGCCGAGCCGCGCCGCGCGGAACCATTCGGCGGCCAGGTACTCGTCGAAGTAGCGGCGGTTGCTGAGGCCGGTCAGGCCATCCACCCGCGTCAGCCGCTGCAGCTCCAGATTCGCCTTCAGCAGGTCCTGCTGGCTCTGGCGCAGCGCGGCATAGGCCTCGTCCCGCTGCAGCTGATTCAGATAGGCGCGGGAATGGTAGCGGAGGCGCGCGACGAGCTCGAGCCGGTCGGGCAGCTTCACCAGGTAGTCATTCGCCCCGGCGGTGAAGGCATCGCTCTTGGTCGCCGCCTCCTCCCGCATGGACAGCATGATGACCGGGATGTCGCGCGTCGCCGGATCGGCCCGGTACTCCCGCACCAGGTCCAGCCCGGTGACACCCGGCATGACGAGGTCCTGCAGGATGACGGTGGGCCGGACACTCTTCGCCACCTCCACCGCCTTCGCCGGATCCGGGCAGAAGTGGAAATCGAGGTTGGGCTCGCCCGCCAGCAGGCGGCGCACCGCCTCGCCGACCATCACCTGGTCATCCACCAGCAGGACCATCATCGCATAGTCGTCCTGCCTCGGCGCGTTCGGCACGGTGCCCAGGAATTCGTTCTTCATGCGCGGAATCCTTCCTGGGCTCCACGGGTGACGAGGGCGAGGAGGCGGGGGGCGATGTTGGGCAGCGGCAGGATCTCCGCCGCCGCGTCGAGCTCCGCGGCCGCCTTCGGCATGCCATAGACGGCGCTGGTCGCGCGGTCCTGCGCGATGGTGTGCCAGCCCCGGGCGCGCAGCGCCTTCAGCCCCTGCGCGCCGTCCCGCCCCATCCCGGTGAGCAGCACGCCGACGGCCTCGCCCTTCCACAGCCGGGCCACGCTGCGGAAGAAGACATCGACGGAGGGGCGATAGACGTAGTCGCGCGGCTCCGCCGTGTAGCCAAGCTGCGAGTCCGAGGCGAGGCGCAGATGATGGTCGCTCGCCGCCAGCAGCACGGTGCCGGGCCGCGGCGTATCGCCCTCCCGCGCCGGCAGCACCGGCATGGCGGAGTGGCCGTTCAGCCAGGCCGCCATGCCCTCGGCGAAGCGGCGATCGACATGCTGCACCACCACGACCGCCGCGGGGAAACCCTGCGGCAGGCCGCCCAGCAGCACCGCCAGCGCCGCCGGCCCGCCCGCGGAGGCGCCGATCGCCACCAGGGTCGGGCTGGCGCCGCGCAGCCGGCCCGGCCGCGGCGCGGCGGGCCGGTTGCCCATGAGGCGCGCAATGGCCGCGACCTTGCGCAGCAGCTGCGCCGCCCCCTGGCCGCCGACGCCGCCCTCCAGCGGCGGCGCGTCCACCGCATCCAGCGCGCCATGCCCCATCGCCTCGAAGACGCGCGGGGCGTTGGCGTCCACGCTCCCGGTGACGAGCAGGATGGCGCAGGGCGTCTCGGCCATGATCCGCCGCGTCGCCTCCACCCCGTCCATCCCCGGCATCATGAGGTCCATCATCACCAGGTCCGGCGGGTCGCTGCGGCAGAACTGCACCGCCTGCTCCCCGGTGGCGGCAAGCCAGGCGACCCGGTGCTCCGGCGCCGAGGCGACGATCCGGCGCAGCAGCTCGGCCATCGGCGGCATGTCGTTGACGATTCCAATCCGCATCGCTCGGCCCTTGCTGCCTGCGGCGCCCCCTGCCGGGGTCATGGCGTCTCCGCCTCGCCGATCAGGTCGATGACGGCCTGGACCAGCGCCTGGTCCTGGAAGCTGCCCTTGGTCAGATAGTAGTCCGCGCCGGCCTCCAGCCCGCGCCTGCGGTCCTCCTCGCGGTCCTTGTAGGACACGATCATCACCGGCATCCCGCGCAGATGCGGGTCCTTGCGGATGAACGTGACAAGCTCGATCCCGTCCATCCGCGGCATGTCGATATCCGTCACCACCAGGTCGAAATGCCCGGCGCGGACGGCGTTCCAGCCATCCATGCCGTCCACCGCCACCTCCACCTCGTAGCCGTGCTGGCCCAGCAGCTTGCGCTCCAGCTCGCGGATGGTGAGCGAATCATCCACCACCAGCACCCGCCGCCGCCGCCTGCCGCCGCCCGGGCCGGCCGCCGTCACCTGTCCCAGCCGGCCGGTGGCGGTCAGCTTCTCCACCGCGCGCAGCAGGTCGTCCACGTCGAGGATCAGCACCGGCGAGCCATCCTCCATCACCGCCGCGGCGCTGACCCCGGTGACCTTGCCGAGCCGGACGTCGAGCGGCTGCACCACCAGCTCCCGCTGCGCCAGCAGCCGCTCCACCGCCAGCCCGTAGCTGTTCCGCTGGTCGCCGATGATGACGACGGGGATCTCCTCCCCCGCCACCGCGCTCTCCCCGCCGCCGAGGAGCTGCTGCGCCCCGACCAGGCCGATCTGCCGCCCGGCGAAGCTGAAATGCTGCTGGCCCTCCAGGGTCTCGATCGCCGCCCGGGGCAGCTTCAGCGTGCCCTCCAGGCTGGCGAGCGGCAGGGCGTAGGGCTCGCCGCCGATCTCCACCACCAGGGTGCGGACGACGGAGAGGCTGAGCGGCAGTTCGAACTGGAAGCGCGCGCCGCGCCCAGCCTCGCTCGCCGCCCGCACCACGCCCCGCACCCGCCGGGCGGCCGCCTGCACGGCATCCAGCCCCACCCCGCGGCCGGAGATCTCGGTGACCGCGGCGCTCATGGTGAAGCCGGGCAGGAAGAGGAATTCCAGCAGCTCGGCCGGGCTGAGCTGCCCCGCCGTCTCCGCGCCGGCCAGGCCGCGGGCGAGCACGGTGGCGCGCAGCCGCTCCAGGTCGATCCCCCGCCCGTCATCGGCGATGATGATCCGCAGCATGCCGCCATGATGGCGGGCCTCCAGCCGGATGGTGCCCTCCGCCGGCTTGCCGGCGGCCAGCCGCGCCGCCGGCGGCTCGATGCCGTGGTCGATGGCGTTGCGCAGCAGGTGGCCGAGCGGCGCATCGAGATGCTCGAGGATGTCGCGGTCGACCGGGGTGTTGCCGCCCAGGATCTCCAGCCGGACCTGCTTGCCGAGCTCCCGCCCGAGATCCCTGACCGTCCGGGCGTAGCGGCGCACGCCATCCTCGAAGGGACGCATGCGGCTGGCCAGGGTCTCGTCGTAGAGGCGGTGGGCCAGCCGCACCACGCGGCGGTCGAAGGCGTCCAGCTCCACCAGCCGCTCGCTCAAATAGTCCTGGCATTCCATCAGGCGCCGGCGCGCCTCGGCCAGGGCGGCCTGCGCCTCGCCGCCGGCGGCCTCCGGCGGCAGCGCGTCGCGCGCCATGTCGAAGGCGCGGAGGGCATCGAATTGCAGCCGCCGCAGCCGGGTCAGCCGGTCGCTGAAGGGCCGCAGCCGGCGGGCCTCCACCAGGGTCTCGCCGGAAAGGCCGAGCAGGCGGCTGAGGCTGTCGGCGGTGACGCGGAGGATCCGCTCGGCCGCCTCGCCGGCCTCCTGGGTGGCGGGGCGGGGCGGGGCGGCGGGTCTGGACAGGGGCGAGGGCGGCTCCGGCGGCAGGGCAGGCCCGACCGCGGGCAGTGGCGAGGCCGACGGGAGGGCGGACCCGGCCAGGGGCGATGGCGGTTCCGGCGACAAGACAGACCCGGCCAGGGGCGAAAGCGGTTCCGGCGGCAGGGCGGCCCCGGCCAGGGGCGAGGGCGGGTCCGGCGGCAGGGCGGCTCCGGCCAGGGGCAAGAGCGGCTCCGGCGGCAGGGCGGGCCCGACCGCGGGCAGTGGCGAGAGCGGATCCGGCGGCAGGGCGGCTCCGGCCAGGGGCAAGAGCGGCTCCGGCGGCAGGGCGGGCCCGACCGCGGGCAGTGGCGAGGCCGACGGGAGGGCGGACCCGGCCAGGGGCGAGAGCGGTCCCGGCGGCGGGCCGGCCCGGGTCAGCAGCAGCGGTGGCTCCGGCGGCGGGGCATCCTCGGCCAGGGGCGCCGGCGGCGCCCCCGCCCCGGCACTGGCCTGCCGGATCGCCGCCCGCAGGGCCGCCACCTCGGCCCGCATCGCGTCGTCCGGCATGCCCGGCGCGCCCGCCGCCCGGGCGATCGCCCCCAGCATGTCCACGCCGCGCAGCAGCAGGTCGATCTGCCCGCGCCCCAGCACCAGCCGGCCCCGCTGCGCCGCGACGAAGAGATCCTCCATCGCATGGCCGAGCTCGACGGCCGGCATCAGCCCGATGAGCCGGGCCGCGCCCTTCAGCGAATGCGCCGCCCGCATGCAGGCTTCGAGCTGCGGCGCGGCCGCCGCCTCCTGCTCCAGCGCCAGCAGCCCGGCGGTCAGCGCCTGGGTATGGGTCTCGGCCTCGAGCCGGAACAGGTCGAGCAGCGAGAATTGGCTGTAATCGGTCTCCTGCCCGCTCATGCGATGCTGCGATTCAGCCCGTCGAGCAGCAGCTCGGCATCCAGATGGCCGACGCTGCGCCCCTGCCAGGGCAGCACATGGCGGGTGTAGCTGGAGGCGGCGCGGGCCACGGTGGCCGGCGCCGGGCGCAGGCTGTCGGCCGGGACGCGCTGGATGCCGTGCACCTCCTCGGCCGGGAAGACGAAGCGGCCGGAGTCACGGCCGATCACCAGCATCCGCCGCTGCAGCTCCGCCCGCCGGTCGGTGGGCGGCGGCCCCGGCGCCAGGCCGAGCAGGATGGCGAGGGAGACGCAGATCAGCAGCCCGCCATGAATGTTGACCACGCCGAGCACGACATTGCTCCGCCGCCGCGGCAGGGAATGCACCCGGCGCATTTCCGTGACCTCCTCCAGCAGGCGGCTCGGCAGGGCCAGCCATTCCGTGCCGAGGCGGAAGATCACCACCGACAGCGCCGCCGCGCCCTCCGCACCGGCACCGGCCTCGGCGGAGAGGCCGGAGAAGGCGCCGCGCCGGGCGACATGGCCGGTCCATTCCTCGAGATAGCCGGCCGGGGCCGGGCGGTTCAGCAGCACCGAGGCCGCCGCCGCATGCTTCGGGCAGTTGTGGCAATGTCCATGCGCCGGAAGCTGTGGGCAGGAGGCATCGCCGCCGAGGCCGACGGTCTGCCAGCAGGGATCGAGGGGGGAGTCCGGGGCCATGGTCAGCTGCCGCTGCGCCGGCTGAGGCGCTGCAGCCGGTCACGCAGCATCCGCGCCCCGGCCGCGTCGCCCTGCTGCTCGAGCAGCAGGGCGAGATGGGCCAGCGCCTCGTGGTGCTGCGGGTCGAGGTAGAGCGCCTTGCGGTAATTCGCGATCGCCTCCGGCCGGCTACCCGCCGCGTCGCGCAGCAGGCCGAGCAGGTGGAAGGCATCGGCTGAGGGGCCGCTATCGCGGATCTGCGCCTCGCATTGCTGCACCGCCTCGGCCAGGTGGCCGGCATCGGCCAGGCGCTGCGCCGCCTCCAGCCGGGCGACGGGGGCGGGCGGCGCCGGCACGGCAGGCCGGGGCGGCGGGACGACGGGCGGCGCAGCCACGGGCGGCGATGGCGGCCAGGC
>NZ_JAMZIK010000110.1 GCF_024178315.1 Siccirubricoccus soli | reverse complement strand
GCCTGATCTGCTTCAGGCGGATGAGGGCGGCGGCGAGAGTGGTGAAGGCGAGGTGGCTGTCCTCGCGTCGTTCGTAGCGGATGGTGAGACGCCGGAAGCGGGCATCCAGGCCAGGGTCCGCTCCACCTTCCAGCGGTGTCGTCCGAGCCTGCGGCTGTCCTCGTACCGCGCCGGGCGATGCGTGGGACGATACCGCGCCTGCGGCAGTCGTCGCGGCAGAAGCGGTGGTCATCGCTCTTGTCGGCGTGCAGCTTGTGGGGGCGCCGACGCGGTCTGCCGCCGGGCCTGCGGCGAGGCCGGACCGGCGGGATGGCGTCGAGGGTGGCGGCCAGCATCTTGCTGTCATGGCGATCGGCCGGGCTGAGCGTCAGGCCGAGCGGGGTGCCATGGCCGTCGACCACGACGTGCCGCTTGGTGCCTGCTTTGCCGCGGTCCGTCGGATTTGGGCCGGTTGCCGCTCCCCCCTTTTCGCCGGAACAGAGGCGCTGTCCAGCGAGGCCCGGCTCCAGTCCAACTTGTCGGCGCCGTGCAGCCGCTCCAGCAGCACGCGGG
>NZ_JAMZIK010000011.1 GCF_024178315.1 Siccirubricoccus soli | reverse complement strand
GCAGCAC
Source organism: Siccirubricoccus soli (assembly GCF_024178315.1). Lineage (GTDB taxonomy): Bacteria > Pseudomonadota > Alphaproteobacteria > Acetobacterales > Acetobacteraceae > Siccirubricoccus > Siccirubricoccus soli. The sequence continues at coordinate 361 of NZ_JAMZIK010000011.1, read as the reverse complement.
TTCCCGCCCCAGCCGCACGCCGCGCGAGAGCTCGTTCAGGGTCGGCACGCCGGGGCGGATGCGCATGACGACGCGGGTGGTGTAGTGGTCGCGGAAATTGGCGCCGACGCCGGGCAGCGCCTTCACCACGGGCACGCCGAGCCGGTCGAGCAGATCGGCCGGACCGATGCCGGAGACCTGGAGCAGCCGCGCGGTGTTTACCGTGCCGGCGGAGACGATCACCTCCCGCCGCGCCATCACGCGGCGCGGTGGGGCGCCGGGGGCGTGGAGGTACTGGACGCCGATGGCGCGGCGGCCTTCGAAGAGGATGGCGCTGGCCCGCGCCTCCGTCCGCACCTCCAGGTTGCGGCGGGACATGGCG
>NZ_JAMZIK010000109.1 GCF_024178315.1 Siccirubricoccus soli | reverse complement strand
GCGGGGTGCCATGGCCGTCGACCACGACGTGCCGCTTGGTGCCTGCTTTGCCGCGGTCCGTCGGATTTGGGCCGGTTGCCGCTCCCCCCTTTTCGCCGGAACAGAGGCGCTGTCCAGCGAGGCCCGGCTCCAGTCCAACTTGTCGGCGCCGTGCAGCCGCTCCAGCAGCACGCGGGGCAGCCGTTACCGTAGGGTGCAGCCGCCACCCCAAGCCTGCCGAAACAGGCAGCGAGCAGCCGCATTAATTGATCTTCACGAGCGCGCCGGAAATGCTGGCCATGGCGGCGCCGGACACCTCGGCGTTCGGTGCCCCGCTCATCTTGGCGCCGGCGGGGCCGAGTTCCACCGAACTCGCGCCTGCGCTGAGCTTGATGCTCATGGCATCCATCTTGATGGTGCTGCCGCCGATCGACAGGGTGATGGAACTGGTATCCAGCACCGCCTTCGTCCCCCCCACGATGAGGGTGATGCTCTGTGCCGCGTCGATCTTGCTCGTGCCGGCACTGACCTTCAGCTCATGATTCCCGGTCTTGATGGTGGTGGTCTGGTTCCCGGTATCGACGTTGATGGCCTGGTTGCCGCTTTGGACCGTCACCGTATGGTCGGCCTTGATGGTGACGGTCCGCTTGCCGGTTTTCACCGTCAGGGTGTCATCAACATCGTTGATGGTCACCGTACGATTCTTCGCGATGGTGGTGGTCTGGTCGTTGAGGACGACGATGTTCATGTCCTTCTGCGCATGCATGAAGAATTCTTCCGAACCCGCTTTGTCCTCGAACCGGAGTTCGTTGAAGCCATCGGCATTCGGCGATGACTTGCTCTTCAGAGTGGACTTGGTCTTCTCGGCTGGAAGGGCATAGGGCACGGTCTGCGCATCGTTGTAGACGCGGCCGGTGATGATGGGGCGGTCGGGATCGCCCTCCAGGAACTCGACCACCACCTCCTGCCCGATGCGTGGCAGGATGATGCCGCCATAGCCGAGGCCGGCCCAGGGCTGGGAGACACGGATCCAGCAGGACGAATTCTCGTCATTGGTGCCGGCGCGGTCCCAGGGGAACTGGACCTTCACCCGCCCATACCTGTCCGTATAGATGTCGTCATTGCCGGCCGGGCCGACCACCTTGGCGGTCTGCGGCCCGGTGATCACCGGCCGTCGTGTCAGCCGCCGCGGCCGCCATGGCGTCGTTGCCGGAACGGTCTGGAAGACGGTGCGGAAAGTGTCGCGCGTCTCCCCGCCTTCCCCGCTCGTCTCCTCGACGGTCATGAAGTAGCTGGCACCAATGACCAGATGGGAGATGTTCTGCGACTCGTCGCCGAATTCCTTCAGGGTGAAGGTGTGACCCGTGCTGAGCGAGCGGACATTGCCTTCGCCCTGCGCCGCCTTCCGCGGCGCCGCCAGCTCCTGCATGCGGATTGCTGCGATCTTGCTACCCTCGGAGGTCGTGGCGTAGCTGCCAGGGTAGTCATAAACTTCATAGGCGTTGTGGGCGCTATGCGAGGGCGCGAGCCGGAGCTGGGAGGTGAGGTCAGTCCCCGAAGTCTCAAAATTATAGTCACGCTGGACATAGAGCGCCGGCGTGATGTTCACCGTCGTCTGCCAGTCCCAGATATGGTCTTCCTTGCGCCGATAGGTGTGGTCCGGCTCGAAATAGCTAATTTCTGCCGCGCCGGGGATCGGCTGGTGAGAGGATGCATCATCGGTCAGCACCAATGTGTGCGACCCGTCGACGTGCTTGTGGTAGTAGTAGATGCCCACCTCCTCCATCAACCGGCTGACGAAGTCGAAGGTGCTTTCCCGGTACTGGACCACGAACTCCTGCACGGGAAGGGACGTCGCATCGACGATCGCGGTCTCGAACTGGCCGCTCATACCCGCGTCTGAGAGCGCCTGCTTGATGATGTCGACCAATGTCTTCTGCTGGTAGATGAAGCACTTCACCTGCTGCGACAGCAGCCAAAACATCGGCCGCAACTCAAAACGGTAGCGCTCATAGCCACCGCCCTGTCCCAGATAGGCGGCGCGGGTAATGACGCCGTTGAAGTAGCGGTAGCTCGTCTCGTCGGGAAGCAGGATCTTCAACGTCATCTTCGAACCGATGACGGCAAGCAGATCCGCCTTGGTGGCGGAGGTGCTGACGAGATCGACCTCATAGCGGAATGGCCTGCCCAGTTCCTCCGTGCCCACCATGCGGTCGAAGAACAGCTTGAAGCCGGGATCCGGGCTGACCGCGATCTCGACGTGGCGATTGAGCAGGTCGACCATTCTTGCCTGATCCTGAACTGGGCGTTCGCCGGCCTAAAGGCCGGAGGGGCAGCGGAACTGCCGCATCGCCGTCATGGTGAAAGGATTCATCACGCTGCTGGCGGTCAGCCGGAACACCGCGGTACGGCCGCCAGCATTGAAGGTGACCGTGAAGCGGTCCGGCTGCCCGTCCGAGGTCACACGCGCCGTATCGAGCAGCCGGTACAGGGCCCAGGGTCCGGTCCTTTCCGTGATGCTCGGAACGCCGGCGGTCGGGGTCATCGTGAGCCGCGCCTGGTTGCGCCCAGCCGGGCCCGGCCATTGCATACGAATGGGCTGCTGCGGACCATGCGCATAGGTTAGCACCTGCCCGTCCAGATCGATGCTGACCTGGCCGAAGGAGGGGTCGAGCGACACCGGCAGCAATTCGAACCGCACCACCATGTTCGGGCCCGCGGTGAAGAGACCCTCCCGGATTTCCGCCGCGCGCTGGAACTGCGCTAGGCTGTCGGCCGAAAAGCCCAGCTGCGCCTGATCGACCGACTGCCACCGCCAGGGCCTGGTGGCGGTATCGACGAAGGCGCGGAGATTCTGGGTAAAGAAGCTGTCGATCATGCCACCGGGGCCGAGCAGCCTGGTGAAGTCATCCAGCGGCACATCGATCGGGCTGCTGACGACGAAGGGGTAGCGGTTGTTCAGTGCCGTCGCGCAGAAAGGGGCAATATTGGACCGCCAATTTTCCGCGATCTGCGCACGTGCCCCGGCCGCAGTGACGGTCGCGCTGCTACGTGCCGTCGCGGCCACCATGTTGTCGATGGGCGCTGGCAGGCTACGGGCCAGAGTCTGCAACTGCGATGGCAGGCTGCCTCCACCGCCCACACCGCCGCCTCCCGCTGCGGCGCCGAGCAGACCAGCCCCCCCCCCCGCTGCGGCCTGGCTGAAGCCCTGGTAGAGCTGCAACATCTTGGCGATGACCTGCTCCATCTCGCCTGGCCGCTGCGGCGTGCCGACGAATTCCCGCAAGCGGCGGAAATGCTCGTCCACTCGCTCGGCCGGATTTGGCGTGCGGGCATCCTCCGCCCGGAAGCCGGCCTGCAACGCCATGGCAACCTGCCGCTGCCGGGTCGACAGGTTCCGCAGCAATTCGCGCTGCGCCGCCGGCCGCAACTCGCGCGCCGCCCGGGATCCGGCAGCCTCGATGTCATCGGTCTTGGTCAGATTGGTCTCGGTCGCGATCGCCTGTAGCAGGTTGCGGAAGGGCGAGACCGGGCCAGACAGGGTGTTGAGTACGTCCAGGGCGTCGGAGGTGGTCTGGAAGGACCGCATCTGGACATCGGCCAGCACCGCATCCCACCGACGGATATAGTCGTCGAAATAGAGCGCCTGAACGTCGCGCCGGAGTTGGGAAATGCGCCGCAGATCCGTCACCTGGATCTCATCCCGACCACCCAGCACCCAGGTGGCTTCGGTGACGTCCTGCAGCACCTCGGGCAGCAGCGGCAGGAAGGTCTCGTGGTAGCCACGATAGGTATAGATCCCGTCTACGCCAGTCGTGAGCGGCCGGCCGGAGCGCAGGACGAAGATGCGATTCGCCGCGGGCCCGGCCGCATCGCCGATGCGCCATTCCGGCAGAGCCTTCACCGGCTGGCTGGCGAGGATCCGCTGATAGCTGCGCTGCGCCAGCGGCATCTGCCGCAGCACGTTCCGCACTTGGTCGATCAGCACGTTGTCGAGCGGCACTTCCTCGACCGGCTGCTCGATCAGCGCGGCGATATGCTCCAGCACCGCTGTCCGGGCGGTCTCGTCATCCTGCAGGTCGCGGTCGATGTCGGTGGTGAGCCAATCTGTCACCAGATCGGCATCCAGCGGTCCACGCCGCCCGAGGATCAGGTAGACCTTAAGCGCGGTGTAGAGGTAGTCGAGATTGCCGATATTGGTGCGCATCCCGGCCTCGACTCGTGCGAGGAGCCGGGGCAACAGAAGCATGTTCAGCGCATGCCGATACCCCTGCTGTGCCTGCGCCCCAAGCCGCGTTCCCTGCCACAGCCCGAAGGTGAGGCTGACGGGGGTGGATTTTTCCCGCTCGCCATAGCCCCCGGGCAAGCCGCGCAGGGTGGCCAGCGGTGGCAGCGTAGGCCGCAAATCAGTGGCCGGCGCAGGATCTTGCCGCAGGATGTTGAGCTGCGCCTCGTAATTCGTCAGGCCGAGCTGCGCCGCTGCGATCAGGTCCCGGTTGCCGAGCCAGCTGTAGAACCAGATGCCGATCATCGCCAGCAGGGCCACCACCGCGGCAGCATAGGCGCCGCCCCAGACCAGGCGGTTGCGCTTCTCCAGCCGTGGGTCCAGCCCGACCAGTCCACTCTCGAGGAACACCACCTCCTTCATCAGCCGGGTGAGGAAGTAGCTGCGCCCCTGGCCGCTGAAGGCCGTCACCGCCTGACGCTGCAGGCCGAAATTGCTGGCCATGGCCCCGAGCAGCCGGTCCATCGGCATGCCGTTCTGAGTGCCCGAGGTGAAATAGACGCCGCGCAGCAGGGCGGGTGCTTCCAGCCGACTCGGTTGAAAGATCGCCGTCAGGAAGGATTGTGCGGTTTCCCGCAGGGACGCCATCTGCTGCGGGAAGCCATAGATCAGGGCCCGGCGCTGCATGTCCGGCTCCTGGTGCACGCGCTCCAGCATCCGGTCGGTCAGGCGCTGCAGCAGCGCGTCGTACTCGGCGCCGAACCTGCCCACCGCAGCGTTACCGGGATCCTTCCCGGCGTCCAAGGGGAAAGTCATTCCCCAGACCTGCTCGCGTTCGTCCTTGCCCATACTGTCGAAGAACTCGACGAAGCCGGCGATGAGGTCTGCCTTCGTGAACATGACATAGACCGGCATCCGTACCCCGAGCTGGTCATGCAGCTCCCGGATCCGGTTCCGGATGGTTCGCGCATGCTCGGACTGCTCGCTCTCCTTCATGGAGGAGAGATCCGACAAGCTGATGGCAAGGATGACGCCATTGATCGGCTGCCGCGGCCGATGCTTCTTCAGCAGGCCGAGGAAGCCGAGCCAGGACTTGCTGTCCACGGTCTCCTGGCTGTCCTGGGTGGTGTAGCGGCCAGCCGTGTCGATCAGCACGGCCTGATCGGTGAACCACCAGTCGCAGTTCCGCGTGCCTCCGACACCCTGCACCGCGCCCTTGTCGGCCAGCGGGAAATTCAGCCCGGAGTTCACCAGTGCCGTGGTCTTGCCGGAGCCGGGCGGGCCGATGAACATGTACCAGGGCTGCTGGTACAGCGCGGTGCCGAACCGCCTGGCCATGCCCGCCTTCTTCAGCGCCTGCTGCGCCTCCTTGAGGCGCGTCGCCAGCAGGTTCACCTCGTCGGCTGAGGCCGCGGCATCCAGCTCCGCCTGGGTCGGAGGGGCCGCGACCTCTTCGACCAGCTTCTTGTCCTTCTGCTGCTGGCGATACAGGCGCAGCAGGTTGTTCAGCAGCCACAGGACGAAGATGACGACGATCGTGATGATCCGCGCCAGCTCCGAGCCCAGGGGCCGCGCCTCGCCGACCGCCAGGAGATCCCCGAAGAACCAGACCAGCAGGCTGATCAGCAGGGCGCCGATGAAGGTGACGACCCAGCGGGAGAACAGGATGGAGAGGAAGCCGCTCACTGGGAGTCCCCCGCTTTCACTAGAATGATATCGGTGCGCCGGTTGGCCTGCTGCCCCTCCCGCGTCTCGTTCGAAGCAATGGGCTGGGTGTCGGCCTTACCCTCTGCCCGGACCCGGTTGGGATTGGCGAGCTTGCCGGCGACCAGCCGCGCCACCGTCTCCGCCCGCGCCTGGCTGAGATGCCAGTTGGAGGGGAAGCGCGCCGTACGGATTGGCGAGCTGTCGGTATGGCCGGTCACCAGGACCGCTCCAACCTCATCATTCAACGCCTGCGCTACGCGCTCCAGCAGCGGGATAGCAGGCGCGTTCAGCGATGCTTGGCCCAAGGCAAACATGTTGTTGTTGGCGACGCGGATGGTGATGGTCTGACTATCCTCCAGCACATCCACCAGCCGCTGCTGGATCTCGGGCGCCAGGAAGCTCCGCAGTCGCGGCAGCGCTGCGGAGGGAGCCGGCGGCGGTGCCGGTTGGGCCGGCGGCGGAGGCGGCGCGCCCGGCGGCCGCGGCGGCAACAGGGGGGCCGAGGGCGGCAACTGCGCGTAGCGGCCCGCCAGGGCATCTGCGTCACCCGCCAGGGAGAAATTGAAGCCGAGATAGATGCAGGCCAGCAGGAAGGCGGTAACCGTGCCGATCAGCCAAAGCGGAACGCGCTGCGCCAGCGGCTTGTGCCCGGCCGGGATGCCCCGCCACCGAACCGAGAGCTCGCGCTCGAATTCGCCCCGACGTTGCCGGATGACACGATAGAGTGCATCGCGGAATTCGGTGAGCGACGCAATGCCGCGCTGCTGCACCCGGTAGCGACCGACGAAGCCGAGGGAGAGGCAGAGATACATCAGCTCCACCACCTGGCCGTGGCGGGCCGGATCCTCCTCCATCTGCTTCAGGATCTCGAAGAAGCGCTCGCCGCCGGCAACCTCATTGTGGAAGATGCTGGTCAGGCTTTGCTGCGACCAAGGGCTGTTGGCGCCCCAGGGCGTGGAGAGCACCATGTCGTCGATCATGGCGCAAAGCGCATAGCGCGCCGCCCGAAGCGACTGCGTGTCGAGGCCCGTGGCCAATGCCCGCCGCTCGAACTCGCGGACGGCCTCGACCATGCTGCGGCGGAGCTGGTCCGGCTGGGGATGCTGGAAGCGACCCAGCAGGCGGATGGCTGCCCCCATGACCGGCGCCGCCGCCGCGGCCAGCGGATTCACCCCAATGACCGGTAGGGCCACCATCGGCCCCGCCGGCCCGCCCGCCGCCATGGCAGGCGCCGGCGCGGCCATCGGCGGCGGCGTGGCAGGACGGCCGCCCGGCCGCGGCCGGATGACGGTGCGATCGCTGTCCTCGGGTTCGGCGAAGGGATCATCGGACATCGCGCATCACCCTCTGATCGCCCAGCATTCCATATTGATGCCCGGGAACTCCCCGGAGAGATGCAGCGCCGCGCCACCGGAACGGGACAGCGCCGCCCAATAGGGGCCGCTACGGTCCAGCTCGAAATAGGAGGCGCCGGAGTAGTAGGGCAGTTGCCGCGGCGCCACCGGCAAGGCCCGCACCGCAATCCCTGGCAGCGCCACGTTGATCAGCTCGCGGATCTGCTCCACGGGCCCGATCTTGATCTGGTTGGGCAGGTTGCGACGTAGCGTTTCGGCCGGCATCTGCGCCGTGACCACCAGGACCCAGGTGGCATTGGTCACCAGCGAATGGTCGGCAATCGGCGCGACGCGGATGCCGAATTTCCGTTCCTGCAGCGGGATCGGCACCGCGGTCTGCTCCAGCACCGCGGAGAGCGACTGACGAATCGCCGCCATCACCGGGCGGAAGGTCGCGGTGAGATCCTCATGCCGGTAGGGCGGGAACACCGCGGGCCGCTTGCGGCTTTCGGTGAAGGTCGCAAGCTCGCCAGCGAGGCCGACCGCATAGCGGTAGAAGGTCTCCGGATGGAGCTGGCCCAGCGTCGCCGCCATATGCGTCAGCACCGGCTCGTTGCGATTGCAGAGCTGGAGCAGGAGGAAATCCGCGAATTCCGCCGCCCCTCGCGTCGCCGTCTCGGAAACCCGGCCGGCCAGCGCCTCAGCCCGGTGATGCACCAGCCCCTGCACCTGTGTGACGAAGCCGCCCAGGACGGAGGAGGCGCTGCTCAGCAGCACCGGCGGGATATAGTTCTCGTCCAGCATCACCGATTTGTCGGAGCGCACCTCGACGATGCGGGCCAAGCCGATCTCGGCCATGCCCTGGCGCGCCTCATGTTCCAGCGCGTAGCGCAGCCGCAGCTTGCCCACCGGAATCGTGGCGTTGGACTGGTAGCCGGCATTGGTATCCACTGCCTCGTGCTCGGCCGCGGCATAGCGGGCCACAGTCTCCGTCACATCGGCGGGCGCCGTCTCGATCACCCCCGGCTGGCGGGCTGGCAGCACGAGGTAGACGATGGAATTGCGGGCCGTCTCCGGCAGATCGATTGGCGGCGGCGGGTCAAGGTCGCCGGGCGCAGCGAAAGGGGTGCCGTCCGGCAGGATGCCGGAGATGGCTCGCGTCGCGAATTTCCCCAGGGTAAGCAGGTCGCGGTCGATATCGAGGGTCGTCAGCCCCCAGGCGAAGGGACGCAGCCCCGCCGTGCTGGCGCGCACCAGACGCTCCACGTAGCGGTCCTGCTGCTGCAGGTGCTGCGGCTGCAGGAACAGCCCCTCGCTCCAGATGACCTTGTTGTCCCAGCCCATTTCAGGCGCTCCGTCGCGCTGCCGGCCGCCGCCGCGTCATGGCGTCGGCGCCACGGTGACGCCGGCTTTCGCGGCGGTGACGGTGATGGCACTGGTCTTATTGGGCGGGACGGCCCAGGTGCCGCGCCAAGCCACGCCATCCATGCTGCGCACGCCCATGAACAGGCCAAGCGTCGTGACTCGCGCCTCCGGGTTCAGGGTACTGGTCACGGTGGCGCCAGGCGCCAGGATGAAATCCTCCCGGCGCACAAGCTGGTCGCCCAAGGTGGCGGCGTCGCGGTCAAGCAGCGCGAAGAATTCCGCCCCGTTGAAGGCCGCGGTCGAGGTGAGCTGGTAAACCCGCAACTGCACCGGTGCCGCGGCCCCGCTTTCCGTCGGATTCACATCCGATGTTGCCTCCAGGGTCAGGTTCACCACGGTCGGCGGGGGCGGCGGCGGCGGGGCACAGGCCGACATTCCCGCCAGGAGCCCGATCAGCCAGGCGAAGCGAAGTACCGTATGCGCCATGCAAATCCCCCCAAGACGACCACCGGGAGGCCGGCGGCTTGCTCCCGGCCTTGTCGCCCCCCGGCAGCACCGCGAGTGTATCTCAACCCCGCAGGTTTCGCCCAGGGGTGGAACGGTTCCACCCCATCGAAACGTCACCTTCCCGCGATTTGTGAACGCCGCCATGAACGCCACGCGTGCTGCCTCGGCCGTACCGACCGCGAACTTCTAGAGTTTCTTTTCTTGTTCCTGATATGCTCGGGCGAATTCGCGGCCGAATACCGCTTGAAAGTCTTCCTCTGCCTCGCGCGCGATGTCCGCATAGGTGCTGCAGAACAGCTCCCAGGTCCGGGATTTGCGGCTCCCCGGAAGAAGATTGCCCAGCAGCCCGGCGCCGGTGATCCGGGCCTCGATCGCCGCCGGGTCGAAGCGCTTCAGCAGCGCGACCAACGCCGCCTGAACCCCGGCCATGACCGCCAGCTGATGGGAGCGCAAATCGCGGAACGCATCCTCCGTCGCCTTCAGCGGCGGCAGGTAACCGGGCCGGCCGGGCTGCAGAATCGCGGCCACCGCATCCTCGGGCGTCACCGAGAACTTCAGCACGTTGTTGTTCCGGACTTGCAGCATGGTCTGCTCGATCCCGAAGCCCCGCTTGACCTCGGCGCGTGACATCAGGACGTCGCGCAGGTTCTCGACCATGGCCTTCATCAACTGCCCGACCAGACGGAAATAGGCTTCCGGATCCTGGCCGGCGAGATCGACCTTCGGTTGCCCCGCGCCCTCCAGGAAGGCGGCCAGCAGGCGCGTTGCGTCCACCGCCGTCCCCGCGCCCGGCGCCGCTGCGGCAGGCATAGCTTGCGTCGGCGCCACCGCGGGCGGCAAGGCAGCTTGCGCCGTGGGCGCCGCCGGGACGGCCAAGGCGAGCCCGGGCCGGTCCGGCTCGTCGAAGGGATTGGCGCTCTCGGCAGCAGGCGCAAGCACCGGGGCAAGGTGAGCAACAATAGGCGGTGCCGGTGCCGGGGATGGTGCCATCGCTGGCATTTCCGCCACCGCGGGCGGCGGGACCGGCGCCACCATTGGTGCCGAGCCGACGACCGGAGGGACTGCCGAGACGTCCACCGTCATCGGCGGCGCGGCCGGCCCCGGCGGCGGCGCCACGGGCGGTACCGGGCTGAAGCCCTGGCCTGGGGTCAGGTCGCCCAGCAATTCATCAAAGTCGATATCCGCCGGCAATGGGGCTGCGGCGGGGGGCTGCAGTCCGACGGGCTGTCCCGGTATGGCCGCAGGAACTGGTGCGAGGGGTGTCGGCGGCACCGCAGGGCTTGCCGCTGCCGGGCCCAGTGGCAGATCCCCGAGGAGCGCATCCAGATCGGCATCGCTGAGGGTCGGCTGTGCTACCACACGCGGGGCGGCGAAGTAGTGGTTGCCGATATCGGCATTGTCGCGCTGCGCTGCACCACTCCAGGAGGGGTCGGCGTCCCGTCCATGGAATCTGTCGATTTCCGGCGCCGTCGGCCTGCTCTCCTCAGCAATGTCGAAGGGGTCCAGGCCGCGCGGCATCGGCGCCTCGATCCGCTGCGGATGGGAGAAGCCGGGCACCGGCGCCCCAAGGGGGTTCTCCAGCAGATCCGCCGCGAAGGGGTCCCCGGCTACCAGGGTGGAAGCAGCCGGCGCAAAGGCCGCCGGCGCCGGCCCCTGTGTCGACACCCGCACCACGTAATCGCCCAGCCGGAACTCATCCCCCTCCTGCAGCACCACTTGGCTGTCGCGCGGCATGCGCTCCGGCGCGCCGTTCAGGAAGACGCCATTGGTACTGACATCGGTGAGCACGTAATTGCCGCCGACAAAGGCGATGGTGCAGTGCAGCTTGGAAAGCTGCGCCGAGGCGTCCTGCAGCACCCAGTCATTCTGCGGCCCGCGGCCTAGCGACAGGCTGCCGCGATCGAGCGACCGCACCTCCTGCACCGGCCCGAGCGGCCCCTGGCCCGCCAGGCTGAGGGTCAGCGGCATGGCCAGGGCCGGCGCGCGACGCCGGCGAGGCAGGTGATGCACATGGCAGCTACCCTTTCGCGGAACCTGGGGCGATGGCGGCGCACAAGCGGCCCCGTCATCGGGCCGGAAGGATCGTTCGCCCACCGATGGATTGCAAGTGACCTGCGTAACATCGCCAAACAGTTGCCAACGCCAATGAGACCGCTACGGTATCAGATAGATTTCGGCTGGGCTCATTCGGCGACTGGTCGTGGGGGCGAAGATGGCAGACCTGAAGGTCAAGATCAGTATCAAGTACCTGGACCGCTATGACGGCAAATTCTCACACCTGTTCAAAAACCTGCTGGAACTGCCGACCTTCACCTACGACAAGATGGTCAAGACCGAAGACAACCATGTCACGCTCAAGGACATCGAAAAGGATTTCGACAAGGCTTCGCATGGCATCTTCGGGACCATCAGCTACGTGGTCGACGAGGTCCTGAAGGAGAACAAGATTACCGCCAAGGGCAATGTACCGCCCTCCGCCCTGAAGCCAGCGCAGGCGCAGCTCAACAAGGAGCTCGCCCCCTACAAGAAATCCCTGACCAAGCTCATGGACGCCACCATCGATGAGCTTTGCGGCGCGGACCAGCAGGCGCCCGAGGGCTACGATCCGAAGGACGACAAGGCGACGCCGAAATTCCTCGCCACCATGGAGAAGATCAGGGCAATCCTGAAAGTGTTCCAGGGGCTTGACCAGGGCCTGCGGGACCTGAAGCCCGCAGCCGAGTCCCTGACCGGGCCGAAAGCCCCCCCGCTGCCGCCGAAGGGCGGCAAGGACGAAGCCTGGATCATCAAGGTCGTGGACCCGGCCGAGAAGCTGGTCGGCACCTTCCAGGGGGAGCTGAAAAACATCCAGAAATGGATGAAGGCCCGTCCTCCCAGCCTCCAGGCTCAGAAGCCGGCCACTAAGGAAAGCCCTGCACAGAAGGCGATGCGGGAGGCGATGAACGATCTGGTCGAGTGCTTTGGCAAATATCCGAAGCGCATCGACGAGATCTCGACGGAAATTTCCGAGACGAATACCTTGCTCAATGGCTGGCTCACTCTGGTCCGTGCCGGACGGGCAGACTTCAGGCTAGCGAAATGGCCGAGCGGCCCCGATATCGCCCCGAGCTGGAACAAGCTGGAGGCGCTCAACGAGGAGACCGGCAAGCTAGTCGACAAAATCAGAAAGCTTGCCGCCTGAGCCGCAGTGCTGGATCGCCGGCAAGCGGGCAGCCGTCGCCGGATGGCCTGTCGCCTGCGCCGCGGGCCTGGCCGATACGGCCGGTCCGGGCATGTCACCCACGGACATCTTCCGGAGCAGCAACGCTCCGACGTTCCATGCCTGGGGTTCCTGCCCTAGGATCGTGTAAGTACCCGGTCGCGGCTGCTGAGGACCCCAAAATGCCCGACATTATCCTAGCCCAATTCGAAGGCATCACCTGGCTGGTGGCGGGTGTGGATCTGCTGGACGACCTGCTGGCCAACACCCTGCCGCCGGAGACGAGCTTCGAGATCGTCACCTGCCGGGAATCCGCGGAAGTCGATGCGCTCTGGCGCTACCATGCCGGCGACCAGGCAGATTTCAGCCATCCCTGGGCCATCCACCCGAATATCGTGCGCCGCCTCCAGGGGCTCGGGACCGGCATCGTGGTCAGCTTCACCCCTTGGTCCGCCCTGCTCGACAACGAGGCGAAGAAGACCGTCGCCCGGGTGGCGGAAACTGCCAGGGCCCAGGCCGAAGCCCCGCTACAGCTGATCGGTCAAGCGGACCCGGCCGGCGGCCCAATGCCTGCCGCCATGCTGCAGATGCGGCTGCAGATGCTGGAGGATGCGCTCGTCGAGGCGGGCATCGACCGCGCCCGACTGCACCGCGTGGTCCGCGACCCTAGTCATCCTGGCTACCGGGATGAGATGGCTGACCTGATCGACATCCATATCGGCAACGGGTGAACCGGTCCCAGCCGTAACCATGCTGCCCACCATCCAAGCACCGCTTAGCCGGATTTCGGCCAGATCCTCGTCACCTCCGGCAACACCGTCTCGATCAGAAGCCGGCTTTGCTTCTGCATCTCGGCATCGTCGCCCGCCACCGGGCGCAGGATGAACTTCGAGATGCCGGCTTCGACATAGGCCGCAATGCGGGCCAGGATCGCCGCCGCATCGCCCGTGACGAACCGGCCCTCGGCACTCTTCCCGGTCCGCCGCTCATAGGCCGCACGGAACCGTGCAATTCCCGGCTCGTCCTGCGGGCCGAAGCGGAAGGCGAAGGCGGCGCCATAATGGTCCGCATCGATCTCCCGCCCCGTCTCCCGCAGCGCGGCGCGGATGGCGGCCACCACGGCGCCCGCCTCCTCCGGCGTCTCCGGCCCGCCTTGCCAGCCGGTGCCATACCGGGCCGTCCGCCGGATCGCCGCCTCGGAGCCACCACCGATCCACATCGGCAGATCGGGCTGCACCGGCAAGGGGGAGATGCTCACCTCCCGCAGCCGGTTGTGCCGGCCTTCGAAATTCAGGGTCTCGCCGCGCCAGAGACGGCCGATGATCTCCAGCGCCTCATCGGTCCGCCGGCCACGCTCCTTCGGGTCCAGCCCCAGCGCCGACCATTCCGGCGCCAGCGGGCTGCCTATGCCGAAGCCGGGCAGCAGCCGGCCCTCGGAGAGCACGTCGATCGTGGCGCATTGCTTCGCCAGCAGCACCGGCTCCCGCATCGCCAGGGAGACGACGTTGACGCCGAATTTCAGGCGGCGCGTCCGACCCGCCAGGGCGGCGAGGGTCGTCATGCATTCCAGAATGGGCTGGCGACTGACGATCCGGTCGGTCTGCCACAGGCTGTCCACGCCGCCCTGCTCGCAGAGATCCACCCAGCGCCAGAAGGCAGCAGCGCCGGAGAAGGGGAACTCCATCAGCCCGAGGCCGACCGCGATGCGCCGCGCCATGGTCAGGCCAGACCGGCCACGGCGTCGTGGAAGCGGCGCATCACCGCCAGATGCTCGGCCACGGAGCGGCCCGGAATGCGCTTGTGCCGGCGGCGGTTGAAGGTGTTGGTCAGGGTCAGGTGCGTGGCGCCGAACCGCTTCCAGTAACGCGCCTCCTCCGCCCAGCTCGCCTCGTCGCCGCCACCGCCGGAGATCCAGACCTCCAGCCCGATCTGCGCCGGATCGCGCCCGGCCGCTTCCGCTTGGCGGCGGATCTCTCCCCAGGCCGCCTCGATCTCCGGGCCCGGGCCATAGGCGTTCATGATCCAGCCATCGCCGAGCGTCGCGATGCGCTCCAGCGTCTGCTCGACATGGCCACCGAACCAGACCGGCACCCTGCGGTGCACCGGCAGCGGGTTGATCCCGGCATCCTCCACCTTGTGCCAGCGCCCTTCGAAGGTGACATGCGGCTCCGCCCACAGCGCCTGCATCACCCGCACCTGCTCCGCGCTGCGCCGGCCGCGATTATGGAAATTCTCGTTCAGGGCGGTGAATTCCACCGGGTTCCAGCCGACCCCGACGCCGAGGCGGAAGCGCCCGTCGCAGAGTACGTCGAGGCAGGCCGCCTGCTTCGCCACCAGCGCCGCCTGGCGCTGCGCCAGGATCAGCACCTGGGTGGAGAATTCCGTCGTGCCCCTGCAGAGCGCGGCCAGAAAGCCGAAGCAGACGAAGGGGTCGTGGAACAGGTCGGCGGAGGTGTTGCGGTCCCCCCAATCCGGCCGCGATGCCGCGTTGACTCCGAGGACATGGTCGGCGAGGCCGAGATTGGTGAAGCCGATCTCCTCGGCCGCCAGCGCGAAGTCCCGCACCACCGCCGGCGCGCCGCCGATATCCGAGAGCGGCAGCATGACCCCCAATCGCATGGCGCAACTCCCCTAGTTGGTGCCGACCGCTTCCCCCATCACGTCCCCGATCCCCGCATGGATCACCAGATCGGCCCAGGGATCGAGCGGCGTCTCCTCACGGTTGACGATGACGAGCTTCGCCCCCTGGCGCTTCGCCATTTCAGGGAAGCCGGCCGCCGGATAGACGACCAGGGAGGAGCCGAGGACAAGGCAGAGATCGGCCGCCCGCACCGCCTGCTCCGCCCGCAGCATGGCGGCTTCCGGCATGGATTGGCCGAAGCTGATGGTTGCCGGCTTCACGAAGCCGCCACAGGCCCGGCACTCCGGCACATCCCCATCGCGCTCGAAGGCCAGGCGGAGCTCGGCGATCTCGTAGCGCGCGGCACAATCCAGGCAGGTGGCGTAGGTGGTGTTGCCGTGCAGTTCGATCACCTGGCGGTCCGGAATGCCGGAGGCCTGGTGTAGCCCGTCGATGTTCTGGGTGATGACGGCCGAGACCTTGCCCTCCCGCACCAGCCGGGCCACGGCGCGATGGCCGCGATTGGGCTCTGCGGCGCGCATCACCGGGTCCGAGGCGAAGCGGCGGCGCCAGGTTTCCCGCCGTGCCTCGACAGAGGCACAGAAATCCTGGAACATGATGGGTTTCATCTGAGTCCAGATGCCGCCGGGGCTGCGGAAATCCGGAATGCCGGATTCGGTGCTGATGCCGGCGCCGGTGAAGACCACGGCGCGCTCCGCAGCGCCCAGCAGCCGCTTCAGTTCCGTGATGTCGGACGCCCGCTCCATGGACCGAGCGTGACGCGGATCGGGCCGCCGGGCAAGCATGGCCTTCCGGGGACGGCGCCCTCCGAAAGACGGGGGGCCGCCGATGGGGACCGGGCTCAGGCGGCCATGTCCTCCCGGATCATCGCCGCTCCCTTCTCGCCGATCATGATGGTCGGTGCATTGGTGTTGCCCGTGGTCAGGGTCGGCATCACGGAAGCGTCGATGACGCGCAGGCCGCCGATGCCGCGCACCCGCAACCGGCTATCCACCACGCTTCCGGGGTCCTCCCCCATGCGACAGGTGCCCACCGGGTGGTAGATGGTCGAACCGTATTGCCGCATATAGGCGACAAGTTCCTCATCCGTCGTCACCTCCGGGCCAGGCATCAATTCGAAGGCGCTAAGCTTGGCGATTGCCGGGGCTGCCAGGATCTGCCGGGCGAGCCGGATGCCCACCGCCATCACCTGCTGGTCCGAGGCGACGCCGAGGTAGTTCGGCCGGATGGCCGGCTTCTCCAGCGGATCGGCCGAGCGGGCCAGGATGGTGCCGCGGCTGTCCGGCCGCACCGGGCAGACCGCCACGGTCATGCCCGGCTCCTTCTCCAGCGTCCCGACCACGTCCCGCTCATAGGTGGCCGGGGTGAAGAGCAACTGCAGATCCGGGCTCACCAGGCCTTCGCGGGAGCGACAGAAGACCTGGGCCGTGGTGACGCCGAAGGTGAGCGCGCCGCGGCCCTGCACCGCGTAGCGCAGGGCCTCCCGCATCAGCCGCCAGCCGCGGGCGAGCTGGTTGGTCGAGATCTCGCCCTTCACCCGATGCTGCACCCGCGCGACGTAATGGTCCTGCAGATTGGCGCCCACCGCCGGCATATCCTGCAGCACCCCTACGCCAATCTCCTGCAGATGCGCCGCCGGGCCGATCCCCGAGAGCTGCAGCAGATGCGGGGAATTCACGGCGCCGCCGGACAGGATCACCTCCTTCGTCACGCGAATCTCGCGCTCCGCCCCACCCTGGCGGAAGCGCGCCCCGACGCAGCGCCGCCCCTCGAAGAGCAACCTGGTGGCGATAGCGTCGGTCTCGATCCGCAGATTGGGCCGGCCCTTGGCGGCGGCCAGGAAGGTGCGGGCCGTCGAGCCGCGGAACCGGCCGTTCCGCGTCATCTGCGAATAGCCGACGCCCTCCTGCTCCCGCCCGTTCAGATCCTTGCGGAACACATGCCCAGCCTGCTGTGCCGCTTCGACGAAGCGATGGGTCAGCGGCAGGATGGTCCGGTAATCCTCCACCCGCAGCTCGCCCCCCTGCCCGCGATATTCCGGCTCTCCGCCCTGCACGTAGTGCTCGGATTTGCGGAAGAAGGGCAGCACATCCTCGAAGCTCCAGCCACGGCAGCCCATCTGGGCCCAGAGGTCGAAATCCGCCGGGTTGCCGCGCACGTACAGCATGCCGTTGATGGAGGAGGAGCCGCCGAGCACGCGGCCGCGCGGCCAATGGATCGCCCGGTCATTGCTGCCCTTCTCGGGCTCGGTCGCATACATCCAGTTGACGCGCGGATTGCGCACCAGCTTCAGCATGCCGGCGGGGATGTGGATCCAGGGGTACCAATCGCTCGGCCCGGCCTCCAGCAGGGTCACCCTCGCCGTGGTCTCGCTCAGCCGGCTGGCCACCACGCAACCGGCGGAGCCGGCGCCGATGACGAGGTAGTCGGTGTTTTCCATGAGTCCCTCCCCATCCCGATTGCGCCCCCGGCGCCGGGCCGGGTCAAGCCCGGGCGGCCGGATTTCCCATCCGGTGCAATCCTTGCTTAGCTTCCCCGGCGGGCGAGATGGCGGGGAGCCTATGGCAGGCTACGAATTCGGCATCGATATCGGCGGCACCTTCACCGATGTGGTCTGCCGCGCCCCGGATGGCAGCATCCGCCTGGCCAAGGTGCCGACCACCAGGGGCAATCCCAGCCGCGCCGTGCTGGCCGCGCTCGGCACCGCCGGCGCGGAATGGCAGGTACCCGCCGGCGCCATCGGCCGCTTCACCCATGGCACCACCGTGGCCACCAACGCCGTGCTGGAACGCAAGGGCGCGCGCCTCGGACTGATCGCCACGGAGGGCTTCAAGGACGTCATCGAGATCGGCCGGCAGATGCGCCACCAGATGTACGATCTGGTGCTGCATACCGAAACGCCCGCCTTCCTCGCGCCGGGACGCTTCCGGAGGGAGGTGCGGGAGCGGGTGGACGCGCAGGGGCAGGTGCTGGTGCCGCTCGACGAGGCCGGCGTCCGCAGGGCCGTGGCGGAGCTGCTGGCGCAGGATGTCCAGGCGATAGCCGTCTGCCTGATCTTCGCCTTCCTGCACCCGGCGCATGAGCGGCGCATCGCCGAGATCATCGCCGAGATGGCGCCGGGGCTCCCTGTCTCGCTCTCCTCGGAGGTCGATCCCGCCTTTCGCGAATATGAACGCGTCTGTGCCACGGCGTTCGACGCCTATGTGAAGCCCCTGGTCGCCGAGTATCTGGAGGATATGGAATCCGGCTTGGCGGCGGCCGGCGTGACGGCCACGCTGCAGGTGATGCAGTCGCGCGGCGGGCTAATGTCCTCGGCCATCGCACGGCGGAGACCGGTGCGCCTATTCCTTTCCGGGCCCGCGGGCGGCGTGGTCGGCGGCCTCGATGTCGGGCTGAATGCCGGCTTCCGCGACCTCATCACCGTCGATATCGGTGGGACCTCCTGCGATATCGCCCTGATCTCGGATGGCATGCCGCTGATCCGCGCCGAGGGGCAGATCGACGGCTTCACCGTGCGGGTGCCGATGGTAGATGTCACCGCCATCGGCTCGGGCGGCGGCAGCCTGGCCTGGATCGACGCCGCCGGCTCGCTCCGCGTCGGCCCGGAGTCGGCAGGCTCGGAGCCCGGACCGGCCTGCTATGGCCGGGGCGGTACCAGGGCAACGGTGACCGATGCCTCTGTCGTGCTGGGCTATGTCGATCCGCAGCATTTCGCCGGCGGCACGCTGCGGCTGCAGCCGGAGCTGGCGCGGCAGGCGGTGGGAGGCACCGTGGCCCGGCCGCTTGGCCTCACGCTCGAGGAGGCCGCGCTCGGCATCCACCGCGTGCTGAATGCGCAGATGGCGGAGGCGATCCGGCTGGTCTCGATCGGGCGGGGCATCGACCCGCGCGGCTATGCGCTGCTGCCGCTCGGCGGCGGCGGGCCGATGCATGGCTGCGCGCTCGCCGAGGATCTCGGCATCTCCACCATCATCATTCCGCCGCATCCCGGCGTCCTGGCCGCCGCGGGGCTGCTTGGCGCGCCGGTGGAACATGAGGTCGCCGCAGCCTTCCCGCATGCCTGCATCGGACTGGACCCGGCCCTGCTGCGCCCCGCCCTCGCCGAGCTGGATGCGCGCTGCCGCGCCTTGACCGAAGCGGAAGGGCTGGCGGAGACGGAGGTAGCGATCAGCCATGCAGCCGATCTCTGCTACATCGGCCAATCCTATTGGCTGGAAGTGCCGCTGCGGCTGGACGCCGCCGACCCTGCCGGCGAGGCCTACGCAGCCTTCCTCGCAGCGCATCACCGGGTCTATGGCCATGCGCCGGAGTTGCCAGCCAAATTCGTGAACCTGCGCAGCGTCCACCGCTCCCGCGCGGGCAGCGTGGCCAGCGGCATCGGCCTTCGCCAGGGCAAGGCGACACCGCCGGGCACGCGGCTGATCCGGGTTCGGCAATTCTCCACCGCCGTCCCCGCCGCGATCTGGCAGCGCGAGTCGATCCGGCCAGGCGACCACATCCCCGGCCCCGCGATCATCGAGCAGTCGGACACCACGACGCTGGTGGAACCGGGTTGGACGGCGCGCCTCGGCCCTGGCGGCGCACTGCTGATGGAGAAGGAGGCGCGGCGATGAGCACCTTCAGCACGGCCAATGTCGACCCCATCACCGTCGAGGTAACGCGGCACCGCCTCGAAGGCATCGCCAACGAGATGCAGTCCACCCTGCTGCGCTCCTCCTTCTCGCCCATCGTGAAGGAGGGGCTGGATGCCTCGGCGGGACTGTTCACCGCAGATGGACAGACCCTGGCGCAGAGCTGCTCCATCCCCATCCATCTGGCGACGCTGGTCCCGGCCGTCGCCCGTATCCTGCGGCAATTTCCCCCTGCGACCATGCAGCCGGATGACAGCTACGTGCTGAACGACCCGTATTGCGGCGGCACCCATCTGCCGGACATCGCCGTGGTCCAGCCGATCTTCGTCCAGGGCCGCATCATCGCCTATGCCGCGGCCATGACCCACCACCAGGATATGGGCGGACTGTCCGCCGGCTCGGTGCCGACCAACGCCACCGAGATCTTTCAGGAAGGGCTGCGCATCCCGCCCCTGAAATTCCGCGACCGCGGCGTGGTGAATGCGACCCTGGAAGCGATGATCCGGCAGAATGTCCGCATTCCCGATACGGTGATGGGCGACCTGCATGCCCAGGTCTCGGCCTGCGCCATCGGTGCGCGGCGGGTCGCGGAACTGGCGGAGAGGCAGGGCAGCAATGCGCTGACGGCCATGTTCCACGAATTGCTCGACCGCTCGGAGCGCATGACCCGGCTGGCGCTCTCCGCCATTCCGGACGGCACCTACCGCCATGTCGATTGGCTGGACAATGACGGGGTGGAGCTGGAGAAGCCGATCCGGATCGAGGTCGCCGTGACCATCGCTGGCGACGCCATCCATATCGACTTCACCGGTACCTCGGCCCAGGTGCGCGGTCCGCTGAATTGCGTGCCCTCCGGCTCCCTCGCCGCCGCCTGCTTTGCCGTCCGTGCACTGACCGATCCCAGGATTCCCACAAATGGCGGCTGCTTCCGGCCCATCAGCCTGCATCTGCCGGAAGGCACGCTGGTGAATCCACGCGAGCCCGCGCCGGTCAATGCCCGGACCTCCACCATCAAGCGCATCACGGGCACGATCATCGGCGCCCTGGCGGGGGTGCTGCCGGATCGGATCCCTGCTCCCTCCGCCGGGCAGATGGTGATCGTCGCCTTCGGCGGGCGGAAGGCGGATGGCACCCCTTTCGTCACCGGCGACCTGATCGCCGGTGGCAGCGGTGCGGCCCGTGGCCATGACGGCGTGGACGTCATCGAGACCGACGCCACGAACTGCATGAACTTGCCGGCCGAGGCGGCGGAGCTGGAAACGCCCATCCGCCTCAACCGCGTTGCCCTGCGCCCCGGATCCGGCGGCGATGGCGAGTGGCGTGGCGGCCTCGGCACCATCCGGGAATATGAGGCGCTGGTGGACGACGTTTCCTTCACCCATCGGAGCGAACGGCATTTCAGCGCCGCCCCCGGCCTGTTTGGCGGTGGCGAGGGGGCCCGCGCCGTCAGCGTCATCCATCGGGCCGATGGCAGGCGGGAGGTCATTCCCTCCAAGATCGTCACGAGGCTGAACAAGGGAGATCGGGTTGTCATCGAGACGGCCGGCGGGGGCGGTTATGGCGATCCGGGCCGCCGCCGCCCGGAGGCCCGGACGGCGGACGCCGCCGACGGCAAGGTATGAACTTGCGGCGAATTTCTGCGCCTCCGGGCGCCGCTAGCTGGAACTGTGATCTCGACCTCCGACGCGGCAAGGCCAACGATGCGCGGTGCCCTAAGGCAGCCCGGGAGGAGCCGCAACGGCTGCAACAGACCCTTCTCAGTATGGGGATTTTGGCGGCCGCCCCTGATCGCGAAGGCGCGAATTTCTTATACGATCTGTTATTATTTCAGCGCCCTCGGGGGAAGCGGGAACACCACTCCTCCCACTTCCGCTCATTTCACGATATTGGGGCGAAAGTAATTTCGAATATCACGATAGTTTGATGGAACGGACCAGCGACGCCCACAACCGTAGGTTGATTTTTATCCGCGACGCAGGGGCGGCCACGTGCGATCGGCGCAGGTGGATGGGCCCGAAAAGGCGGTGGGCCGATGCACTCTTCCCGCTTGCCAGAGGACGTCCACTGGCCACGGATGCGTCGCGCGGCACATTGCCGCTTCGCCAGGAGCTAATGGGCAAGGCGGGCTCCTGGAGCGCCGCCGCCCCGGCCACCGGAAGCGACTTCAGGCGACCTCGAACAACCCCGCCGCCCCCTGGCCACCCCCGACGCACATCGTCACCACAATATATTTCCCGCCCCGGCGCTTGGCTTCGATCAGCGCATGTCCGGTCATGCGCGCGCCACTCATCCCGTAGGGATGGCCGATGGAAATCGCGCCGCCATTCACATTCAGCCGCTCATTCGGAATGCCAAGCCGGTCGCGGCAATGGATCACCTGGCAGGCGAAGGCTTCATTCAACTCCCATAGGTCGATATCCTCGACCTTGAGACCATGCTTCGCCAGCAGCTTCGGCACGGCGAAAACCGGCCCGATGCCCATCTCGGCCGGGTCGCATCCCGCCACCGCCATGCCGCGATAGATGCCGAGCGGATGCAGGCCGCGACGCGAGGCTTCCTTCTCCTCCATGAGGAGGGCGGCGCTGGCGCCGTCGGAAAGCTGGCTGGCATTGCCCGCCGTGATGAAGCGGCCCTGCTTCACCCGCTGGCCATCCGCCAGCACCGGCTTCAGCCCAGCCAGCCCCTCCATCGTCGTCTCCGGCCGGTTCCCCTCATCACGGCTCAGCGTCACCTCCTTCATGGTCATGGCGCCGCTGGCCTTGTCCGTTACTGCCATGACGGATGGCATGGGGACGATTTCCGCTTCAAAGGCACCACGCGCCTGGGCGGCGGCAGTGCGCTGCTGACTTTGCAGCGCATAGGCATCCTGCGCCTCACGTGAGATGCCATAGCGCTCCGCCACAATCTCCGCCGTTTCCAGCATCGACATGTAGAGTTGCGGCACATGCTCGATCAGCCAGGGGTCGCTGGTGCGGTGCCGGTTCATCTTGTCGTTCTGCACCAGGGAGATCGATTCGAGCCCCCCACCCACCGCCACCTGCATGCCATCCGCGATGATCTGCTTCGCCGCGGTGGCGATCGCCATGAGGCCGGAGGAGCATTGCCGGTCCAGGGACATGCCGGGAATGCTGTCCGGCAACCCGGCGCGCAAGGCGCATTGTCTGGCGAAATTGCTGCCCTGGCAGCCCTGCTGGAGCGCGGCGCCGAGCACCACGTCCTCCACCTCCTCCGGCGCCACCCCCGCCCGTTGCACCGCCGCGGCAATGACATGCCCGCCCAGCGCCTGGGCCTGCGTATCGTTGAAGGCGCCGCGATAGGCCCGGCCGATCGGCGTCCGGGCGGTGGAGACGATGACGGCGCTGCGCATGGCGTTCCCCTGGGTGGTTAGCTCCCCAGTATTTTCCACAGCCCGTCGGCATGCACCAGCACCTTGCCGCCCGAGACCAGGGTGCCGCGGATGAAGACCACGCTTCGGGTCGCCCGCATCACCTCGCCGCGGCCGGTTACCAGCTCACCCAATTTACCGGGCGCGATGAAATGGTGGTTGAGCTGCACCGTCGTCACTGGCTTGCGGCCGATCTTCTCCCAGACCGTCATGCCGAGTACGTCATCCATGAAGCTCATCAGCATGCCGCCATGGACGACGCCGCCAATGTTCAGGTGGCGCTGCTCCGGCAGGAAGGCATACTCCCACCCCTCCCCGGCCCGGCGGGCGAAGAAGGGGCCGATCATCGCCGGGTAATCCTTGGCCGGCACGGGCTTCCAGCCCTCCGCTTGCAGGGCGGGTGGGATGGCGGCGGTCTGCAGCCCGGGGAACCGGGCCTCGGGGGGCGAGATGTCGATCATGCCCTGGATATAGCCTCATTGCTGCGCTGCGTCATTCCGCGCGCTCCGCAGCAATCAGGAACTCCCGGTTGCCCTCCGGCCCCAGCAGTGGGCTGGGTTCCACGCCCAGCACCCGCCAGCCAGGCAGCTCGGACCACCAGGACCGGATTCGGTCGCAGACGGCCTGATGCACCGCCGCATCCCGGACCACGCCTCCCTTAGCGATAGCAGGCCCCACCTCGAACTGCGGCTTGATGAGTGCAATTGCCCAGGCCCCCGGCGTGCAAAGGCCGAGCGGTGCCGGCAGCACGGTCTGTAGCCCGATGAAGCTGGCATCGCAGACCAGCACCTCCGGTGCTTCCGGCACCTCGGCGGCATTCAGGTAGCGGGCGTTCACCCGCTCCTTCACCACAACCCGCGGATCATTGCGCAATGTCCAGGCGAGCTGGCCATGGCCGACATCCACGGCGTAAACGCGCGTGGCGCCGTGCCGTAGCAGCACGTCGGTGAAGCCGCCGGTCGAAGCCCCGATGTCGAGGCAGATCCGCCCGGCCGGCGACAGGCCGAAATGCGCCAGGCCATGCGCCAGCTTCACCCCACCGCGGGAGACCCAGGGGTGATCCTGGCCCCTGACCTCGAGCGGCAAGCCCTCGGGGAGAAGCTGGCCAGGCTTCTCGATCCGTCGCTCTCCGGAGAAGACCTTGCCGGCGAGGATCAGCGCCTGGGCTCGCGTTCGGCTCTCCGCCAGCCCGCGGTCGACCAACAGCGCGTCGGCTCGGCTCCGCGCCTTCGGGCCCTTTCCGCCGCCGAATTCCGTGTTCTGCATGGCCACGGCCATAGAGGAGATCGGGCCGGCTCGCCAGTTCCGGCCCCTTGCGCCCCAATCAACATAAACATATACTTATATGGCGCTGGTTCCATGCGAATGGACGAGAGAGGGAACACCGTGCGGCGTAGCAACGCTCAGTCGGTGGCTGCCCCAGCAACTGTCGGCGGCGAGCTGCCGCTCCTTCCGCTCCGAACGGGGCGGGCCACTGCGCTATGGCGCGGGAAGGCGGGGCGAAGGCTGTGACCCGCGAGCCAGGAGACCTGCCAACGCCGGCGACCGCCCGACCGGCGTCGCACCGCAACCTTGCAACCGGGCTGGGTGCACCGGGGATGGAGACCGTTTGCGATGACCATCGCCGCCAATCTCGGCTATCCCCGCATCGGGCCGCGCCGTGAGCTGAAGCGTGCGCTCGAGGCGTATTGGGCCGGGCGCATCGATACCGACGGCCTGCAGCGAGAGGCTGCTGCCCTCCGTCGTCAAGCCTGGGCTCTGCAACAGGGCAGCGGGATCAGCCACGTCCCGTCCGGTGACTTCGCCCTATACGACCATGTGCTGGAGACAGCCTGCGCCTTCGGCGCCATCCCGGCGGGCTATGGCTGGAAGGGCGAAGGCCCCGTCAGCCTTCTCACTCTCTTCGCCCTAGCGCGCGGGGCCTGGGGCACTGCCGAGGAGCCAAGGACCGGCATCGACCCCGCCGCCCAGCCGCTCGAAATGACCAAGTGGTTTGACACGAACTACCACTACCTTGTGCCCCGGCTGTCATCCGAGATGCGCTTCGCCCTGCATGACAATCCCTGGCGCAGGATGTTCGAGGAGGCGCTGCGGCACGGGTGCCGGACCCGGCCGGTCGTGCTTGGCCCGGTCTCCTTCCTGCTCCTGGCCAAGGGCGAGGACGGCGCCAACCCGCTGGCGCTGCTGCCGGCGCTGCTGCCGGCCTATGGGCAGCTCCTGCGGGAGCTCGGCGATGCCTCGGCCGGCTGGGTGCAGATGGATGAACCCTGCCTAGCCACGGACCTGCCGGCTGGCGCGGCGGAGGCCTATGCCACGGCCTATCACGCTCTGGCCGCGGCCGCCCCCGGCTTGGACTTGTTGCTGGCCACCTATTTCGGCGGCTTGCGGGAAAATCTCGCCCTCTCCGCGAGCCTGCCGGTGGCCGGGCTGCATCTCGACCTGGTGCGCGACCCCGGCCAGCTTGACGTCGCGCTCGGCCTATTGCGGGAGGAGCAGTGGCTCTCGCTCGGACTGGTGAATGGCCGCAATGTCTGGCGCACGGATTTGCGCGCCGCCCTTGCCCTGGCGCGGCGCGCGACGGCGCGGCCCGGCGGCGCCCGACGGCTGATGCTCGCGCCCTCTTGCTCCCTCCTGCATGTGCCGCACAGCCTGCGGGAGGAGACCGCCCTCGATCCCTCGCTGCGGCGGCGCCTTGCCTTTGCGGATGAGAAGCTGGCCGAGGTCGCGCTGCTGGCCCGGGCGCTGGACGAGGGCGAGGCCGTTGCCGCCGCTGCCCTGACGGCCAGCGACGCCATCCTGGCCGAGCAGCCACCGGCAGCAACCCCGCCCATAATCACGCCAGAGATGGAGCAGCGCCCCAGCCCCTTCCCGGTGCGCGCCGCCGTCCAGCAGGCGAAGTTCCGGTTGCCGCCCCTGCCGGTGACCACCATCGGCTCCCTGCCCCAGACCGCCGAGGTGCGCGCTGCCCGTGCGGAAGCACTGCGCGGCAATTCGGACCCTGCCGCCTACGAGGCACAGATGCGCGACCTGATCGCCGACTCCATCGCTTGGCAGGACGCCATCGGGGTGGATGTTCCGGTGCATGGGGAGTTCGAACGCAACGACATGGTGAAGTACTTCGCCGAGCAACTTGAGGGCTACGCCATCACCAAGCATGGCTGGGTGCAATCCTATGGCAGCCGCTGCGTCTCGCCGCCGATCCTGTGGGGGGATGTCCGGCGACCGAAGCCGATGACGGTGCGTTGGTCCAGCCATGCCCAGTCGCTGACGCGGCGGCCGGTGAAGGGCATGCTGACCGGGCCGGTGACGATGCTCCAATGGGCCTTCGTCCGCGAGGACATCCCCCGCAAAGCTGCCTGTCGCCAGATCGCCCTGGCCTTGCGGGAGGAGGTTGCGGATCTGCAGGCTGCCGGCATCGGCATCATCCAGATCGACGAGCCTGCCTTCCGGGAAGGGCTGCCCCTGCGCCGATCGGAGCGCGCCGACTATCTGCGCTGGGCCACGGCCTGCTTCCGCCTGACGGCTGGCGCTGCCGGCGATGCCACGCAGATCCACACCCATATGTGCTACAGCGAGTTCGAGGACATCCTCGACGCCATCGCCGCCATGGACGCCGATGTGATCTCCATCGAGACAGCGCGGAGCCGCATGGAGCTGCTGCGCGCCTTCACCGAATTCGCCTATCCGAACGCTATTGGCCCGGGCGTCTGGGACATCCACAGCCCGCGGGTGCCGCAGGTCTCGGAGATGGTAACGCTCGCCCGCAGCGCCCTGGCCTGCCTCCCGGCCGAGCGGCTCTGGCTGAACCCCGATTGCGGCTGCAAGACTCGGAATTGGGCCGAGGTACGGCCTGCCGTCGTCAATCTGGTGCAGGCAGCCCGGACATTGCGGGCGGAACTTGTCCCCCCGCTTTGATCCAAGGCGCGAAGGGTGCCGGGCTCATGCCCGGCACCAATTAAGCAGGATGCGATGCCGATCGGTCAGGCGCGGACGGGCCGTACCGCCGTGTCGCTGCCGAGCGCGGCAACCGCCGCCGCGACGATATGGGCGGCGTTGAGCCCGGCCTCATCATATTGCTTCCTGGGGCTGTCGTGATCGATGTAGCGATCCGGCAGCACCATCGGCCGCACCTTCAGCCCCCGATCCAGCAAGCCGGTCCAGGCCAGGTGCTGCAATACAAAGCTGCCAAAGCCGCCCACCGAGCCTTCCTCGATGGTGATCAGCACCGCATGCTCACGTGCCAGGCGCTCGACGAGCGCCGTATCGAGCGGCTTCGCAAAGCGCGCATCCGCGACGGTCGTCGAGAGGCCGCGCGCGCCCAATTCCTCGGCTGCCTTCAGGCATTCCCGCAACCTGGCGCCATAGGACAGGATGGCAACAGTGGTGCCTTCCTTCACGATCCGCCCACGGCCGATCTCGAGCGGCGTGCCGCGCTTCGGCAAGGGCACGCCTTCCCCCTCGCCACGCGGATAGCGGAAGCCCGAGGGGCGGTCATCGATCGCCGCGGCGGTGGCCACCATGTGCATCAGCTCCGCCTCGTCAGCGGCAGCCATCAGCACCATGTTCGGCAGGCAACCGAGATAGGCGATGTCGAAGCTCCCCGCATGGGTCGCGCCATCGGCGCCGACCAGCCCGGCACGGTCCATGGCAAAGCGCACCGGCAGGGATTGCAGCGCCACGTCATGCACCACCTGGTCATAGGCCCGTTGCAGGAAGGTGGAGTAGATGGCGCAGAACGGCTTCAGCCCCTCCGTCGCCATGCCCGCGGCGAAGGTGACGGCATGCTGCTCGGCAATGCCGACATCGAAGGTGCGCTTCGGAAAGCGCTTGCCGAAGGCATCCAGGCCGGTGCCGGAGGGCATGGCCGCGTTGACCGCGACGATGCGCTCATCGGCTTCCGCTTCCGCGATCAATGCATTGGCGAAGATCTTGGTGTAGCTCGGCGGCCCGGGCGGGGCCTTTACCTGCTCGCCGGTGACGACGTTGAAGCGCTGCACGCCGTGGTACTTGTCGGCGCTCGCCTCGGCCGGGGCGTAGCCCTTGCCCTTCTTCGTCACCACATGCAGGAGGATCGGTCCCTGCATCTCCGTGTCGCGGAGATTGCGCAGGATCGGCAGCAGATGGTCGAGGTCGTGCCCGTCGATCGGGCCGACATAGTAGAAGCCCAGCTCCTCGAACAGCGTGCCGCCGGTCAGCAGCCCGCGGGCATACTCGTCGGCGCGCTTCGCAGCCCGCTCCAGGGGACCGGGGAACAGCCGGGCGAGCTTCGCCATCATCTCCCGAATGGAGACGAAGGGGCGGGAGGAGACGACCTTGGAGAGGTAGGCGCTCATCGCCCCGACCGGCGGCGCGATCGACATGTCGTTGTCGTTCAGCACCACCAGCAGGCGCGACTTGTTGGCGCCGGCATTGTTCATCGCCTCATAGGCCATGCCGGCACTCATCGCGCCGTCGCCGATCACCGCGATGACATTGCGCGGCCGGCCGAGCAGATCGCTGGCCACGGCCATGCCGAGGCCGGCGGAGATGGAGGTGCTGGAATGCGCCGCGCCGAAGGGGTCGTACTCGCTTTCGCTGCGGCGGGTGAAGCCGGAGAGCCCCCCGCCCTGACGCAGCGTGCGGATGCGGCCGCGCCGCCCGGTCAGGATCTTGTGCGGATAGGCCTGGTGGCCGACATCCCAGATGAGCCGGTCCTTCGGCGTGTCGAACACCGCATGGACCGCGACCGTGAGCTCGACAACGCCGAGCGAGGCGCCGAGATGCCCGCCGGTCTGGCTGACCGCATGGATCGTCTCGGCCCGGAGCTCATCCGCCAGCTGCTTCAGCTGCTCACCGGAGAAATTGCGGAGATCGGCCGGATACTTCACCCGGTCGAGGAGCGGCGTGGAGGGTGGGGGGGACATCAGCTCCTCCGCTCGATCACGAAATCGGACAACATGCGCAACAGGTCGGCGCGCTCGCCGAAACCGTCAAGATGGCCCTTCGACTGCAGCACTAGCCGCTCCGCCTGCAACCGGGCCCGGTCCAGACCCAGCAGCCCGACCAGGGTTGCCTTGCCTGCCACCGCATCCTTGCCGGTTGCCTTGCCCGCCTCTTCAGCGGTCGCGGTCGCGTCCAGGATGTCATCGGCGATCTGGAAGGCTGCGCCCAGATCTCTGCCATAGGCGAGCAGCGCATGGCGCAGCGCCGCCGGCGCCTTGCCGAGCACCGCCCCGGCTTCGGCCGAGAATTCGATGAGCTTGCCGGTCTTCAAGGTCTGCAACCGGCCGATCGCCACCTCGTCCAGCGGCGCGTTGGCGGCTTCGGCTAGCATGTCCAGCATCTGCCCGCCACACATGCCGCGCGGCCCGGCCGCCTTGGACAGGCAGCGCACCAGTTCGGCGCGCACGCCCGGGTCGCTATGCGTGTCCTCTTCCGCGAGGACGGTGAAGGCGTGGCTCTGCAGGGCGTCCCCGGCGAGGATGGCGGTCGCCTCGTCGAAGGCCTTGTGCACGGTCGGCTTGCCGCGGCGCAGATCGTCGTCGTCCATCGCCGGCAGGTCGTCATGCACCAGGGAATAGGCATGAACCATTTCGATGGCGGCCGCGACGCGCAGCGCCGCGCTGCGGGCCACGCCGAATTGCCGGGCGCCTTCCAGCACCAGGAAGCCGCGCAGGCGCTTGCCGCCGCCGATGCAGGCATAGCGCATGGCCGCGAAGAGGGGCGCCTCCGGCCCCTCCTCCGGCGGCAGCAGCATCTTCAGCGCTTCGTCGATCTCGTAGGCGGCCTGCGCCATGGCGGCCGTCAGGGTAGCGGCGGGCATGGGCTACTCCACGTCCCGCAAGCTGAGCCCGGGTGGAGCCTCGACCACCGCCTGCAGCTTCGCCTCGGCCTCGGCAAGCTTGCGTTCGCAATGCCGCCGCAGGGCATCGCCGCGCGCGTAGCTTTCGATGGCTTCGGCCAAGCTGCCCTTCCCGCCCTCGAGCGTCTTCACAATCTCTTCCAGCTCCGCCAGGGCGTCCTCGAAGGATTTGACTTCGATATCGTCCTCGGCCGGCCGGGTCTCAGCCTCGCCCATTCGGGTCTCCGTCCTCGAACGGCCTTCATACAGCCGAAGCCGCTGCCGCAAAACCGCCGGTCGCGAGGCGGCGCATCTCACCGGCCAAGCGTGACCCGCTTGTAACACCGGATCGTAGACAATCATTTGCTTCCGGCATACCTCGTGTAATAGGCGAATTCTGAGCCGAAGACGCGATGCCCTTGCCGGTAGGCGCTCTCGGTTCGGCAGCGCGGAACACCCAGAGCCCAAGGCTCCCAGGGTCACTTCGTCCCCGCCTGCACTCGATACGATTCCGGCTCCTGACGCCAGAGGCCAAGGCTGGAGGCAGGTACCGACTCACACCGAAGCGGAAACAGTCGACCCGGGCCGCACCGCTTGGCCGAGCGCCGAAGCGCAAGGAGGGAACGCCTCGATTCCGGGTGTGGAATCAGCTTCCGGATCCCGAACACCAACCCGAACAGGCTTGGTCGACCATGCTCGATGGCGGAATCGGCCCCAGAGCTCTCCGCTAAGGCAACGAGATGTATTGCTCCGCTGAGGCCGCACCGCCTAGTGAAGGAGGCAAGAAGCCGAGGATCTGTCCATGTTCCGCCGCAGCATTCTCGCCGGTCTCACCTTGCCCGCCATTGCCCGCGCCCAGGCGGAGTTTCCGAGCCATTCGCTTCGCATGATCGTGCCCTTCGCCGCGGGCGGTTCCGCCGATGTCGTCGCCCGCATCACCGCACTCGGCATGCAGGAGGCGCTTCGCCAACCCGTCGTCGTCGAGAACCGAGGGGGATCCGGAGGGGTGATCGGCTCCGAAGCCGCTCTGGCCGCCGCTCCGGACGGCTACACCTTCATCTTCCACACCCTCTCCTCGGCGGTGCTGAACGCCGGCCTCTACCGCAACCTGTCCTTCGACGTGCGTCGGGCATTCGCGCCCTTGGTGCTCATTGGCACCCTGCCGAACATCGTGATGGTGAATCCGAGGCTGCCGATCCGGACCCTGCAGGAACTGATCGCCAGGATGCGGGCCGAGCCGGGCCGCATCACCTATGCCTCCTCCGGTGCCGGCACACCATTACGCATCTCTCGGCGCATTTGCTGGCAAGCCGCGCCGGTGCGGTGGCCACGCATGTGCCCTATCGCGGATCCGGGCCAGCCTTCGCGGACCTCGTCGCCGGGACGGTCGACATGATGGTCGACACCATGGCCAGCGTCATCCCGGCCGTGCGCGCCGGCCAGGTGCGCGCGCTGGCCGTGACCACGGCCGAGCGCAGCCCTGCCCTGCCAGAGGTGCCAACGGCGCTGGAGGCAGGCTTGCCCGGCTACGAGACCTATAATTGGCACGCCATCTTCGCCCTTGCCGCCACGCCTCCAGCCCTGCTGGCCCGGCTGGAGGCGGCCAGCATTGCCGCCGTGCAGAGCCAGACCCGAAGGCTGCAGGAGGCCGGTGTTGACCCACGCGGCGACGGCGCCGCCATGCTGGCGCCGTTCTGGGATGAGCAATTGGCGCTTTGGATCCCGATCATCCGCGCGTCCGGCGCCACGGCCGATTGAGGCTGGGCCCGGAGCCAGGGCGGGCGCCATTCGGAGGAGAGGCCGCATGTATGCTGAAATCCGCGATACCAGGATCTTCTTCGACATTGAAGGTGCCGGCTTCATCCCCGAAGGGTCGCAAATGCGTAAGCGCCCTGTCGGCTTTGCCGTGCATGGCGGCCCTGGTTCCGATCACAGCGGCTTCAAGCCCAGCTACGCCGCACTGACCAAGGCCATGCAGGTCGTCTATTTCGACCACCGGGGCCAGGGCCGCTCGGGCCGCGGTGACCCTGCGCGCTGGACCCTGGATGAGAATGTCGAGGACATGGAGGCGCTTCGCTGTCATCTCGGCTGCGGTCCCATCGTGTCCATCGGCACCTCTTATGGCGGGATGGTGGCCATGGCTCATGCGGCGCGCTACCCGGACGCTGTCTCGCATCTCGTCCTGGTAGTCACCGCATCGCATGGCGGCTTCATCCCGCGGGCCCAGGAGATCCTGGTGGAGCGGGGTTCGCCAGAACAGCAGGCCCTCTGCGCCAAGGTCTGGCAGGGCGGGTTCAAGGATGAAGCAGAGCTGAAGCAGTATTACCGCGTGATGGGCCCGCTCTATTCGCTGCGCTTCGATGCGGCCGCCGCCGAGGACGGCATCGCCAGGACCATTCACTCGCCGGAAGCGTTGAACCGCGCCTTCCGCCCGGACGGCTTCCTGCGCCATTTCGACCTGCGGCCCGAGCTCGGGCGCATCACGGCACCGACCCTGATTCTCGCCGGCCGCCATGATTGGATCTGCCCGCCAGAATTCTCTGAGGAGATCCATAAGCTGATCCCCAGCTCGCGCCTCCTGATCCTGGAGGACAGCAGCCACTCCATGCGGGTCGACGCCCCGGAGAGGCTTTTCGGCGAGATCATGGCCTTCGTGGAAGGGCCGTAGCTTCGGCAACGCTCCTCGGCGCAGGTCACCTTCTCGGCCTCGCATTATGGAAGCGCAACAA
The DNA here is from genome assembly GCF_024178315.1 of Siccirubricoccus soli. Taxonomy (GTDB): domain Bacteria; phylum Pseudomonadota; class Alphaproteobacteria; order Acetobacterales; family Acetobacteraceae; genus Siccirubricoccus; species Siccirubricoccus soli. The sequence continues at coordinate 10,239 of NZ_JAMZIK010000109.1, read as the reverse complement.
CCCCGACCTGCGCCTCCCGGGCACCTGCCCTGCAACAGCCTGACCCGTTGCTGTTGCCGTGCTGCACGGCCAACGCCATGCTGTCACGCGACGGCAGGGAGGGAAAGCGAGCGTGACCGAGGCGGTGGAATTCGAGACGGCACGGCTTGATGCCTTCCTGCGCGGGGCCGTTCCGGGCCTGGAGGGCACCATATCGCTGGCGCGGATCTCCGGCGGACAGTCCAACCCGACCTTCTTCGTGACCTATGCCAATCGTCGCCTGGTCCTGCGCAAGAAGCCGCCGGGTGAGGTCCTCCCTTCCGCCCACGCCGTTGACCGGGAGGCCCGTGTCCTGCAGGCGCTGGCGGCGACCGATGTGCCGGTTCCACCGGTGGTGCTGTTCCATGCGGAGCCGGATGTGGTGGGGACCCCCTTCTACGTCATGGAACGCGTCGAGGGCCGCGTCTTCGATCGCTGCGATCTGCCTGGTGCCAGCGTCACGGAACGGCGCGGCATGTATCTCGCCTTTGCCGAGACCCTGGCACGGCTGCACGACGTGGACTGGGAGGCCGTGGGGCTGGAAGGGTTCGGCCGCCCGGGTAGCTACTTCCAACGCCAGGTCGGCCGGTGGACGAAGCAGTGGGAGGCGCAACGCTTCCGAGAGATTCCCGAACTGTCACGGCTCGCAGCCTGGGTGGGCGCCCATATTCCGCCCGAGGATGGCGTCACGGCCATCGTCCATGGCGATTACCGCCCGGGCAATGTGCTCTTCCACCCCACCCAGCCCCATGTGGTGGCCGTCCTCGATTGGGAGCTATCGACCATCGGCCATCCGCTGGCCGACCTCGCCTTCAGCCTCATCGCCTGGCGAAGCCTGCCGGAGGAATATGGCGGCATGCGGGGCCTTGACCTCGCCGCGCTCGGAATTCCGGCGGAGGACGAGTTCGTGGCGCATTACTATGCCAGCCGCCGCAGGCCGGCGCCCCGCCTGCAGCCTTTCCACCTGGCCTTTGCGATGTTCCGCTTCGCCGTGATTTTCGAAGGCATCGCGGCCCGGGCACGGGCTGGCACGGCAGCCGCAGCAAATGCGGCACAGGTGGGGGAGCTGTCGGTCGCCTTCGCCCGCCGCGGCCTGGAATGCATTGTAGAATGAGGCAAAGCGTTACCCGATCCGCCGCCCTGAGCCCGCAAGCGAAACTTGACCGCGGTCGGGGTAAGCAAAGGGCCATGGCTGAGCCGGGGAGACGCCCAAGCCCTACATTGCCGCCCGCCGATGAGGCAGTTGGCGAAGGCTGCTCCCTTGCCCCCAAGGCTCACGGCCAATCGCGGCAAGACGCCGGCTTTGACGAAGCGGATTTTGAACGCGCCTTCCCGCTCCGGCATCATGGCGCCAAAGGGGAACGGCCATGATCGCACCGCTCGACGTCACGCTGCTGCCGCCCGGCCTGCGCGCCCGCCATATCGAAGGCATCAACGGGCTGCGACTACACCTGCTGGAAGCGGGGCATGAGCAGTCAGACCGGCCGCTTCTGCTGTTGCTGCACGGCTTCCCGGAACTGGCCTATTCCTGGCGCAAGGTCATGCCGGCCCTGGCGGCGGCCGGCTACCACGTGGTGGCGCCGGACCAGCGCGGCTATGGCCGCACCGAGGGCTGGAGCGCGGAATACGATACCGACCTTGCCCCCTTCCGCATGCTGAATCTGGTGCGGGATGCGCTAGGGCTGGTCGCCGCCCTGGGCCATCGAGAGGCGGCCGCGGTGGTCGGCCATGATTTCGGGTCTCCTGTCGCTGCCTGGTGCGCGCTGCTGCGGCCCGACATCTTCCGCCGCGTCGCGCTGATGAGTGCCCCCTTCACCGGCGTGCCGCCGCTGCCGCTCGGTGAGGCGCCACGCCCCAGGCCAGCGGATGTGCATGCAGCCCTCACCGCACTCGGCCGCAAGCACTACCAGTGGTATTACTCGACGCCGCCGGCCAATGCGGAGATGTGGCAGGCGCCCCAGGGCTTGCATGCCTTTCTCCGGGCCTACTACCATGTGAAAAGCGCGGACTGGACAGCGAACCGGCCCTTTCTTCTCGCCGGCTGGACAGCGGGGGAACTGGCCAAGCTGCCACGCTACTATGTCATGGATCTCGATCGCGGCATGGCGGCGCAGGTGGCGCCGGAGATGCCAACCGAGGCCGCAATCGCCGCTTGCCGCTGGCTGCCCGAGGCGGAACTTCGCGTCTACAGCGACGAATACGCGCGAACCGGCTTCCAGGGCGGGCTGAATTGGTATCGTTGCCGCACCAGCGGGCTGTTCGAGGCAGAGGCGGAGGTCTTCGCCGGCCGCACCATCGACATTCCGGCCACCTTCATCGCCGGCGCCAGCGATTGGGGCACCCAGCAGGTGCCGGGCGCGCTGGAGCGGATGCAGCGCGCGGCCTGCACCCGTATGGAGAAGGTCACACTCATCCCCGACGCCGGCCATTGGGTGCAGCAGGAACAGCCAGAGGCCGTGGCTACCGCGCTGCTGGAATTCCTGCGTAGTTGACCGGCCTTCTATAGCCACTGCCGCGAAACGCCATACGGTAGGCGCCGTGCCGCCATTGTGCGGTCCAGGCTGCCGCCATCGGCCGCCCAACGCCGGTCATGCTCCACAGGAGCCAGGATACCGCTCAGGCATGGTGGCCGGCGACATCCGCTCGGCCATCACTGGTATTCGGCGCCGTGGCCTCGCCACCGCTTTCCCAGTCGGTACGCAGCTTGCGTGTTGCGATGCCGCACGGAGATCGACCATGCATGTCGCCCGCCAGGACCTATTCGCCACCATCGCCGGTAGGCCCTTGCCGCGACAGGTACGCCCGCCCTGGCGCTCCGCTCGGCGGAAAGGCCGGGGCTGCCATCAGGTCCCTGGCCCTGCCCGCCGTGCCGGAACAGGGTGGCCAGGGCCCTTGGCAGGGCAGGGCGTCGCCGCCTCACCCCCGCCGTGGCCCCGGCCGGCATGGCTCAGAGCCCGGCCTGCGACACGAACTTCGTGTTCAGATAGGCCTCGATTGCCTCGGACCCGCCCTCCGAGCCGTAGCCGCTGTCCTTGATGCCGCCGAAGGGTACCTCCGGCAGGGCAAGGCCCAGATGGTTGATCGTCATCATCCCGCTCTCGACCTTGGCCGCGATGGCGTTCGCCGTCTTGGCGCTGCGGGTGAAGGCGTAGCTGGCGAGGCCGTAGGGCAGGCGGTTGGCCTCCTCCACCACCTCGTCGAACTCTTTGAAGGGGGCGATCATGGCGAGGGGGCCGAAAGGCTCCTCATTCATCATCCGGGCGTCCTTGCCGACGCCGGTCAGCACGGTTGGCTCGTAGAAATAGCCCTTGTTGCCGATCCGCTCGCCGCCGGTATGCACCTCGGCGCCCTTCTGGCGGGCATCGGCCATCAGCCCCTCGACCCAGGGGATGCGGCGCTCATGCACCAGCGGGCCCATCTGCACGCCCTCCTCCAGGCCGTTACCGACCTTCACCGCCTTGGCATGGGCGACGAATTTCTCGACGAAGGGCTCGTAGAGCTTCTCCTGCACCAGGAAGCGCGTGGGCGAGACGCAGACCTGGCCGGCATTGCGGAACTTCGCCGCGGCCAGGGTGCGGGCGGCGAGGTCGAGATCGGCATCGTCGAAGACGATGGCCGGGGCATGGCCGCCGAGCTCCATCGTCACCCGCTTCATGTGCTTGCCCGCCAGCGCGGCGAGCTGCTTGCCGACCGGCGTCGAGCCGGTGAAGGTCACCTTGCGGATGGTGGGGTGGGGGATGAGGTATTCGCTGATCTCGGCCGGGATGCCGTAGACGAGCTGGGCGACGCCCTTCGGCAGGCCGGCATCGATGAAGCAGCGGACCAGCTCGGCCGGGGAGGCCGGGGTTTCCTCCGGCGCCTTGACAATGATGGAGCAGCCGGTGGCGACCGCCGCCGAGAGCTTGCGGACCACCTGGTTGATCGGGAAGTTCCACGGCGTGAAGGCAGCGACCGGCCCGACCGGCTCCTTGACGACGAGCTGGTAGACGCCCTCGGCCCGGGCCGGGATGACGCGGCCATAGGCGCGGCGAGCTTCCTCGGCGAACCAGTCGATGATGTCGGCGCCGGCAAGGGTCTCGGCCTTCGCCTCGGGCAGCGGCTTGCCCTGCTCCATGGTCATCAGCTTCGCGATCTCATCGGCGCGGCTGCGGAGCAGGTCGGCGGCCTTGCGCATCAGCTTGGCGCGCTCGAAGGCGGAGACTTTCTTCCAGGCGGCGAAGCCGCGCTCGGCGGCCTCCAGCGCCTCGTCGAGGTCATCGCGGCCGGCATGGGCGACCTCGCCGATCACCTCCTCGGTCGCTGGGTTCAGCACGGGGATGGTCTTGCCCGAACGGGCGGCACGCCAAGTGCCGTCGATATGAAGCTGGACCTTGGGATAGGCCATGGGGCTCTCCTCGCGGGCGGTTATAAACCGCCGGTTATAGCGCGGTGGTCGCCGCGACGGGGAAGCATGCCGTCCCAGGGCGCGAGGCGCAATCCGGTGGCTCAGGCCCAGGCGAGGCGGAGGCAGCGAGGGATGCGGCTGCGGCCCATGGCGACGCGATGGAGGCGCAGCAGCATGCGCAATCGCCAGCAGAAGCGGCGGAAGCCAGCCTGGGTGGGCGCATCCAGCTCCGGGATGGCGTGGACCAGCTTCTCGGCGAATTCCGGGTCCGGCAGCAGCCAGGGCGGGCCGTTGAGGGCGGAGCGGAGGCCGAGGCGGCGGATCAGCACGATGAAGCCGAGGCCGAGGATGCGCGCGGCGCGGCGGCAGGCGCGGGTGATCCAGGCCTCGATGGCGCGCAGCGTGTGGGTTTCGGACAAATCCACCAGCGCGCGCAGCAGGCGCTGCCAGAGCCCGGCATGGGTCAGGCGGCGGAAGCAGCGGGAGACGGTGTCCGGCTTGCCGAAGGCGGGCGGCAGGGCGCGCCAGGGCTCGGCGCTGCAGGCGAGGTGGAAGATGGCGTCCATCCGCTGGCGGAGTTCCGGGATGGGACGGCCGGGGCCGGAGCGGCGGAGGACGTAAGGCGCGAGGGCCAGCCATTCCTCGTCGCTCATCGGCTGCCAGGGGCGGTTCGGAGTATAGCGGTGGGGGCGGAGGTGGGTGTGAGGCATAGGCGCGAGCGTAACAGAATATTTTCCTATTTTCAAGTGGAATTCCAAGCCAAAGCCTGGCCCGAACGAGGCAGCGAGGATGCGGATGGTGTTGGAGGCGACGCAGCCGCCGAGGTCCGGCTGCGGCTTTCCGCCCCGGGGTGAGCGACAGGCGCGGCGCAACGGCCGTTGCGGGAGCGGGATTCGCGTAGTTCTGGGTTGTTGGGACAGGCCCTCGATGCCCTCGTGCAGGCCCTGACATGGATGATGCAAGCCTTCGCCCGGGGAGCCGGCCCCTGTTCCCTTCTGGTGAAGGCCCGCCCCTTGTGTTCAAGCCTGCCAGACCCGAACCGGGGTCCGGGGCCAGGTCCTGGCCCCGGCGGGTTGGCGGCACTGCCGCCAACGGGGGCAGCGCCCCCTGCCCTCGCGCCAGCGCAAAGCCCCCGCCCCTTCCCCCTGCATCCTCCGCGGCCTAGCTTCGGGCAAACGGAGGACCCAAGCCATGCCCGCCCCTGATTTCGACGCCATCATCATCGGCGCCGGCATGTCCGGCATGTACCAGCTCATCCGTCTGCGGCAGCTCGGCCTGAAGGCCAGGGTGTTCGAGACCGGCAGCGGCGTCGGCGGCACCTGGTACTGGAACCGCTACCCCGGCGCCCGTTTCGATTCCGAGAGCTATTCCTACGGCTTCTCCTTCGACAAGGAGCTGCTGCAGGAATGGAGCTGGTCCGAGCATTTCGCGCCGCAGCCGGAGACCGAGCGCTACCTGAACTTCGTCGCCGACAAATACGACCTGCGGCGGGACATCCAGTTCAACAGCCGCGTCACCGCGGCCGAGTGGGACGAGGCGAGCCTCACCTGGACGGTCACGCTGGAAGGCGGGGCAAAGCACAGCGCGCGCTTCCTCATCACCGCGATCGGCGCGCTCTCGGCGCCGACGCTGCCGAATTACCCGGGGATGGAAAGCTTCCAGGGCCGCGCCTTCCACACCGCGCATTGGCCGAAGGAGCCGATCAGCTTCGCCGGCAAGCGCGTTGCCGTCATCGGCACCGGGGCGACGGGGGTGCAGACCATCCAGGAGGTGGCGAAGGATGTCGGCCATCTCACCGTCTTGCAGCGCACGCCGAATTGGTGCGCGCCGCTGCATAACCGCAAGATCACGCCGGAGGAGCAGGCGCAGATCAAGGCCAGCTACGACGAGATCTTCCGCCGCTGCGAGGAGACCTTCTCCTGCTTCCTGCACACGCCGGATCCGCGGGCGACCTTCGAGGTGAGCCAGGCCGAGCGCGAGGAATTCTGGGAGAAGCTCTACAACTCCCCCGGTTTCGGCATCTGGGTGGGCAATTTCCGCGACATGCTGACGGACCGCACGGCGAATGCCGAGATGTCCGCCTTCGTCGCCAACAAGATCCGCCAGCGGGTGAAGGACCCGAAGGTGGCGGAGATGCTGATTCCGACGAATCACGGCTTCGGCACACGGCGGGTACCGCTGGAGACGCGGTACTATGAGGTGTACAATCAGCCGAATGTGGAGCTGGTGGACACCAGGGCGACGCCGATCACCGAGGTGACGCCGACCGGGCTGAAGACCGCTGAGCGCGAATTCGAGTTCGACATCATCATCTACGCCACCGGCTTCGATGCGCTGACCGGCGCCTTCGACCGGATCGACTTCCGCGGGACCGGGGGCCGCACGCTGAAGGAGGCCTGGGCGGGCGGGGCGCGGAGCTTCGTCGGCATGATGGTGCCGGGCTTCCCGAACATGTTCATGCTGCTCGGCCCGCATACCGCGCTGGGGAACATTCCGCGCAGCATCGAGTACAATGTGGACTGGGTCTCCCGCCTGCTCGGCCATATGCAGGCGGCGGGGAAGCAGCGGGCGGAGGCCGGGGAGAAGGGCACCGCTGCCTGGATGGCGCATGTGATGGATTGCGCCAGGGGGCTGCTCTCCATGGAGGTGGATAGCTGGATGACGGGGGTGAACCGCAACGTCGCCGGCAAGCAGCAGCGCGTCGTCGCCCGCTATACCGGCAGCGCACCGGCCTACCGGGAATGGTGCGAGGAGGTCGCGGCGGACGGGTACCGGGAGGTGGCGCTGGCCTGAGGCGCGGCGCCTAGCGGCGGGGCGCGCGGCGCGGCACAATGTCGGCTTTCGCGCCAGGGGCCCCGCCATGTCCGCACTCGATGCCATCCGCCGCCACCATGCCGAGCTGACCGCCATCCGCCAGGATCTGCACGCCCATCCGGAGCTCGGCATGCAGGAGCACAGGACGGCGGCGATCGTGGCGGAAAAGCTGGAGAGCTGGGGCATCGAGGTGCATCGCGGCGTCGGCGGCACCGGCGTGGTGGGCGTGCTGCGCAGTGGCAGGGGCAACCGCGCCATCGGGCTGCGCGCCGACATGGACGCGCTGCCGATGGAGGAGCTGAACGAGGTTCCCTACCGTTCCACCGTGCCGGGGAAGATGCATGCCTGCGGGCATGACGGGCACACCACCATGCTGCTCGGCGCCGCGAAGTATCTGGCGGAGACGCGGAACTTCGACGGTATCGTCCATTTCATCTTCCAGCCTGGAGAGGAAGGCTGCGGCGGCGCGCTGGCCATGCTGGAGGACGGGCTGTTCGAGCGCTTCCCCTGCGACCAGATCTTCGGCATGCACAACCGCCCCGGCATGGCGGTGGGCGAATACGCCATCCGCCCAGGGCCGACCGCCGCCGGCGGCGCCTTCTTCGACGTCCATGTGGCCGGCCGCGGCGCGCATGGCGCGCGGCCGGAGGTCAGTATCGACCCGGTGCTGGCCGCCTGTCATATCACCGCGGCGCTGCAATCCATCGTCTCCCGCAACATCAATCCGCGGGAGGCGGCGGTGATCAGCGTGACCAAGGTGGTGGGCGGTGAGGCCTACAACGTCATCCCCGAAACCGCGACGATCTCCGGCACCGCCCGCTTCTTCTCCCGCGAGGTGGCGCAGCAGATCGAGGAAGGGCTGCAGCGCGTCGCGGCCGGCGTGGCGGCAGGGTTCGGGGCCACGGCGCGGCTGGACTGGCGGCTGATCTTCGCGCCGACGGTGAATGATGCGGAGGCGACCGAGGCAATCGCCGCCGCAGCGCTGGAGCTGGTGGGCGAGGCGCAGGTGGCCCGGGACAAGCCGCCGGGCATGGGCTCCGAGGATTTCTCCTTCATGATGGAGAAGGTGCCGGGGGCCTATATCCATGTCGGCAACGGGGAGGGGGCGATGCCGCACAACCCCCGCTACCAGTTCAACGACGCCGCCATTCCCTATGGTGCCGCGCTCTATGCCCGGGTGGTGGAGCGGGGGCTGAAGCGCGAGGGGTAGCCGCGCCGCCGCTGCGGCAGCGTACCGCTATAGCGGCACCCGCCGCAGCCGCAGCGAGTTGCCGATGACGGACACCGAGCTGAGCGCCATGGCCAGCGCCGCGACGATCGGGCTGAGCAGGAGGCCGAAGACGGGGTAGAGCACCCCGGCGGCCAGCGGCACCCCGGCCGCGTTGTAGAGGAAGGCGAAGAACAGGTTCTGCCGGATGTTGCGCATCACGGCATGGGACAGCTTCCGTGCCCGGGCGATGCCGGCGAGGTCGCCCTTGACCAGGGTCACGCCGGCGCTCTGCATCGCCACATCCGTGCCGGTGCCCATGGCGATGCCGATATCGGCCTCGGCCAGGGCCGGCGCGTCATTCACCCCATCGCCGGCCATGGCGACGACCCTGCCCTGGGCGCGCAGCTCGCGGACGATGCGGTGCTTGTCCTCCGGCAAAACGTCGCCCTGAAATTCCTCGATGCCGAGCCTGCGGGCGACCGCCTCGGCCGTGATGCGGTTGTCGCCGGTCAGCATGAGAATGTGGATGCCCTCGGCGCGGAGGCTCGCCAGCGCGGCCGGCGTCGTCGCCTTGACCGGGTCGGCCACCGCGATGACGCCGCCGGGCCTGCCGTCCACGGCCAGGAAGAGCGCGGTGCCGCCCTCGCGCCGCAGCTCCTCCGCCCGGGCGGCCAGTTCACCCAGCTCTACGCCGAGCTCCTGCATCAGCCGCGCATTGCCCAGCGCGACCCGGCGCCCCGCCACCATGCCGGTCACGCCCTTGCCGGTGGCGGAGGCGAAATCGGCGGACTCGCCGAAGGCCATGCCGCGTTCCCTGGCCGCGGCGAGGATGGCGGCGGCCAACGGATGCTCGCTCGACCGCTCCAGGCTGGCGGCGAGCGGCAGCAGCTCGGCCTCGGTCAGGCCCGGCGCCGGGACCACGGCCACAACCCTGGGCCGGCCCTCGGTCAGCGTGCCGGTCTTGTCCACGACCAGCGTGTCCACCTTCTCCATGCGCTCGAGCGCCTCGGCATTCCGGATGAGGACGCCCGCGCCTGCGCCCTTGCCGACGCCCACCATGATGCTCATGGGCGTGGCGAGCCCGAGCGCGCAGGGGCAGGCGATGATGAGGACGGAGACCGCCGCGATCAGCCCGTGGGAGAGCGCCGGAGACGGGCCCCAGACGGCCCAGGCGAGGAAGGCTAGCGCCGCCACGGCGCCCACCGCCGGTACGAACCAGCCGGCGACCCTGTCGGCCAGGCGCTGGATCGGCGCCCGGCTGCGCTGCGCCTCCGCCACCATGGCGACGATGCGCGAGAGCATGGTGTCCGCCCCCACCCTCTCCGCCCGCATCACCAGCGCGCCGGTGCCGCTCACCGTGCCGCCGATGAGCTTGGAGCCGGGCGCCTTCTCCACCGGCAGGGATTCGCCGGTGACCAGGGATTCATCGACGGCGCCGCTGCCTTCCAGCACCTCGCCATCCACCGGCACGCTCCCGCCCGGGCGCACCCGCAGCCGGTCGCCGACCCGCACCTCCGCCAGCTGGATCTCCTCGTCCTCGCCATTGGCCGTCAGGCGCCGCGCGGTCTTCGGCGCCATGTTCAGCAGGGCGCGGATGGCGCCGCCGGTCTGCTCGCGCGCCCGCAATTCCAGTACCTGGCCGAGCAGGACCAGCACGGTGATGACGGCGGCTGCCTCGAAATAGACGGCGACCTCGCCATCCATGCCCCGGAACCCGGCGGGGAAGAGGCCGGGCGCGAGCGTGGCAGCTACGCTGTAGAGATAGGCGGCACCGGTTCCGAGGGCGATCAGGCTGAACATGTTCAGGCTGCGG
>NZ_JAMZIK010000108.1 GCF_024178315.1 Siccirubricoccus soli | reverse complement strand
CCGAGCAGGACCAGCACGGTGATGACGGCGGCTGCCTCGAAATAGACGGCGACCTCGCCATCCATGCCCCGGAACCCGGCGGGGAAGAGGCCGGGCGCGAGCGTGGCAGCTACGCTGTAGAGATAGGCGGCACCGGTTCCGAGGGCGATCAGGCTGAACATGTTCAGGCTGCGGTTCACCACCGACTGCCAGCCGCGCAGGAAGAAGGGCCAACCCGCCCAGAGCACGACCGGCGTCGCAAGCAGGAACTGGATCCAGGTGGAGGCCGTGGGCGGGACGAGGCGGTGCAGGCCGGGGATGTGGCTGCCCATCTCCAGGAGCATGACGGGCAGCGCCAGCGCCAGCCCGATCCGGAACCGCCGCGTCATGTCGGCCAGCTCCGCATTGGGGACGGCCTCGGCGGTGATCTCCAGCGGCTCCAGCCCCATGCCGCAGAGGGGGCAGCTTCCCGGCCCCTGCTGGCGGATCTCCGGGTGCATGGGGCAGGTGTAGGTGGCGGCCTGTTGCGCCGGCGTCGGCGCGGCGGCCGCCTTCGGCTGCAGGTACTTCTCCGGATCGGCTGCGAATTTCGTCCGGCAGCCGGCGCAGCAGAAGTGGAAGGTGGTCCCGCCATGCTCCAGCCGGTGCTTCGAGGTGGCCGGGTTCACCTGCATGCCGCAGACCGGGTCGGTGGCCGGGCTGGACTCGGCCAGCGCCGCGCCTGCCAGGGCTTGATGCCCATGGACATGGTCAGCCTGGCCATGGGCGCAGCAGGGCCCGTGCCGATGCGCGCGCCCCCCGCCGTCATGCTCATGCCCGTGGCCGTGGTGCTGACTGCTCATGCTGCCGTCTCCCGGGTGGTCCGCCTTGACGGGCCGATTTTCGTCGATGGCGGCAAGGTGGTGCTTCCCATGGTGGGAAGGTCAAGCCGGGCGCCGGCCTTGTTGCCATGGCGGGGGCAAACCCCCGGGGGTGGCCCGGGGTTCACCCGGGGTCGGCAGGGCCCTCGCCGGGCCAGGCCGACGCCCGGCGCATCCGGCGGCGGCCCGGATGCCGGAGGGGGAGGCTCTGGCGCCGCCTCCGCCCACCGCCAGCCAAGGCGCCTTCGCAAGGGAGACGACATGTATCAGATGCCCGCGGAGATGCGTGCCTGCATCGAGGACTGCCTGCGTTGCCACAGCACCTGCCTCGGCATGGCGATGACCCATTGCTTGGAGCAGGGCGGCAAGCATGTGGAGCCGCAGCATTTCAGGTTGATGCTGGCTTGCGCCGAGATGTGCCAGACGGCGGCCAATTTCATGCTCATCGGTACCCCTCACCACAGGACCACCTGCGGGGCCTGCGCCCAGATCTGCGAGGACTGCGCCAAAAGCTGTGAAGCGGTGGGCGGCATGCAGGAATGCGTCGAGGCCTGCCGCCGCTGCGCCGAAAGCTGCCGCCGGATGGCAGCCTGAGGCGGATGCCTGCCCTGCCCGTGGCGGCATCGGCCGGCTCGCGCCGGGGTCCGTGGCCCGCCTGCCGGGCGCCGGGCAGCACCATGCCCTCCGGCTTGTTCCGGCACGCTGCCCGGGCAGGCCCGCTCGCCACCGAGGGTGGCGGGCCGCCGCATCCCAAGCCGATCCGGCTGCGCTGACTTCGCCCTGGAAGGCATGGCGCCGCAGCGGATGACGCGGCCGGCCGAGCGCCGGCAGCGCAGCGCGGCAGGCCGTACGCCATGCGCCTGTCGGCCGGCAGGGCTTGCGATCGGCCGGCGGCCTTCCTAAATTGCCGGGGTCGGTTCGCCGACTATGGCAGTAGACCGCTGATTCACTAGGCGTCTTGGGACGCGGGTGCGATTCCCGCCGCCTCCACCACTTCCCTTCGCCGGACACCCGGCGCCAGGGGGGCGAAATAGGTTCGACCAGCGTTGAAAGGTCAGTGTGCTGCTCGGCATGGTTCCGCCGTTATCGGGCCGAACATAAGTGCGAACGACAACGACGCACTCGCTGTTGCTGCCTAAACAGTAGCATTAAGCGCGGCTCGGGGGGCGCCGGGCAACAGAAGCCCCCCACTTTCATTTTCCACTCACACTTCCGTGGTTCCTCGGCATGGCCTATGCAAAGCCTGCGCGATGCCAGGCATGGGACTTGCCATGCCCGCGCCCAGAACAGGGTGAGAAGGACCCGCATAATGACCGAGACCGCCTCGCCGCCGGAGAGCCAGCTCCCCTATTCCAGCTGGACCGAAGAGGCGCTGCGTGCCGTTCCGCGTGACGCCCTGCGCCATGTGGCGAAGCATGGCCTGCCCGGCGAGCACCATTTCTACCTGACCTTCCGGACCGATGCCCCGGGCGTCCACCTGCCCGGCCATCTGAAGGCACGCTACCCGGAAGAGATGACCATCGTGCTGCAGCACAAATTCTGGGACCTCAGCGTGGATGCCAGCGGCAGCAGCTTCTCGGTCGGGCTGTCCTTCGGCGGGGTGCCGGCCATGCTGACCATCCCCTTCGCGGCGCTGACCGCCTTCGCGGACCCGCATGTCCGCTTCGGCCTGCGGTTCCAGCCGCCCGAGCCCGTTGCCGCAGCGGTGCCGGACGCCCCCCCGGCGGTGGCGGCCGGGGCGCCCGAGGCGGAGGCCAAGCCGCAGGTGGTCAGCCTGGACGCCTTCCGCCGCAAGCGGGAGTAGCGGCGCGTGCCCTGCCCCCGCCGCGGGGCAGGCGCGACCTTGGCTGGCCCTGCGGCTGGCGGTACACCGGGGGCAAGGCCCGGAGACCGCAAGTGACCCCACCCCTCGACGCTGCTTCCGACCCAGCCCCCGCCAAGCCGGAGAATTTCCGCTACAGCCCGATGTTCCCGCTGGGGGCGGACGACACCGCCTGGCGGAAGCTCGACATCCCGGGCATCAGCACCGTGCAGGTGGAGGGGCGGACCGTTCTCAAGGTGAAGCCGGAAGCGCTGGAGGCGCTGGCCGTCGCCGCCTGCAAGGATGTCTCCCACCTGCTGCGCCCGGCGCATCTGCAGCAGCTCGCCAACATCCTGAAGGACCCGGAGGCGAGCGCGAATGACCGGTTCGTCGCGCTCGACCTGCTGAAGAACGCCAACATCGCCGCCGGCGGCGTGCTGCCGATGTGCCAGGACACCGGCACGGCGATCGTTTTCGGCAAGAAGGGCCAGCGCGTCTGGGTGGAGGGGGACGAGGAGGAAGCGATCAGCTTCGGCGTCCACCGCACCTATACCGAGACCAATCTGCGCTATTCGCAGATGGCACCGCTGACCATGTATGATGAGGTGAACACCGGCAACAACCTGCCGGTGGATTTCTCCATCATGGCGGCGCCCGGCGAGCACCACGCCGACGAATTCCACCTGATGTTCGTCCTCAAGGGCGGCGGCAGCGCCAACAAGACCTTCCTCTTCCAGCAGACGCGGGCGGTGCTGAACAAGCCGAAGCTGCTCGCCTTCCTCGAAGAGAAGATCAAGACGCTGGGGACCAGCGCCTGCCCGCCCTACCACCTGGCCATCGTCATCGGCGGCACCAGCGCCGAGACGACGCTGAAGACGGTGAAGCTGGCCAGCACGAAATGGCTGGATGCGCTGCCGACCAGCGGCGACAAGTCGGGCCACGCCTTCCGCGACACGGGGCTGGAGGCGGAGGTGCACAAGCTGACCCAGAACCTCGGCATCGGCGCGCAATTCGGCGGCAAGTATTTCTGCCACGACGTGCGGGTGGTGCGGCTGCCACGGCATGGCGCAAGCCTGCCCATCGGCATCGGCGTCTCCTGCTCGGCCGACCGACAGATCAAGGCCAAGATCACGCCGGAGGGCGTGTTCCTGGAGGCGCTGGAGCGCGACCCGGCGCATTACCTGCCGGAGACGACGGACGAGATCCTCGGCGGCGAAGTGGTCAGGATCGACCTGAACCAGCCGATGGACCAGATCCGGGCGACGCTGTCGAAGTACCCGGTGAAGACCCGCGTCTCCCTCACCGGCACCATGGTGGTGGCGCGCGACATCGCCCATGCCAAGCTGCAGGAGCGGCTGGACCGCGGCGAGGGCCTGCCGGACTACATCAAGAACCATCCGGTCTATTACGCCGGCCCGGCCAAGACGCCGCAGGGCTTCGCCACCGGCAGCTTCGGCCCGACCACGGCGGGGCGCATGGACAGCTATGTGGAGGCCTTCCAGAAGGCCGGCGGCTCCCTGGTGATGCTGGCCAAGGGCAACCGCAGCAAAGCGGTGCTGAAGGCCTGCCAGACCTATGGCGGCTTCTACCTGGGCTCGGTCGGCGGCCCCGCCGCAAGGCTGGCGCAGGACTGCATCAAGAAGGTCGAGGTGCTGGAGTATCCGGAGCTCGGCATGGAGGCGGTCTGGCGGATCGAGGTGGTGGATTTCCCCGCCTTCATCGTGGTGGACGACAAGGGCCACGATTTCTACGAGGGGCTGGAATAGCCCTCCCCGGCCCGGACATGGCGCTCAGCACCCTCGCTGATGTCCGGGCCTGGTGGTTGACCTTGCGCCGGGCGCTGGCCATGGCGCCACACCCGGCCTCCCGCCCCGCGGCCTCCGAGGCCGAGGCGGCCGCCTATCTGCCGCAGGTGCTGGCGCTGATCGCCGGCGGCCAGTTCATCGCCGAGAGCATGCGCCGGGTCCTGCGGGAGTCGGTGGTGGCGCCGCTGCTGCGGGTGCGGGAGTGGGCGGTCGCGCAGGGCGTCCTGCAACCTGAGGAGTCCTGGCCTGGGCTGGAGCTGGTGCTGCACCAGCCCACGGCGCCGGCGGGGCTGACGCCCTTGGTGCCGCCCTGGATGGTGGCCAACGCCTTCGAGGCCGCGGTGATATGCGGCACGACCCTGGCCCTGGCACGGCTGCTGCGGCCGCGCCTGCCGGTGCGCGCGGCCCTCCTGCTGGCCCTCAGCGCCCTGGCCAGCGCCACCTTGTGGAACATGCTCTACGGCGCCCTGCTGTTCCGGCTGGAGGATGCGCTGGGAGTCGCCCGGCACCTGGCGACGCTGGTGGGGCCGGATGGCGCGCCGCTGCCGGGCTTCGAGGCGCAACTGCATCGGCTGATCGTGGTGTTCGGCCTGATTGCTCTGCTCGGGGTCGTCGCGCCGCTGGCCATCACCCTGTGCCTGTTCCGCGGATTGCGGCAGGCGGGACGCGGCTGGGGGGCGGCGCTGGCGGGCGCGGTCTGCGTCTGCGTGGCGACCGGGCTGGCCGGGGTGATCTCCTACCGCACCGCCTTCGGCGAGGCGCTGGTCCGGCTGCTGTCCTTCTGAACCGGCCATTGCCGCTGTGAGGGGGCGATTGCGGCTGGGCAGGTGCCACGGGCGCGGCCAGCCCGGTGCCGAACTCCGCCCCGAGGGAAAGCTTGCCTCCCGCCCGCCGCGCCCCTATGCGGGGGGCCTCCGCCGCCCGGGAGACTCCGCATGCCAGATCGCCGCCGCATCTCCTCCGGCTCCGCCTTCGAGGAGCAGATCGGCTATTCCCGCGCCGTGGTCGATGGCGACCATGTCTGGGTCTCCGGCACCACCGGCTTCGACTACAGCACCATGACCCTGCGGGAGGGCGTGGTGGCCCAGGCGGAGCAGTGCTTCGAGAATATCGCCAAAGCCCTGGCGGAGGCCGGGGCCAGCCTGGATGACGTGGTGCGGACCCTCTACATTCTGCCGAACCGGGCGGACTGGCCGGCCTGCTGGCCGGTGGTGAAGCGCTATCTGGGCCGCGCCAAGCCGGTCTCCACCATGATTGTCGCCGGGCTGCAGAGCGAGGAGATGCTGATCGAGATCGAGGTCACCGCCCGCCTGCCGAAGAAGGGCTGAGCCGCATGCGCTTTTCGGTCGACCGGCTGGACCATCTCGTCATCAATTGCCGCGACGTGGAGCTCATGGCCTCCTGGTACCAGCGCGTGCTGGGGATGGAGCGGGAGGATTTCGGCCACCCGCCGCGCATCGCGCTGAAATTCGGCGGGCAGAAGCTGAACCTCCGGCCCTTCGAGGCTTCCCAGGCGGATTGGCTGGCGGCGGAGCATTGCGTGCCGGGCAGCCAGGATCTCTGCTTCGTCGTCGCCGTGCGGGTGGAGGACATCGTCGCGCATTTCCACGCCTGCGGCCTGACCATCGAGCTGGGGCCGGTGACCCGCACCGGCGCGCTCGGCCCCATGGGCTCGGTCTATTGCCGGGACCCGGAGGGCAACCTCATCGAGGTTTCCACCTATTCCTGAGCCGCGGCAGCTCAGCGCGTGAAGGTCAGCGCCACGCGACGCGAGCGGAAGATATAGGCGGTCCAGAGCGCCAGGCCGAGCACGGTGCCGAGCCAGCGCGCGACATCGGCGGGGGCCAGCTCGGCCAGGGGATCGAAGGCGATGTCCTGGCGGCGCAGCGTATCGGTGACCATCCAGAGGTTCAGCGGCGCGTTCAGCGCGGTCGCCACGGCGAGGACGAGCCAGGCCCAGCGGAAATGCCGGGACCGCCGCGTCGCCAGCACCAGCACGCCGACCAGCGCGGCGCCGAGCAGCAGGTTCTGCACCGATTCGACGATCATCACCCCGGGGATGACGCCGAAGGCTGCCCCCACATCCGGGCCCTGGTAGTAGCTCAGCATGCCGACGGCATAGAGGATCAGCGCGACCCAGAGCCCCCAGAGGAGGAGGAACAGCCAGCCCTTGGCGCCGGGGGTGAGGCCCTGGCCTTCCCGCTTCTCCCGCCGGACACGGCTGATCGCCAGATAGAGCGGCACGGCATGGAAGGCGATGACGAGCAGGACGACCAGCCAGTGGAACGCGGAAAACCCCTGCATCTCGCCCTCGTCCCCCGTGGCGGGTGATCCTGGTGTCCTGCCCGCGACGTTCGCTGATCTCCAGCGAGCGGAGCGGTCAGGCAGGCCACTCGAATTTTAAAGGCCAGTGGCCGGAGGACGAAGTCCGCAGGACTTCGGGATCGGGCCACCAGGGCATATACGATCAGGTGCGATCACCCGATGGGCTGTCTCGCGGCAGAAACAGGGTAGCCGAGCGACGTGTTTCCAGGCCGGCGGATCGCGTCGGCCAGGATGCGCTCTTCCGGCCGCCGGCCCGCGTGCCGGCCAGGATGTCAGATCCTCTCTTCCTCGAAGCCGCCAGCGAGCGCCTCCAGCCGCCCACGATCCAGCACCACCACCTCGGCCGGGCTCGGCAGGGCGATCAGCTTCTCGGTCCTGAGCCGCGTCATGGTGCGGCTCACCGTCTCGATGGTCAGGCCGAGATAGTCGGCGATGTCGGTGCGCGTCATGGGCAGGTGGAAACGGCCGGGCGGCGGGTCACAGGCGCGCAGCGGCCGCGCCTGGGCGAGCAGGAAGGAGGCAACGCGTTCCCGCGCCGTCTTGCGGCCGAGCAGCAGCATCTGCTCCTGCGCCGCCACCAGCTCATTCGCCGCCGAGCGCAACAGGCGGCGCTCGAAGGCGGGGAAATCGTCCAGCACGGCCCGCAGGCGGGAGCGGGAGAAGCGGCAGACCCGCACGGTCTCCAGCGCTTCGGCGGAGAAGGCATTCGCCTCCCCCACCGCCAGGCCGAGGAAATGCCCGGGCCGGGCGAAGCCGGTGATCTGCCGGCGGCCATCGGGCAGCAGCTTGTAGAGCCGGACGGTGCCGCCGGTGACGTTGAAGAAATGCTCCGGCGTCTCGCCTTCCTCGATGAAGGTCTCGCCCGGCGCCACCTCCATCACCTCGGCCAGGGTGGCCAGGCGGTGCAGATCCTTGTCCTCCAGCGCGGAGCAGACGGAGACCGACCGCGCATCGCAATGCGCGCAGGGGTCGGGGACGACGAGCGGCGCCGCGCCGCTGGCGAGCGCAGCGGCTTGCGGCCGCGGGGCGGGGCTGATGGACCTCATCACGGCATCCCTGCTTCCGGGTGGTGGCCGTCCGGCGGTGGTCCTGCGGTGCCTGTCTCCCGGGCACCCGGCACAAGGCTGCGGCACCCCCCAAGCTAGGGCCCGGCCCCCGCCAAGGCAAGCGGAAGCGGCCAAGCGATTGATCCACAACAAGGCTGGGCGCCGCCGCCTGCCCCTACAACGGCGCATGGCCCACCTGCCCGAGATGCCGAGCCTGATCGTGGCGCCGCTGCAGCCAGCGGAATTCCGCCCGGCCTATCCGCTGGTGCGGGCGGTGGCGCCGCGGGTGAGCCTGGCGGAGTGGCTGCGCTTCGCCCGCCGCGCCACGGCCAGGAGCCGGGCGAATCTGGAGGGGGTGACCACCGTTCGCCATCCCGGCCGGGCCTTTCCCTCCGGCCTCTGCTGCTGGCGGCGGGATCATGACCTCGAGGAAGGGCGGGTGCTGACCGCGGAACACATCATCGCCCTGGACCTGCTGGACACCGCGCCGGTGATCGATGCGCTGACCGCGGAGCTGGAGCGGATCGCCGTCCGGCTGCAATGCCGCAGCCTGCGCTCCGTGCTGCACCCGCAGGCGGCCCCGCTGGCGGACCGGCTCAAGCTGCGCGGCCACAGGCTGGCGGCAACGCTGCTGACCAAGCCGGTGAATGCGGCCGAGGCAGGGTAGCGGGCAGCGCGGCGGCGGCAGGCCGCGACACATCCGACCGCCTGGCGCAGCCGGGGCCCCCGCGGCGTCGCGCAGCGACGGTGTGGGGATGATCAGACGGCGGCGGAATGCCGCGCCGGTCCGGCGACCGCCTCGCCTGCCAGCAGGCGCTGCCAGGGCTGCGGATTGGCGTCGAAGCAGGCGGCGACGAGGCGGAGGAAGCGCCGCCCGCGCAGGGTAAGGCTCAGGTGCTGGTCGCGCAGCCGCACCAGCCCCTCTCTCGCCAGCGCCGCGAGCCGCGGCGCCGCCGTCTCCAGCACCGCGGCACCGCCGGGGCCCCAGGCGGCGGGCCGCAGGTCGAGTTCGAGATCGCACATCACCCGCTCGATCATCCGCCAGCGCAGCCGCTCCTCCGCGCTGGTGGGCGCGCCGCGGACGATGGGCAGGCGGCCTGCCGCCACCAGACCCAGCCAGTCCTTCTCCTGTGCGGCATTCTGCGCCTGGCCACTGCGGAGCTGGCCGATGGCGGAGGCGCCGAGGCCGAGCAGCGCCGGCGCGGCATCGGTGGTGTAGCCCTGGAAGTTCCGCCGCAGCCGCCCGGCCTGTGCGGCCAGGGCCAGCTTGTCCTCCGGCCGGGCGTAGTGGTCGAGGCCGATGGCCACATAGCCGGATTGCCGCAGCACGGATTCGGCGGCCGCCGCCTGCTCCAGCCGCACCGCGGCATCGGGCAGGGCGGCGGCATCGATCGCCTGCTGATGCGGCTTCATCCAGGGCACATGGGCGTAGCCGAAGACGGCGAGGCGGGCCGGGCGCAGCGAAGCGGCGAATTGCGCGGTGCGCGCCACCTGGGCCGCGCTCTGGCCCGGCAGGCCATACATCAGGTCGAGGTTGATGGCGGCGATCCCGGCCTGGCGCAGCCGCGCCACCGCGGCCACCACCACCGCATCCGGCTGCAGCCGGCCGATGCGGGCCTGCACCTCCGGCGCGATGTCCTGCACGCCGAGACTGGCGCGGTTGAAGCCGGCCGTCGCCAGCCCCTCCGCCAGGGCCGGCTCGACATGCCGGGGGTCGAGCTCGATCGCCAGTTCCGCGCCGGGTCGGAAGCCCAGCCGCTCGCGCAGCGAGCGCACCACCGCATCGATTCCCGCCACGCCGAGCATGGAGGGCGTGCCGCCGCCGAAATGCAGATGCTGCACGCCGCCATGCGCCGGCAGCGCGGCGGCCAGCAGGTCGAGCTCCGCCAGCAGCGCCGCGGCATAGGCGGCGATGCGGGCCGCGGAGCGTGTCGGTTTGGTGTTGCAGCCGCAATACCAGCAGAGCTCGCGGCAGAAGGGCACATGCACATAGAGCGAGAGCGGGTCGTCCGGCGCGATGTCGGTGGCGAGCCAATCGCGGTAGCGCGCTTCCTCCAGCGGGGCGAAGGCGGCGGCGGTGGGGTAGCTGGTGTAACGCGGCACCCGCGCCTCGGCGAGGAGCAGGTCGGTGGGCAGGCGCGGTTCGGGCTGCATCATGATGCGCTGATCATGCGCGGCGGTACGGCGCCGTCCTTGGCCTGGATCAAGGCGGCGCCGCGCCCTGCCCTGCATGGTGCGGCATGTTCGCTGACTGCCTGCATGCCCTGGCCGCGATCGGCGGGAAGGCGTATCCGGCGCTGTTCGCCGCCATGCTGCTGGCCGGGCTGGCCGGCGGCGTCGGGCATTGCGCCGGCATGTGCGGGCCCTTCGTCATGGCGCAGATTGCGACGGGCGGCGGGCTGGAGGGCGGTGCGCTGCGGCGGCTTTCGGGCGCGCTGCTGCTGCCCTACCAGGCAGGTCGGGCGACCGGCTATGCGCTGCTCGGCGGCATCGCGGGCGGCGCCGGGCAGGCGGTGGCGGAGTGGGCGCCGCATGGGCTGCTCGCGCTGCCGCTCGGCCTCGCCGCCGCTTCCATGCTGGCGCAGGGCGCGGCAAGGCTGCCCGCGCTGGCGCCGCTGGTGCCGAAGCTCCCCGTGCCGGCCCTGCCGCTCGGCGCCGCGGGACGGCTGCTGGCCGGGCCGCCCGGCCCGCTGCGCGGCTACGCCCTTGGTCTCCTGCTCTCCGCCCTGCCCTGCGGGTTGCTCTACGGCGCGCTGGCCGGCGCGGCGGGCAGCGGCGGCGCGCTGGCGGGCGCGCTCGCCATGCTCGGCTTCGTCCTCGGCACCATGCCCACGCTGGCCGGCACCGCCCTGCTCGGCCGCTTCTTCGCGCGGCGCTTCGGCGCCCGCCTCGCCACCCCCGCGGCGCTGCTGCTGCTGCTGAACGGCGCGCTGCTCGCCGCCCTCGCTCTCAGGAGCCTCGCTTGATCTCCGTCAAGGACCCCGTGCCGGCCGCGTGCGATGGCGCCATGGCCGAAAGGAGCATGATCCATGCCTGATGTTTCCGCCGCCGCGGAGTCGCCCCCCGTGCTGCGGCGCCAGCCGGCCTATGTGGAAGCGCCGCTGCGCGCCTTCGCCATCGCCACGGTGTTCTGGGGCATTGCCGGCTTCGCCGTCGGCCTGTTCATCGCGCTGCAGCTCGCCTGGCCGGCGCTCAATCTCGGCCTGGAATACACCAGCTTCGGCCGGCTGCGGCCGCTGCACACCTCGGCGGTGATCTTCGCCTTCGGCGGCAATGCGTTGCTCCTCTCCTCCCTCTACGTGGTCCAGCGCACCTGTCGGGCGCGGCTGTTCGGCGGCGAGGATGCGGCCTGGTTCCTCTTCTGGGGCTACAATTTCTTCATCCTGATCGCCGGCACCGGCTACCTGCTCGGCATCACCCAGGGCAAGGAATATGCCGAGCCGGAGTGGTACGCCGATTGGTGGCTGACCATCGTCTGGGTCGCCTATCTCGTGGTCTTCGGCGGCACCATCCTGAAGCGGGAGGAGCCCCACATCTACGTGGCGAACTGGTTCTTCCTGGCCTTCATCATCACCATCGCGGTGCTGCACCTCGGCAACAATGCGGCGCTGCCGGTGAGCCTGCTGGGCACCAAGAGCTACGCCGCCGCCGCCGGCGTGCAGGATGCGATGATCCAGTGGTGGTACGGCCACAACGCTGTCGGCTTCTTCCTGACCGCCGGCTTCCTCGGCATGATGTACTACTTCATCCCGAAGATGGCGGAGCGGCCGGTCTATTCCTACCGCCTCTCGGTCATCCACTTCTGGGCCATCTCCTTCCTCTACATCTGGGCCGGCCCGCACCATCTGCATTACACCGCACTGCCGGACTGGGCGCAGACACTGGGGATGGTGTTCAGCATCATGCTCTGGATGCCCTCCTGGGGCGGCATGATCAACGGGCTGATGACCCTCTCCGGCGCCTGGGACAAGCTGCGGACGGACCCCGCCCTGCGCTTCGCCGTCGCCGCCGTCGGCTTCTACGGCATGGCGACCTTCGAGGGGCCGGTGATGTCGATCCGCGCGGTCAACGCGCTCTCCCACTACACCGACTGGACCATCGGCCATGTGCATTCCGGCGCGCTGGGCTGGAACGGCTTCATCACCTTCGGCGTGCTCTACTGGGTGGTGCCGCGGCTCTGGGGCCGCACCCAGCTCTGGTCGGTGAAGCTCGCCAACTGGCACTTCTGGATCGCGAGCCTCGGCATCCTGCTCTACATCACCGCCATGTGGGTCAGCGGCATCATGCAGGGGCTGATGTGGCGCGCCTACGACCATCTCGGCTTCCTCCAGTACTCCTTCGTGGAGACGGTGGCCGCGATGCACCCCTACTACGTCATCCGCGCGCTCGGCGGCCTGCTCTACCTCAGCGGCGCCGTGCTCATGGCCTACAACCTCTGGCGCTCGGTGCGCAGCCAGCCGGTGGGGGCGAATGCCCCCGCTGCCGCCGCGCTGCCGGCCGCCGCGTAAGGAGAAGCCCGCGATGTTCGGCTTCAGCCAGGCGAAGATCGAGCGGAACCTGATCCTGCTCGGCATCCTCACCCTCATCACCATCTCCATCGGCGGGCTGGTGCAGATCATCCCGCTCTTCGCCGTCGAGCAGACCATCGAGCGCGTCGGCGGCATCCGCCCCTACACGCCGCTCGAGCTCGCCGGCCGGGACATCTATGTCCGCGAGGGCTGCTACACCTGCCACAGCCAGATGGTCCGCCCCTTCCGCGACGAGCGGGAGCGCTACGGCCATTACTCGCTGGCGGCGGAGAGCATGTACGACCACCCCTTCCAATGGGGCAGCAAGCGCACCGGGCCGGATCTGGCGCGGGTCGGCGGCCGCTATTCGGATGAGTGGCAGGTGCTGCATCTGCGCGACCCGCGCAGCGTGGTGCCGGCCTCCATCATGCCGGCCTATGGCTTCCTCGACCGGGCGCTGGACTATCGCGGCATCGCCGACCGCATGGCGACGCTGCGCGCGGTGGGCGTGCCCTATACCGACGAGATGGTCGCCAATGCCCGCGCCGACCTTGAAGCCCAGGCGCGGCCGGAGAGCGACGGCAGCGGTTTCGCCGGACGCTACGCCCGGGCGCGGCAGGTCGATGCCGATGCCGATCCGGCGCGGATCACCGAGATGGATGCGCTGGTCGCCTATCTGCAGATGCTCGGCACGCTGGTGGACTTCTCCGAGGTCACGCCGCAGCAGCTCCGGCAGCAGTGAGGAGGCGCGGATCATGGACCTTCTCGACCTGCACGGCACGCTGACCACGCTCTGGGTGGTCTGGTTCTTCGTGCTCTTCACCGGGATCGCGATCTGGGCCTCCAGGCCCGCCCGGCGCCAAGCCTTCGATGCCGCGCGGCAGATCCCGCTGCGGGATGCCGAATAGGAGATCGCCGTCATGGCGAATGCACCCGAACGCGATGCCCATAGCGGCACCACCACCACCGGCCATGAATGGGACGGGCTGAAGGAGCTGAACACCCCACTGCCCACCTGGTGGCTGTGGACCTTCTACGCCACCATCGCCTTCTCCCTGCTCTGGCTGGTGCTCTACCCGGCCTTGCCCTTCACCGGCACCGGCCTGCTCGGCAGCATCGCCCGGCAGGAGGCGGATGCCGACCATGCGGCGCGGATCGCCGCAGCGGAGCCGATGCTGGCGCGGCTGCGCCAGGCGGAGCTGCCGGAGATCCTGGCCGATGCCGAACTGCGCGCCTATGCCATCGCCGGCGGCCGCACCGCCTTCGGCAACAGCTGCGCCGGCTGCCATGGCGCCGGCGGCCAGGGCGCGGCGGGCGGCTTCCCCAGCCTGGCCGACGATGATTGGCTCTGGGGCGGCCGGCTCGCCGAGATCGAGCAGACCATCCGCCACGGTATCCGCGCGCCGGACGATGCCGAGACCCGGCTCAGCCAGATGCCGCGCTTCCTGGCGGATGGCATGCTGACCGCGGCGCAGGTGGGCGACGTGGCGGAACATGTGCTGAGCCTCTCCGGCCGCGGCACCGATGCCGCCGCGGCAGCGCGCGGCGCCTCCCTCTTCGCCGAGAATTGCGTCGCCTGCCATGGCGAGCGCGGCGAGGGGAACCGGGAGCTGGGCGCGCCGAGCCTCGCCGACGCCGTCTGGCTCTATGGCGGCGACAGGGCGAGCGTGGCGCGCAGCATCTCCTATGCCCGCGCCGGGGTGATGCCGGCCTGGGGCGCGCGGCTGGATCCGGCGGTGATCCGCATGCTGGTCGTCTATCTGCACAGCCTGGGCGGAACCGAAGGGCAATGACCAGCATCCCGTCCCCGGAGCAGCTCGCCCCCGAGGAGCAGCCGCTCTACGCGCCGCGCAAGCGGGTCTATCCGCAGGCGGTGCGCGGTCCGGTGCGGCGGGTGAAGTGGGCCGTGCTCATCCTCTGCCTCGGCCTCTACTACCTGCTGCCCTGGCTGCGCTGGGATCGCGGCCCGGGCATGCCGGACCAGGCGGTGCTGGTCGATATGGCGCAGGGCCGGCTGTTCTTCTTCTGGCTCGAGATCTGGCCGCAGGAGGTCTACTACCTCACCGGCCTGCTCGTGCTCGGCGCCATCGCGATCTTCGCCGCCACCTCCGTCGCCGGCCGCGTCTGGTGCGGCTTCGCCTGCCCGCAGACGGTCTGGACCGACCTCTTCATGCTGGTGGAGCGCTGGATCGAGGGCGATCGCAACGCCCGGATGCGGCGCGACCGCAAGAAGGTGTGGAGCTGGGAGGACCGGGGGCGGAAGGCGGCCAAGCACGCCGCCTGGCTGTTCATCGCCCAGGCCACGGGCGGCGCCTGGGTGAACTACTTTAACGACGCGCCGACGCTCTTCCTGCAATTCCTGCATGTCGAGGTGCCGCTCGGCGTGCTCGGCTGCATGGCGCTGTTCACCTTCACCACCTATCTCCTGGCGGGCTGGGCGCGGGAGCAGGTCTGCACCTATATGTGCCCCTGGCCGCGCTTCCAGTCCGCCATGCTGGATGCGGACAGCTTCGTCGTCGCCTACCGCGCCTGGCGCGGCGAGACGCGGGGCAAGGCGAAGGACCCGAAGGCCGGCGACTGCGTCGATTGCGGCGCCTGCGTGCATGCCTGCCCCACCGGCGTCGACATCCGCGACGGCTACCAGATGGGCTGCATCGGCTGCGGCCTCTGCATCGATGCCTGCGACGACATCATGCGGAAGCTCGGCCGCGCGCCGGGGCTGATCGCCTTCGAGACGGACGTGAACCTCGCCGCCTCCGCCGCCGCGACAAGCGCTTTGCCGCCGGGCGAGGCGCGGCTGGCACCGGGCATGGCGGCGCGGCGCATCCCGCGCCTGATCCGGCCACGCAGCCTGATGTATGCCGGCGTCGCCTGCGTCGTCGCCGCGCTGATGGTCTTTGGCCTGGCGACACGGCAGGAGGTGGCGCTGGACGTGCTGCGGGACCGCCAGCCGGTCTATGTCCGGCTTTCCGATGGCGGCATCCGCAACGGCTATGCGCTGAAGCTCTCCGACCGGCGGCATGCCAGCGCGCAGCTCGCGGTGCAGGTGGAGGGGCTGCCGCGCGGCGCCTCCTGGCAGGTGCTGGACGGGCCGGGGCTGGATGCCGCCGGGCGGCCGCTGGTCGCCACCCAGGCGGATGGCGTGGCGGAATGGCGGCTGCTGGTCACCCTCCCTGCAGCCGCCCTGCCGCCGGCCGAGAGCACCCCGGTCACCATCCGCCTGCTGCCGCCGGGCGGCGGCCATGCGCTGGCCAGCAGCGCCACCGTCTTCCTGAGGCCGAAGCCATGACTGCGACCGTGCACGCCGCGCCGCGCGGCAGATGGATCCCCTGGGCCTTCGTCGGCGGCATGGCACTCGTCCTCGCCGTGAACCTGGTGCTGGTCTGGGCCGCCCTTGGCACCTACGCCGGCACCACCACCGGCGGCGCCTATGACCGCGGCCGGCATTACGGCCAGGTGCTGGAGGAAGCTGCGCGGCAGCAGGCGCTGGGCTGGCAGGCACGGCTGGCCGTGGAGGGGGGCTCGCTGCTGCTGCGGGCGCGGGACCGGGCGGGCGTGCCGCTGCCCGCCAGCGTCACCGTGGCGGCGCGGCTGCAGCGGCCGCTGGCGCGGGAGGGGGTGGCGCTGGAATTTGCGCCGGTCGGCCCCGGGCTGTGGCGCGCGCCGCTCGCCGCCGAGCCCGGGCAATGGGAGGCGATCCTCACCCTCGCCGCCGGCGCGGACCGCGTGGAACACCGCCAGCGCCTGGTGCTGCCATGAGCGCCCTGCCCGCCTCCCTTGCCCCGGCCGAGCCCGGCCTCTCCGCCCCCGTCTGCGCCCATTGCGGCGCGGCGCTGCCGGCGGGCGCGGGGCGCTTCTGCTGCGCGGGTTGCGAGGGCGCGGCGGCGCTGATCTCGGGCCTCGGGCTGGACGCCTTCTACCGGCGGCGGGACGGGGCGGAAGTGGGAGCACAGAAGCCGGCCGAGCTGCCGCCGGTGGAGTGGGCGGCGCGCGCCGTGCCGGGGCGGGAGGGCAGCCACAGCCTCGACCTCATGCTGCATGGCCTGACCTGCGGCGCCTGCGTTTGGCTGGTGGAGCAGGCCCTGGCGGCGGAGCCCGACGTGACCCGCGCCCGGGCCAGCCTGACGGGACGGCGGCTGTCCATCGCCTGGCAGGGGCCGGCGGCGCGGGCCGAGGCGCTGGCCCGGCTGGTGGCGCGGCTCGGCTTCCAGGTGGCGCCCTGGTCGGCGGCCTGCCTGAAGGCGGCGGAGGACAGCGAGGGCCGCGCCCTGATGCGGGCGCTGGGCATCGCTGCCTTCGGCGCGACCAATGTGATGATGCTCTCCGTCGCCGTCTGGGCCGGCAGCGATATGGGGGAGGCGACGCGCGCCCTGCTGCACTGGCTGGCGGCGCTGGTGGCGCTGCCGGTGGTGCTGGTGGCGGGGCTGCCCTTCTATCGCTCCGCCTGGGCCGGGCTGCGCGCCGGGCGGGTGAACATGGATGTCGCCGTCTCGCTCGGCGTGCTGGCGACCACCGCCATGTCGCTCTCGGAGGCGGCGCGGAACGGCCCTTACACTTGGTTCGACGGTGCCACCGCCCTGCTCTTCCTGCTGCTCGGCGGGCGGGTGCTGGACCGGGCGGCGCGCAAGCGCGCCCGCCAGGCCTGCGCCGAGCTGCTGGCGATGCAATCCGCCGAGGTGATGCGGCTCGCCGAGGATGGCCGCGCCGAGCGGGTGGGCGCCGAGGCGGTGCAGCCCGGCGAGCGGCTGCTGGTGGCGCCGGGCGAGCGGCTGGCGCTGGACGGCGTGCTGGAGGCGGGCGAGGCGCTGCTGGATACCGCCGCCAGCACCGGCGAAAGCCTGCCGCGCCGCTTCACGGCGGGCGAGGCGCTGCCGGCGGGTGCCATCAATCTCGGCGCCGCCTTCACCCAGCGCGTCACCGCCGCGGCGATGGAGGGGTCGCTGGCGCAGCTTGCCCGGCTGCTCTCCCAGGCCGAGCAGGCGCGCGGGCGCTACGTGGCGATCGCCGACCGCGCCGCCGCCTGGTACGTGCCGGTGGTGCATGCGGTGGCCCTGGCCACCTTCCTCGGCTGGTGGCTGTGGGTTGGCGTCTCCTGGCAGGCGGCGCTGGTGCCGGCGGTGGCGGCGCTGATCATCACCTGCCCCTGCGGTCTCGCCATCGCCGTGCCGGCCGTGCAGGTGGTGGCGGTGGGGGTGCTGTTCCGCCGCGGGGTGCTGGTCACCTCGGCGACGGCGCTGGAGCGGCTGGCGGAATGCGACCATGTGGTGCTGGACAAGACCGGCACCCTGACCCTGGGCGCCCCCGCCCTGCTGCCGGACCCGGCGCGGCCGCAGGGCGCGCTGGAACGGGCGGCGGCGCTGGCGGCGAGCAGCCGCCATCCCCTCGCCCGCGCCCTGCTGCGCGCCTGCCCGGACGTAGTGCCGGCTGCGGGGGTGGAGGAGGTGCCGGGCGCGGGGCTGCGGCGCGGCGCGGAACGGCTCGGCAGCGCCGCCTTCTGCGGTCTGTCCGCCCCGGCCGATGGGCTCACCCTCTATTGGCGGAAGGATGAGACGGCGGCGCCGATTGCCTTCCGCTTCGCGGACAAGCTGCGGTCGGATGCCGCCGCCGCCATCGCGGCGCTGCACCAGCTCGGCCTCACGACGGAGCTGCTCTCCGGCGACGCCGCGCCGGCGGTGGCGGAAGCGGCTGCGCTGCTCGGCATTCCCGATTGGCAGGCCGGGGTGGCACCGGCGGGGAAGGCGGCGCGCCTGACCGCGCTGCGGGAGGCCGGCCGCAAGCCGCTGATGCTGGGCGATGGGCTGAACGATGCGGCGGCGCTGGCGCTGGCCCATGCCTCCGCCAGCCCGGCCGGGGCCACGGATCTGGCGCAGGGCGCCGCCGATCTCGTGCTGCGGGCGGAGGGGCTGGCGGCGCTGCCGGCGGCCATCGCCGTGGCGCGGCGGGCCCAGGCGGCGGCGCGGCAGAATATCGGCTTCAGCCTGACCTACAATGTGGTGGCGGTGCCGGCGGCGATGCTGGGCCTGGCGACGCCGCTGATCGCGGCGCTGGTGATGGCCTCCTCCTCCCTCATCGTCATCCTGAACGCTCTGAAGCTGGGCAGGGGGGCCGCGCGATGAATGTGCTGACCGTTCTGGTGCCGCTGGCCCTGCTGCTCGGGCTGCTGGCCCTGATCTTCTACGTGTGGACGCTGCGCACCGGGCAGTATGACGACCCGGATGGGGCGGCCGCGCGCATCCTGTTCGACGAGAAGGAGTGACCCATGGCCGCCCAACCGCAATTCCCCGCCCTCCGGGTGGTGCTGCTGGCCGTCTCCGGCCTGCTGGCGCTGCTGGGCCTGATCGCCGCGGCGATGGCGCAGGATCTCGGCATCGCCATCTTCGGCTGGGGGCTGATCGGCTTCGGCCTGGGCTTCGGCTTCTTCCTGTTGAAGCGCGGCTTCGACGAGGGCGAGAGGCTTGCGCGACAGGGCTGAGCGCCGCTGCGGATTGGACCGTCGGGTCCAAACCCAGAGCGGGGTCCGGGGCCAGGTCCTGGCCCCGGCGGGTGTGCAGAGGGCAGCGCCCTCTGCCGGGGCGCGGGGCAGCGCCCCGCCTAAGGCGCCAGCCCGTTCACCACCGACTGCACCATCAGCGTTACCAGCAGGTCCAGCGCGACGAAGCCGATGGCCTGCCCCCCCGGCAGCAGCAGCGCCGAGCGGGCGATGAACCACTCCAGCCACAGCGCATAGCCCGCCGCCGCCAGGGTGAGGCCGGAGGACAGCACGCCCGGCAGCGCCTGGCCGGGCAGGGTCAGCAGGATCAGCACCAGGTACTGGACCACATTGGCCCAGTTGAAGGCGGCGAGGAAATGCGGCCATTCCGCCTGCCGTCCCATGACCGCGGCCAGCCGGCGGGAGGCCAGGCCGAACCCCGCCCAGGAGACGACATAGCCGAGGAACTCCGCGGCCAGCGTCTGACCGAAGCCGCCCGTCCCCGCACCCTGACCCCAATCGAAGAGGCGGAGGGCGAGGAAGGCGGGCAGGCAGATCGCCGCGGCCCAGAAGCTGCGCAGCGCCCCTGCCGGCGTGTCCTCGATGAGCATCAGCCCCTCGGCCCGGCCGCGCGCCAGGTAGGAGGCGCCGCGCAGCCCGGCCTCGATCACCATGCGGAGCGGGGGCGGACCGGGCGGGGGCGGGACCGCGCCGCTCAGGCGAAGACCTCCTCCAGCACGGTGCGGTAGAGGGCGGCGAGATCGCGGAGCTCCGCGACCGGCACGCTTTCATTCACCTTGTGCATGGTGGCGCCGACGGCGCCCAGCTCCGCCACCGGGCAGTAGCGGGCGATGAAGCGGGCATCCGAGGTGCCGCCGCCGGTATCGAGCGCCGGCGTGCGACCGGCGCTGCGCTCCACGGCGCGCTTCAGCGCCTCCACGAAGGGGCCGGGGGAGGTGAGGAAGCTCTCGCCGCTGCACTCGACGCGCATGTCGTAGCGCGCCTCCTCCGCTTTCAGCGCCGCATGCAGGTGCTCGGTCAGGCTGGCGCTGCTGTGCAGGTCGTTGAAGCGGATGTTGAGCATCGCCCGCGCCTCGGCGGGGATGACGTTGTTCGCCGTGTTGCCGACATCGAAGCCGGTGACCTGGAGGGTCGTCGCCTCGAAGAACTCGCTGCCCTGGTCGATCGGCTGGGCGGTCAGGCGGTGCAGCACGCGCACCAGGCGGTGGATCGGGTTGTCCGCCCGCTGCGGATAGGCGCTGTGCCCCTGGGTGCCGTACAGCGTGATATAGGCCGTCATGCTGCCGCGGCGGCCGACCTTGACGATGTCGCCGAGCGCGACCTTGGAGGTCGGCTCGCCGACCAGCGCCATGTCCGGGATCTCGCCGCGCTCGGCCATCCATTCCAGCACCTTCACGGTGCCGTCCTTGGCCGGGCCTTCCTCGTCCCCGGTGATGAGGAGCGAGATGCTGCCCGGCTTGTCGCCATGGGCGGCCAGGTAGTCCGTCAGCCCGGCGATGAAGGCGGCGATGCCGCCCTTCATGTCGCAGGCGCCGCGGCCATAGAGCACCCCGTCCTTCACCGCGCCGGAGAAGGGGCTGTCCGCCCAGCCCTGCTCGCCGGGCGGCACCACGTCGGTATGGCCGGCGTAGCAGAAATGCGGGCCGCCGGTGCCGCGGCGGGCGTAGAGGTTCTCGATTTCCTCTCCCTTCGGGCCGAAGCGCAGCCGGTGGCAGGTGAAGCCGAGCGGCTGCAGCGCCGCCTCCAGCACCGCGAGCGCCCCGGCATCGGCCGGGGTGACGCTCGGGCAGCGGATCAGCGCCTGGGCCAGCGGCAGCGGGTCGGCCGGGGTGTTGCGGGACAAGTCCTAATCCCTGAGCAGCTCGTTGATGCTGGTCTTGGCCCGGGTCTGCGCATCCACCGTCTTCACGATGACGGCGCAGTAGAGCGACGGGCCGGGCGTGCCGTCCGGCAGCTTCTTGCCCGGCAGGCTGCCGGGGACCACCACGGAATAGGCCGGCACCCGGCCCACATGCACCTGGCCGGTGGCACGGTCGATGATCTTCGTGGAGGCGCCGAGGAAGACGCCCATGGAGAGCACCGCGCCGCGCTCGACGACCACGCCCTCGGCGACCTCGGAGCGGGCGCCGATGAAGCAGTCATCCTCGATGATGACCGGGTTGGCCTGCAGCGGCTCCAGCACCCCGCCGATGCCGACGCCGCCGGAGAGATGGACATTGGCGCCGATCTGGGCGCAGGAGCCGACGGTGGCCCAGGTGTCCACCATGGTGTTGCGGCCGACCCAGGCGCCGACATTGACGAAGCTCGGCATCAGCACGGCGCCCGGGGCGATGTAGGCCGATTTGCGGACGACGGCGCCGGGCACGGCGCGGAAGCCGGCCTCGCGGAAGCGGTTCGGCCCCCAATCGGCGAATTTCAGCGGCACCTTGTCATAGGCGCCGGCGGCGGTGTCCATCGGCGCCGAATCGGTCAGGCGGAAGGAGAGCAGGACGGCCTGCTTCAGCCACTGGTTCACCTTCCAGCCGCCCGGCGCGGCCGGATCCGGCTCCGCCACCCGGGCCTGGCCGGCATCCAGGGCTTCGAGGGCGGTTTCGACGGCGGCGCGGTCCTCCCCCCCGGTGGCGGAGGAGACGGTGTCGCGCCGCGCCCAGAGGGCTTCGATGCGGCTGGCGAGAGCGGCGAGGTCCATGGCGGAAGGTCCCGAGCGGAAGGCCGCGGACCATGCCGAGGGGGGGCCGCGGGTGTCAACCGGCTGCGGCCACCGGGGCGGGCCCTGCCCCGGCGGCGTGCCGCGGCCCGTGGAGCGGATCATCCCGGCGGCGCGCCGCGGGCCCGTGGCGGCAGACCGCCCCGGGGGCGGGTCCGCACCCTCGCCTGCCGAAGGCCGGGCACGATAACGCAGCGTTCACCCGGCGCGTGCACCCTGCGCGCCATGCCGAGTCCCGAAACGAAAGGTGCGCCGGGTGCAGCCGCCCGGGACATGGCCGTCCTGCCGTCGCCGGAGGCCGAGCCGGGATTCCGCGCTGCGCTGCTGGAATCGCGGCATCGCTGGCGGGACATCGCGGCGCTTGCCGCCGACCTGGCCTTCGAGACGGATGCGGCCGGGCGGCTCTCCTTCCTCTCGCCCGACCCCTTCCGCGGCTGGCCGGCGGACTGGCTGCTGGGCAGGCCGCCGCAGATCCTGCTGCTGCATCCGGAGCCGGACCCCTTCGCCCTGCTGCATCCGGTGCGCGGGCTGCGCACCTGGCTGCGCCATGCGGTGGAGCCGCCCGCCTGCTTCAGCCTGGCCCTGGCGCCGCTGACGGATGGCCATGGCGCCTATGCGGGCTTACGCGGCTGCGGCCGGGAGGTGACGGCGGAGGTGCAGGAGGCGGAGGCCCAGGCCGCCGCGCTGCGCCGCGCCGCCGCGCTGGAGACGCTGGTGCGGCGGGTGCGCCGCCAGGTGCTGGCGCCGCGCATGCTGGCCGCCACGCTGGAATCCCTGCCCGCCGCCATTGGCTGCAGCGGCACCGCGCTGCTGGAACTGGCCCCGGGCGGGGCCGCCATCATCACCCGGCAGCACGGGGCGGATGCGGCGAAACTGCTGCCCCTCCTCGCCCCCCTGCCGGCGGCGGCTGGAGCGGCCGGGCGAGCGCGGCGGCCTGCTCTTCATCGACCTGGACAATTTCAAGCCGATCAACGACACGCTGGGGCATGAGGCGGGGGATGCGGCGCTGGTCGCCGTCGCCGGCGTGCTGCGGGAGATGACGCGGCCGGTCGATCTCGCGGCGCGGCTCGGCGGCGACGAATTCGCCCTGTGGCTGGAGGATGCGGATGCGGCGGCGACGGGGCGGCGGGCGGCGGCGCTCTGCGCCGCGGCGCTGAGCCTCTCCCCCTGGCCGCCGGGGCGGCAGGGGCCGCAGCTCAGCTTCAGCATCGGGGGCGCGGTGCGCGCGGCCGGGGCGCCGCAGGGGCCGGATGCGCTGGTGGCCGCGGCGGATGCGGCGATGTATGCGGTGAAGCGCGGCGGGCGCGGGCATTGGCGGCTGGCGCCGCCGCCGCGGGCGGAGATGGCGGGATGAGCAGCACCCAGTCCCCGCCGGCGGTCAGCGACTCCGCCAAGCGCATCGCCGCCGCCGGCAGCGAGGCGGAGCGCGTGGCACTGGCGGCGCAGCGCGATGCGGCGCCGGAGATCCTCTATTTCCTGGCCAGCGACCGGGCGGTGGCGGTGCGCGCCGCGGTGGCCGGCAATGGCGCGACGCCGGTGCAGGCGGAACGCCTGCTGGCCGCAGACCAGGCGCCTGAGGTGCGCGCGGCGCTGGGCCGCAAGCTGGCGCCCTGCGCCTACTCGCTCTCCGCTGCGGCGGATCGGCGCGGGCAGCAGCGCTGGCAGACCCTGCAGGCGCTGGTGGCGGATGCCGCCGTCGCGGTGCGGGCGGTGCTGGCGGAGGAACTGAAATCCCTGCCCGACGCGCCGCGGGAGCTGATCCTGCGCCTGGCGCAGGACATGGCGATGGAGGTGGCGGAGCCGGTCATCCTCGCTTCCCCCCTGCTGACCGAGGAGGATCTGCTGGCGCTGGTCGCGGCGCCGCCGGTGCCAGAGACGCTGACCGCCATCGCCCGGCGGCCGGCGCTGAGCGAGCGGCTGTCCGAGGCCATCATCGAGACCGGGGCGGCGCAGCCGGTGGCGGCGCTGCTCGACAACCCCTCCGCCAATATCCGGGAGGCGGCGCTGGACCGCGTCATCCTCGGCGCCGCCCGGCACCTCTCCTGGCAGGAGAGCCTGGTGCGGCGGCCGCTGCTGCCGCCCGCCGCGGCGCGGCGCCTGGCGGCCTGCCTGGCGGAGCATCTGCTGGAGGCGCTGGCGGCGCGGCAGGATCTGGATGCCGGGCTGGCGCAGGAGCTGCGGGAGCGGGTGGAGCGGCGGCTGGACCGGGAGGCGGCGGCGGAGCTGCCGCCCGAGCTCGCCTTCGAGAATGCCGGCATGCAGGGCGACCGGGGGGCGATGAGCGCAGCCTTGGCCAGGGCGGCCGGGCTGGGCGAGGCGGCGGTGCAGCGGGCGGTGCGGCTGCGCAGCGCCAAGGGGCTGGTCAGCCTGTGCTGGAAGGCGGGCTTCACCGCCCGGTCCGCGACGCTGGCGCAGACCGTGCTGGGGCAGCTTTCCCCCTCCGCCGCGCTGCCGCCCAAGCCGGATGGGGGCTGGCCGCTCACCGAATCGGAGATGGCCTGGCAGCTTGAATTGCTGATCGAGGAGGATGCGGCGAGCTGAGGGCGTCGGCCCGCGACCGGCCCCGGATGTGCGCACCGAAGATGGGGCACCAAGCGTGGATCACTGACGCCCCGCTTGGAAAGCCCCGACTTCCCGAGCCGGGTATTGCGCGCGGGGTTGGCGTGGCGGCTGCGCGCCAAACGCAGGAGTATGCCGGCCGCGCGCCCATGGACCGGCAACGCTCCGTATGTCGCGCGGCCGGCATGACTTGAAAAGACGCGGCCCGAATCCGGCCGGTTCGTCAGGCTGGTCCGGGTTCGTGCGCCCTTCGGGTCCGCCGCCCGGCGTTCTCGGCGGCTTCGCCGCTGAGGGCTATGCGACTCCGCCCCCACAAAGCCACGCGGCGGTTCTGCAGGATGTTTCAACCAGCCGCCCTGCGGCCTTCCGCCGCTTTGCCGCGAAAGGCCGTGCGAGGTCCCGGGATGCCAGCGAAACCGCCCCTCCACGAGCCCGCGCAGCGGCGTCGCGGCGGAGTCAGTCCCGGCGCTTCAGCGCCAGCCGCCGGGCCGGGCGGCCGGTGCAGAGCGGCGCGATCCGCGCCACAACCTCCTCCGGCCAGGTGGTCACCCGCCGCACGGCAAGATCGACGCAGAGGTAGAGAACCTCGTTCTCCGCCGCCAGCCAGCCCTTCGTCGCGTGGTACATGCGGTGCACCGCCAGCAGCCGCTTGGCATCATGCGCCAGCACCTCGTTGGTGCAGGCCAGCGGCATGCCCTCATGCACCTCCCGCACGTAGTTCACCCAGGTCTCGGCGGCAAAGGTGCCGAGGCCCTTGGTGCGGAGGGTCGGGCCGAGGCCGAGCTTCGGCCAGAGCTGGTCCGTCGCCATGTCGAACACGGCCAGGTAGAAGGCCATGTTCATGTGGCCGTTATTGTCCACCCAGTCCGGGCGGACCACCGCGAGGGGCGGTCCGCCGGGGAGGGGCGCCAGGATGCTGCCTTCCATGCCGGTCAGTGGATCTCGTCGGAGCGGGCCAGCGCGTCCTTCAGCTTGTGGATGTCGAAATCGTCGCGCTTCGCCATCTCCAGGATCACCGCCTCCTTCCGGGTGAGGAGCTCGATGGCGGCCGGGACCTGGCGCACCGCCTCGGCCGGGATCACCACCGCGCCGTGGCGGTCGGCATGCACCACGTCGTCATGCATCACCGGCATGCCATGGACGATCACATCCCGGCCGAAATCCACGATGTGCACATGGGCGTGGCTGGGGTTGATCATGCCGCCGATGATCTGGAAGCCCGGCGCCAGCATATCGAGGTCGCGGAAGGAGCCGGAGGTGACGCAGCCGAGGCAGCCGAGGCCCTTGTGGACATTGCTGTTCACTTCGCCCCAGAAGGCGCCGAAGCCCGGGGTCTCGTCCAGGTCCTCGATGACCACGATGGTCGGCAAATCGGCATCCGCCACGTATTCGTACCAGCCGATGCGGGCGGCGCGATCCTGCTCCTTGGTCCGGCCGGAGGGGGCGGCGGCGCGGATCTGGCCGGTGCGGGCCAGGCCGCAGATCGGCGGCAGGGAGGGGTCGGCGACCACGAAGGGCTGCAGGGTGAAGCCGCGGCCGCGCCGGGCGGGCGCCACCAGCTCCATCGCGTTGCAGATCGTGGGCGTGTCCCAGCGCCGCAAC
Organism: Siccirubricoccus soli; assembly: GCF_024178315.1. Lineage (GTDB taxonomy): Bacteria > Pseudomonadota > Alphaproteobacteria > Acetobacterales > Acetobacteraceae > Siccirubricoccus > Siccirubricoccus soli. Next base: position 4,993 of record NZ_JAMZIK010000108.1, on the reverse strand, counting down.
AGGTCGAGATCGGCCCGGGTGAAGCCGCGTTCGGTCATGGTGGTTGTTCCTCCGGCTATGCCGCCCAGGATCACGAAGCCGGGGACGGCGGTCAAACCCCCTTCGCATTTTGAAGCTTTCGTGTCGGTTCAAGGGCGGTGGTGGACGGGCCGCAGCCGGTTCCGGTAGCGAATCCCTCCCATGCTGCCCCGTTGCCTCTTTCGCCGCGCCCGGGTGGCTTGGGGCCTGCCCTTCCTGCTCCTGGCCGGGCTCCTGCTGGTCCCCGCCCCGGCCGAGGCCCAGCGCGGCGTCGCGGGCCCGATCTATGAGCGGAACATCGACGCGCTGATCGAGGGCGCCGAGGAATGGCTGGCGGCGATGGAGGAGCGGGGCTGGCTGCTGCGCGGCCAGATGACCAACACCCTTCAGGGCATGCCGCGCTTCCGCGCGCCCTATCGCGGGGAGAACAGCCTCTCCGGCCAGCATGACAGCACGGCGATGCAGACCGTCGACCTCGTGCTCGGCCGGCGGCTCTGGGAGAATGCCGAGCTCGTCTTCGTCCCCTCCCCCACCCGCGGCTTCGGCTTCGCCGACAATCACGGCCTGGGCGGGCTGACCAACACCGAGAGCTTCCACGGCGGCACGCGCGACTGGGACACCAACATCACCCGGCTCTTCCTGCGCCAGACCATCGACATCTCCTACGACGCCTTCGGGCAGGATGACGACCCGATGCGCTTCGCCGGGCCGCTGGCGCTGGAGCGCATCACCATCACCGCCGGCAAGATCGCCACCTGGGACATCTTCGACAACAACCGCTACTCGCACGACCCGCGGACCCAGTTCCTGAACTACGCCCTGGTCGGCGCCGGCGCCTTCGACATCGCCACCGACGCGGCCGGCTACACCCATGGCCTCGCGGTGGAATGGGAGAACGGGACCTGGGCAACCCGGCTCGGCGCCTTCCAGGTCACCCGCAACCAGGGCGGCGACTACCTGGACGACAAGGTGACCCGCGCCTGGCAGCTCCTCGCCGAGCTGGACCGGTTCTGGTGGCTCGGGCGCCGCCCCGGCGCGCTGCGGGTGCTGCTCGGCGCCTCCCGCACCCGCTCCGCGCGCTATGACGACCTTACCCGTGCGGTCCGGGCCGACGAGGCGGACACCGAGCGCTACCGCGCCTACCGGACCAAGGCGATGGTCGCGCTGAGCTGGGACCAGCAGGTCAGCGATACCCTCGGCGTGTTCGGCCGGCTCGGCTGGAACGATGGCCGCAGCCAGAACATGATGGTCACCGAGATGGACTGGTCGGTCGCGGGCGGCGTCTCGGTGAATGGCTGGCGGTGGGGCCGGGACGACGACACGGTCGGGCTCGCCATGAACATCGGCGGGCTGCATGCGCCGCAGCGGAAATTCCTGAAGGCCGGCGGCCTCGGCTTCATCCTGGGCGATGGCAGGCTGAGCTATGCGCCGGAGGTCGTCCTGGAGGGCTATTACGACGTCGCGCTGGCACCCGGCCTGACGGCGGCGGTCGATGCCCAGCTGATCTTCAACCCGGGCTACAATGCGGCGCGCGGTCCGGTGCAGGTCGGCACGCTGCGGCTGCGGGCGGCGTTCTAGAGCAGATCGCCGCAGGGCGGCATCGCCCGAAGGCGTGAATCTGCTCTGCGAACAAAGGCGTAGAGCGTTTTCGGTGACCGCATGTGAACCGAAAGCGCTCTAGCCGCAGCCGGCCGCAGCCGCCTCCAACGGCGCCGAAGGCCACCATGCGCAGGGCCATGCGGGCCGGGACGCGTCCGTCCCCTTCAGGCCGCAGCGGTGTCCCTGAGAGGGGCGCGAGAGAGACCGCCGGTCCCCGGGCATGGCCACGGGCAACGGCGCCCGGCGGGTCGGGCATGGCCGGCGCCTTGCCAGCGCCCCTGCCCCGCACCTACACCGCCGCGGCCAGATGCGGGGAATCGTCGTGCGGGCATGGCGCTGGCTGATGCGGGGTTGCGCGGCGCTGGCCTGGGTCCTCCCCGTGGCCCCAGCGGCGGCCCAGGGCTATGGCAGCGCCGCCGTGGCCAATGTCGGCCTGCCGGACGACGCCCTGCTGCCGAACCTCGCCGCGCTGCAAGACCGGCTGGAAGAGCAGGGCTGGATGCTGCGCGGCCAGGCGACCTTCGTCTGGCAGGGCAATGGCCGCTTCCACTCCCCCTATCGCGGGGAAGGCAGCCTGAGCCCGGCGGCCAATGCCCGCAACACCCTCTCCACCGACCTCATCCTCGGCCGCCAGCTCTGGCCCGGCGCGGAGGTCATCCTGGATGCCTCGGTGACGCGGGGCTTCGGCCTCTCCAATTCCGTCGGCGTCGCCAGCTTCCCGAACAACGAGGCCTTCCGCCTGGGCAGCACGGAGCCGACCTTCTTCGTCCCCCGCGCCTTCTTCCGCCAGACCATCGCCCTGTCCGCCGATACGGTAGAGGATGCCGACCCCTTGCGCTTCGGCACGACCAGGGCGCGGGAGAGGGTGACGATCACCCTTGGCAAATTCTCCGTCTGGGACATCTTCGACGACAATCTCTACGCCCATGACGCCCGCACCCAATTCCTCGGCTGGGGGCTGGTGGGGGCCGGGGCCTTCGACTTCGCCGCCGATGCGCGGGGCTGGACGGAAGGCCTGGCAGTGGAGTGGGAGGATGGGCGCTGGGGGGTGCGTCTCGGCGCCTTCCGGGTGGCGCGGCAGGCCAATGGCCTTTTCCTCGACCCCGCCATCACCCGGGCCTACCAGGTGATCGGCCAGCTGGACCGGTTCTGGGAAGGGGGTGGGCGGCCCGGGGCGATCCGCCTCCTCTACGGTCTCTCCCGCACCCGGCAATCCCGCTGGGGGGAGCTGCCGCCGGACGGGGCCGCGCCTTTCGCGATCAACCCCCAGGGCTATCGCCTCAAGCACATGCTCGCCGCCAATCTGGAGCAGGAGGTGGCGGACGGGGTCGGCGTCTTCGCCCGGCTCTCCTGGAATGACGGCCGGACGCAGAATTGGATGTTCACCGAGATGGACCGCGCCGTTTCCGCCGGCCTGTCCTTCGACGGCAAGCGCTGGGACCGGCCGGGGGACACGGCGGGCCTCGGCGTCAACATCGGCTGGATCAGCGCCGGCCGGCGCCGCTACCTGGAGGCGGGCGGAATCGGCTTCATCACCGGCGACGGCCGCCTGAATTACGGGCCGGAGACGGCGATGGAGGCCTATTACGACTGGCGGCTGGCGCCGGGCGTCAACCTCTCGATGGATGCGCAACTCATCGTCAATCCGGCCTATAACCGGGATCGTGGTCCGGTGCCGATTCTTGGCCTCCGGTTGCACACGGCGTTCTGACGGCGCCGGGGCCGCCATGGCCCAGGTGCTTGCCAGGGTCCGCCGCCATCGTCTCAAAATCCCGTGAAGGCTCGCGAGGGCGAAGCAAAGCCGCGGAATCACTGGAGTTACAAACACAACCCGGGGTAGCATCCGTTGCGCTGTCATATGCGGAACAGGAAAGTTTCGCTAGATTGCGGGAAGTTCGGAGATTTCGCCATGTCGTCCCGCACCCCCACCCTGCTGCGCCTCTGCGCCCTTGCCACGGCCGCCGCGCCGCTGCTGGCCGCCCTGCCGGCCGCGGCGCAGCGCGGCGGCGACCCCACGGTGAACCAGCTCATCGACCAGCTCCGTCCCGGCACCGGGACACGCGGCATCCGGGTGCCGAGCGAGCCGGCGCCCGCCAGCCCCACCCCGGCGGCGACGCCCGCCGCCGCCCCGCGCCCCGCGGCGCCGACGCCGCCCGCCGGCACCGCCTCCCTGCAGGTGCAGTTCGCCACCGGCTCCGCGACCCTGACGCCGGCGGCGGAGCGGACGCTGGACACGCTGGGCCGCGCCCTCACCTCCTCCGACCTCACCGCCTACCGCTTCCGCATCGAGGGCCATACCGACACGGTGGGCAGCACGGAGAGCAACCAGGCGCTGTCCGAGCGCCGGGCCACCGCGGTGCGGAACTACCTGATGCAGCGCTTCGGCGTCACCGCCAGCCGGCTGGAGGCGATCGGCCTGGGCGAGAGCCAGCCGGCGGTGCCGACCGCCGACGAGACGCCGGACGCCCGCAATCGCCGGGTGCAGATCGTCAATCTCGGCGGCTGAACAAGGCCGTTCCGATAACGTCACCAAACTGCTAGACTGACCTGGATGCCGAGGAGTTCCTTGATGCTGCGCCTGTCCCTGTTTCTTGGTGCGAGCGCGATGGTCCTGGCGCTCGCCCTTCCAGGTCCCGTCGCCGCCCAGAGCGATAGTGCCGCCCAGTCGCTGATCGACCGGCTGCGTCCCAGCACCGGCTCCGGCAGCCGCGGCATCCGGGTGCAGACTGACCAACCGGCCGCCGCGGCGCCGGCCGCCCCGGCGCCGGTGTGGCGCCCGGCCCCGGCCGCCGCTCCGGCGGCGGCACCCGCCGCCCATGCGCCGGTCGCCGCCGCCCGCCCCGCCCCCGCCGCCCCGCGGGAGACCACGGTGGACGCCCCTTCGGTCTCCATCACCGTCACCTTCGCCACCGGCTCCGCCGCCCTGACGCCGGAGGCGGAGCGGGCGCTGGCGCCGCTCGGCCGCGCCCTGGCTTCCGCGGACCTGGCGCCCTACCGCTTCCGCATCGAGGGCCATACCGACACGGTGGGCGATGCCGCGGTGAACCAGGCCCTGTCCGAGCGCCGCGCCGCGGCGGTGCGGGAATACCTCTCCCGCGTCTATGGCGTGGACCCGAACCGCTTGGTGGCCGTCGGCTTCGGCTCCAGCCAGCTCCTGGTCCAGACCGGGCCGCAGGTGGCGGACCCGCGCAACCGCCGCGTCCAGGTCGTGAACATCGGCAACTGACGCCAGCCCCCCGAGGCCCGGCGCATGGCCGATGAGCTGGACCCGACGGTGCGCCTGCGGCCGGGGCAGGCACCGTCCCCCGCCGCCGGCGCCCCTGCCGCCAGCGTGCGGCGGCGCCCGGCCGGGCTGCTGATCGGCGGCGGCGCGGCG
>NZ_JAMZIK010000107.1 GCF_024178315.1 Siccirubricoccus soli | reverse complement strand
GCGGATGGCAGCTACGGCTTCACCGGCCAGACCCCCGGCACCTACAGCGTGCATTTCGTCACCCCGGCGGGCTACGAGGCAAGCCCGGCCAACCAGGGGGGCGACGATGCGGCGGACAGCGACGCGGTCGGCGGCACCACCCAGCAGGTGACGCTGAGCTCCGGCGAATACAACGGCACGCTGGATGCCGGCTTCTACAAGCCGGCCCCGGTCAGCCAGCCGGTCTCCCTCGGTGACTTCGTCTTTGAGGACGAGAACGCCAACGGCGTGCAGGACGCCGGCGAGGCCGGCATCGCCGGCGTGACGGTGGAGCTGCTGGGCGCCGCCGGCACGGTGGTCGCCGCCACCACCACCGCCGCCGATGGCAGCTACCTCTTCAGCAACCAGGCGCCCGCTACCTACCGCGTGAAGTTCGCAACGCCTGACGGCTATGTGGCCACCGCGGCCAACCAGGGCGCGAACGACGCGAAGGACAGCGACGCCGTCAACGGCGTGACCCAGCAGGTGACGCTGGCCTCCGGCCAGAGCGACACCACCCTTGATGCCGGCTTCTACAAGCTGGCCTCGCTCGGCGACAAGGTCTGGTTCGACAGTAACAAGAACGGCATCCAGGACAGCGGCGAGGTCGGCTTCGGCAAGGTGACCGTGCTGTTGCTGAATGCTGCCGGCACCGTCATCGAGACCACCGTCACCGACGGCAACGGCAATTACGGCTTCACGGAGCTGGTTCCCGGCACCTACAGCGTGAAGTTCCTAGCCCCCACCGGCTACGGCTTCACCGGCGCCAACAAGGGCGCGGATGACAGCCGGGACAGCGATGCGGTCAGCGGTGTGACGCAGCAGGTGACGCTGACCTCCGGCCAGAGCAACACCACCCTCGATGCCGGGCTGATCCAGACCGTCGCCAACCCCTGCCCCTCGCTCTGCATCAACAAGGTCACCAACGGCTCGGATAGCGGGACCATCTTGGCCGGCAGCGCCGTCACTTGGACCTACACGGTGAAGAACACCGGCAACGTCGCCCTGACCGATGTCTTGGTGGAAGACAACAAGGAAGGCGTCATCACCCACGTCACCGGGGACAATGGCAACGGCATCCTCGATGCCGGCGAGACCTGGACCTTCACGGAAACCGGCATCGCCGGCGCCGGCACCTACAGCAACACCGCGACGGTGACGGGGAAATACACCGACGCCTACGGCTCCAAGACCGTCAGCGACCGCGACAGCAGCTCCTATTTCGGCGCCGCGCCGAAGGTCGATGTCGAGAAATACGTCTCGGTCGATGGCGGCCGCACCTGGTACGACGCGGATACCGGCCCCGGCCCGCTGGCGACCGAAGGCGTCGCGGTGAAGTTCAAATTCGTCGTCACCAACACCGGCAATGTGACGCTGAACAACATCACCCTGTCGGACGACCAGCTCGACCTGAATGGCCGCAGCAGCGGTACCGCCATCAAGATCGCGAGCCTGGACGCCTACTCCTCATCCTTCTGCGGCGACAACGACAGCAGCTACACCCTGATCGTGAATGGCAGCTGGCAGGCCGGGCAGCACACGGATACGGCGACGGTCACCGTGACGTACACCGACGACTTCGGCCACTCCACGACGGTGACGGACAGCGACAGCGCCAATTTCTACGGCATCGACGGCCCCGGCACCCGCACCCCTGGCTTCTGGAAATCCGCGGGGTGGCAGGATTTCTGGGATGGCGATGCGAGCGCGCCGAAGCAGTGCGGCACGGCGGGCTTCGCCGATGGCGACATCCTCTACCAGACCTATGGCGCGAAGGGCGTCCTGGACCCGGTCAGCAAGGCCTACAAGGCGGGCATCCTGATCGGCGACTTCAACAAGAACGGCATCACCGATGCCGGCGAGACGACGATCTTCTACACCCAGGGCGAGGCGCTGAACGCGCTTACCGCCTCCAACTCCGCCGCCGATGTACGCTACATCCTGGACCGCGCCCTGGTGGCGAGCTGGCTGAACTACCTGGCCGGCAACCCCATCACGGATGCGGCGAACAGCAGCGCCGTTTTCGACGCGCGGGACGCCATCGCCCAGGGCATCACTTGGCTCACCCGCACCACCAAGGATGAGAATGGCGACGGCAGGGGCGATGGCAGCCTGACCCTCAGCGCCTCCAGCACCAAGGTGAGCGGCAGTGCCAGCGCCTGGAATTACGCGTCGGACGGCATCGCCGCGGGGAAGATGATCGAGGATTGGCTGGACGAGTACAACAATTACGGTACGGTCACCCACAACGGCGTCACGACGAAGATCGCGGTCGCCGCCGACCAGGTCTGGTAAGGCGCGGGCGTCTCGCCCCGTGCCATGCACGCCGCCGCGTCCGGCCGGGCGCGGCGGCCCTTGCCCTTGCCGCCTGGCGGATGGGGTGGGATTCGAACCCACGGTAGGGTTGCCCCTACGGCAGTTTTCAAGACTGCTGCCTTAAACCACTCGGCCACCCATCCCGGCCCCCGGCCTGTTATCGCAAAGCCGGGGGAGGGGCCAGAGGCAGGAGAGGCAAGCGGCAGCCGCTCAGCCCGCCTCCTCCTCGGCCGGGCCGAAGCGGTAGCCGATCCCGGGCTCCGTCCGGATCAGCCCGGCCGCCGGCCCCAGCTTCTGTCGCAGATGGCCGATATAGACGCGGAGATACTGCGCATCCTCCAGATGTGCCGGCCCCCAGACCGCGGTCAGCAGCTGTCGCTGGGTGATGACGCGGCCCTCCCCCGCCCGGGCCAGGGCGGCCAGCAGATCCCATTCCCGCGGCGTCAGCTTCAGCGGCGGCTGGCCCTCCAGCCGCGCCGTGCGGCGGGCGAAATCCACCTCGAGCGGGCCGCTCCGCACCACCGGCGCGGCCGGCGCCGGCCGGCCGCCCCGCCGCAGCACCGCCCGCATCCGGGCCAGCAGCTCGGCCAGGGCGAAGGGCTTCTCCACATAGTCATCGGCCCCGGCATCCAGCGCCGCCACCTTCTCCGCCTCCTGCTCCCGCGCCGAGAGGATGACGATGGGCGCGGCGGTGAAGCCGCGCAGCCGGGGGATCAGCGCCTTGCCATCCATGTCCGGCAGGCCGAGATCGAGCAGGATTAGCGCCGGCGCGCCCTCCGCCGCCCGCTTCAGCCCCTCAGCCCCGGTCTCCGCCCGCAGCGGCGCGTAGCCCGAGGCGGAGAGGGCCGGGGCGAGGAAGCGGTGGATCTGCGGCTCGTCGTCGATGACGAGCACGCGGGGCGCGTCCAGTCCGCTCATGTGCCGGGGAAGCGGAGGATCATGCGGGTGCCCCTGCCATCGGGCGCCAGCGGGCTCTCGGCGGCGATGCGCCCGCCCATGGCCTGCACCAGCCCGCGGCAGATGGCGAGGCCGAGGCCGCTGCCGGCGGCGATGCGGTCCGCCCGCCGGGCGCGGAAGAAGGGGTCGAAGACCAGGCGCAGCTCCTCCCGCGGAATGCCCGGCCCGTCATCCTCGATGGCGATCACCACCTCCGCCCCCTCCCGCCAGCCTCGCGCCGTCACATGACCCTGGGGCCCCGAGAATTTCAGCGCATTGTCCAGCAGATTGCCCAGCACCTGGTCCAGCAGGGCGGGGTCGAGGCGCGGGGCGACGGGCCGCGTCGCCGCCTCCACCGCGATCCGCCGGCCGGCGGCGCGGCCGGCCCGGGCGGCGGCGGTCTCCAGCGCCTCGGCCAGGTCCACCGCCTCCCGCCGCGGCTGGATCTGCCGGTTTTCGATCCGCACCATATCGAGGATATGGCCGATCCAGCGGGTTAGCCTTGCCGTCTCCTCCTCGGCCGTCGCCAGCAGATCCGCCCGCACCGCCTCCGGCAGCCCAGCCCCGGCGCCGCGCAGCGTGCCGATGGCGCCGCGGATGGCGGTGAGCGGCGTTTTCAGATCATGGCCGAGGGAGGTGAGCAGGGCGGTGCGCAGCGCCTCCGTCTCCGCCCGCGCCTCGTCCCGGGCGCGCTCCTCCATCAGCTCCGCCCGCTCCAGGGCGACGGCCGCCTGGTCCAGCAGCGCCGCCAGCGCCCGGTCCGCCTCGCCCTCCAGCCGGCGCTCCGGCGGCTGCAGCCCGACCAGCCCGGCCAAGCCCCGGGCGGTGCGCATGGGGCGGAACTGCCAGGCGGCGGCGGGCAGGGTATCCGTGCCGCGCCCGGCCGGCTTGGCGTTGGCAATGGCCCAGCGGGCGGCGGCCATGCTCGCCTCGTCCGGCACGGCCTCCAGCGGCACGGCGGCGCGCAGCACCGGCTCCGGCGCCGTTTCCCCAGGCAGCGGGGGCAGGGGCAGCAGCACGCAGGCCGGCCCGCCGGCGATGCGGGAGGCTTCCTCGGCAATGGCCTGCACGAGATCCGCCCGGTCCCCCGGCGCGCCCAGGCGCCGGCTGAACTCCACCAGCCGCCGCAGGCCCAGCAGCCGCGCCCGCGCCGCCCGCACGGAACGGCCGAGGCCCCCGGCGGTGCCGGCCAGCAGCAGCGCCACCAGGGCGAAGACCACCACGCCCACCACATCCTGCGGGCTGGCGATGGCCAATTCATGCCGCGGCGGCAGGAAGAGGTAGTTCCAGGCGAGGAAGCCAAGCAGCGCGGCAAGCCCGCCCGGCAGCGGACCGAACCCCACCGCGGCGGCGACGATCGGCACCAGGTAGACCATCCCGAGCGCGCCTTCCGGCACCTGCCCATCCGCCCCGAGCGCGACCAGCGTGGCGCTGGCCACCAGCGCCGGCACCGCCGCCCAGCCCAGCCAGGCCGGCAGGCCGCGGGGCTCGGCCGGCGGCGCCGGCGCCGCCACGCCCGGCAGTGGTACCAGATGCAGGGTGAAATCCGTCGCCTGGCGCAGCAGCCTGGCCGCCAGCGTCCGCCCCAGCGCCCGCCGCCACCAGGGCGGCCGGCCGCGGCCCATGACGAGATGCGTCGCATTGCGCGCCCGCGCCTCCCGCAGGATGGCGCCCGGCACGTCGCCTGCCACCACCGTCTCCGCCAGGGCGCCGAGTTGTTCCGCCAGGCGCAGCGCCGGGCCGGGATCGCCCGCCTCGCGCCCCGCCGGGCGCTCCACATGCAGCGCCACCAGCGGCGCCTTCAGCGCATCGGCGATGCGCCGCGCCGCTCGCACCACCTGCTCCGCCCCCGGCTCCTGGCCGATCAGCGCCATCACCCGGTCGCCGGCAGGCCAGGGGCCGGCGATGGCATTGGCCCGCATGTAGGAGGTGACGTCGGCATCCACCCGCTCCGCCACCCGGCGCAGCGCCATCTCCCTGAGCGCCGCCAAATTGCCCTCGCGGAAGAAGCCGCGCAGCGCCCGCGCCGCCTGGTCCGGCCGGTACACCTTCCCCTGGCGCAGCCGCTCGATCAGCTCGGCGGGCGGGATGTCGATCAGCTCCACCGCATCCGCCTCGGCCAGCACCCGGTCCGGCACGGTCTCCGCCACCCGCACGCCGGTGATGCGCGCCACCGCCTCGGAGAGGCTCTCCAGGTGCTGGACGTTCATCGTGGTCCAGACCTCGATCCCCGCCTCGCGCAGCTCCTCCACATCCTGCCAGCGCTTCGGGTGGCGGCTGCCGGGAGCGTTGCTGTGCGCCAGCTCGTCCAGCAGCAGGATGCCGGGGCGGCGGGCGAGGGCGGCATCGAGGTCGAATTCCTCGATCATCTGCCCGCGATGCGGGAGGCGAGCGCGCGGCAGCATGGGGAGGGGGCCGATCGCCGCCGCGGTCTCCGCCCTTCCATGGGTCTCGACGATGCCGATCAATACCTCGGCGCCGCTGGCCTGCACCCTTCGCGCCTCGGCCAGCATCTCCCAGGTCTTCCCCACCCCCGGCGCGGCGCCGAGGAAGACCTTCAGCCGCCCGCGCCCCTCCCGCCGCGCCAGGGCGAGCAGGGCGTCCGGGTCGGGTCGGGCAGGCTCCTCCGGCATCCCGCCGTGGTTAGCAGGCCGGGCCGTCCGGCGCTGCGGCTTTTATGCCGATTTTATGCGCCGGCCCGCCCTTGCGAATGGCGGCTTTACGCCGGCCCCACCTAGTCCTTCACCGGACCCGGATCCCCCGGGCACAGGTGACTTCCCATGCTCGATCTCCTGCTCCTGGCGCTCGGCCTTGGCGGCTTTGCGCTGATGGCGGCCTATGCGCTGGGCTGCGAGCGCGTCTGATGGTCCCGCTGCTGCTCGGCGGCGCCGTCACCGCCTTCCTCCTGATCTATCTGCTATGGGCGCTGCTGCGCCCCGAGGATCTCTGATTCCATGACCTGGAATGGCTGGGCGCAGATCGCGCTCGTCCTCGCCCTTGCGGTCGCCATGGCGATTCCGCTCGGGCGCTACACGGCCGCGGTGGCGCATGGCCGCCTCGGCTTCCTCGCGCCGGTCGAGACGCTGATCTACCGCGCCGCCGGCATCGACCCGAAGCGGGGCATGGGCTGGCGCAGCTATACCCTGGCCATGCTCGCCGCCAATGCCGCGGGCTTCGCGCTGCTCTACGCGCTGCTGCGGCTGCAGGGCGGGTTGCCGCTGAACCCGCAGGGCTTCGACGGGCTGTCGCCCTGGCTCGCCTTCAACACCACGGCCAGCTTCATCAGCAACACCAATTGGCAGGCCTATAGCGGCGAGGCGGCGCTGAGCTACCTCAGCCAGATGGCCGGGCTGGCGGTGCAGAATTTCCTCTCCGCCGCCACCGGCATCGCGCTCGCCTTCGCGGTCTGCCGCGCCTTCGCCTCCGGCGGGGTCAGCCAGCTCGGCAATTTCTGGGCGGATCTGGTGCGCATCTGCCTCTATCTGCTGCTGCCGCTCAGCCTGGTGTTCGGCCTCGCCTTCGTCGCCCTCGGCGTGCCGCAGACCCTCTCGCCCTATGTCGAGGCAAGGACGCTGGAGGGGGCGACCCAGCTCATCCCCCTCGGCCCCGCCGCCTTCCAGATCGCCATCAAGCATCTCGGCACCAATGGCGGCGGCTTCTTCGGGGTGAATTCCCTGCACCCCTTCGAGGGGCCGGACGCCATCGCCACCGCGCTGCAGATCATCGCCCAGCAAGTCATTCCGTTCAGCCTTGCCATCACCTTCGGCCATCTGGTGGGCGACAGGCGGCAGGGCAGGGCGCTGCTCGCCGTCATGCTCGGCTATGTCGTCGTCGCGACCGGTCTGATCTATGCCGCGGAGGCGGGCGGCAACCCGCTGCACCTGGCGCTCGGCATCGATCCCACCCAGGGCAATATGGAGGGCAAGGATCTTCGCTTCGGCCTGCCCCTCGTCGCGCTCTTCTCCGCCACCACCACCGGCGCTTCCTGCGGCGCGGTGAATGCGATGTTCGATAGCTTCACTCCGCTCGGCGGGCTGATTCCGCTCTTCCTCATCCAGCTCGGCGAGGTGCTGCCCGGCGGCGTCGGCTCCGGCCTCTACGGCATGCTGGTCTTCGCCCTGCTGGCGGTCTTCGTCGCCGGGCTGATGGTCGGCCGCACGCCGGAATACCTCGGCAAGAAGGTGCAGGCGCGGGAGATCAAGCTGGCCATGCTGGCGGTGCTGGTGCTGCCCGCCACCATCCTCGGCTTCGCCAGCCTCTCCGTGGCGCTGCCGGCGGCCATCGCCTCCATCCCGGCCCAGGGCCCGCACGGGCTGACGGAGATGCTCTACGCCTTCAGCTCGGCGGCGGGGAATAACGGCTCAGCCTTCGGCGGCCTCGCGGCGGACACGCCCTGGCTGGATACCACCCTCGGCATCGCCATGCTGCTCGGCCGCTTCGCCTATGTGGTGCCGGTGATGGGCATTGCCGGCGCCCTGGCGCTGAAGCCGAAGCTCGCCGCCTCCACCGGCACCTTCCCGACCCATGGGCCGCTCTTCGCCGGCCTGCTGGCGGGGGTGATCCTGATCCTCGGCGGGCTGCAATTCATGCCCGCCCTCGCCCTCGGGCCGCTCGCCGAGCATTTCGTGCTCGCCGCCGGCCGCAGCTTCTGAGGCTTGCTCCGATGCTCGACATCACGCAGACGCCCCGCCAGGGCACCGCGCGCCGCGACCGCCGCGCCGGCGCCGCGCTGGGCGAACCCGCCATCCTCCGCCGGGCCGCGCTCGCCGCCTGGGCGAAGCTCGACCCGCGCCAGCTGGTGCGCAACCCGGTCATCTTCGTGACCGAGGTGGTGGCCATGCTGGTCACCCTGCTTGCCGCCCGCGCCGCCTGGCTGGGCGAGGCCTGGGGCTTCCAGGCCGGCATCGCCGCCTGGCTCTGGCTCACCGTCCTCTTCGCCACCTTCGCCGAAGCCGTGGCGGAGGGCCGCGGCCGCGCCCAGGCGGACAGCCTGCGCCGCACCCGCAGCGAGGCAACGGCGAAGCTCCTGCTGCGCGGCGATGACCGCACCCTCTGGCAGCCCCGCAACGCCACCGAGCTGCGCCCCGGCGACCTCGTGCTGGTCGAGGCCGGCGACCTCATTCCCTCCGATGGCGAGGTGGCGCAGGGCATCGCCAGCGTGAACGAGGCCGCCATCACCGGCGAGAGCGCGCCGGTGATCCGCGAGAGCGGCGGCGACCGCAGCGCCGTCACCGGCGGCACGCTGGTGGTCTCCGACTGGATTGTGGTGCGCATCACGGCGGCGCCCGGCGCCACCTTCCTCGACCGCATGATCGCGCTGGTGGAGGGCGCCAGCCGGCAGAAGACGCCGAACGAGATCGCCCTCGACATCCTGCTGGCCGGCATGACGATCATCTTCCTGATCGCCGTCGCCACGCTGGTCGGCTTCGCCAGCTGGAATGGCGAGGCGCCCGCCATCCCGGTGCTGGCGGCGCTGCTGGTGACGCTGATCCCGACGACGATCGGCGGGCTGCTCTCGGCCATCGGCATTGCCGGCATGGACCGGCTGGTGCGCTTCAACGTGCTGGCGACCAGCGGCCGCGCCGTGGAGGCGGCGGGCGACGTGGATGTGCTGCTGCTGGACAAGACCGGCACCATCACCCTGGGCAACCGCCAGGCCGCCGCCTTCCTGCCGGCGCCCGGGGTGGCGGAGCGGGAGCTGGCGGAGGCGGCGGTGCTCGCCTCCCTGGCGGATGAAACGCCGGAGGGCCGCTCCATCCTGGCCTTCGCGCGGGACAGCTACGGCATCACCCCCAGGGCCTTGCCGGCGGGCGCGAAGGTGGTGCCCTTCACCGCTCAGACCCGGCTCTCCGGCCTCGACCTGCCCCAGGGGACGCAGCTTTGCAGCTTCCGCAAGGGCGCGGTGGATGCGCTGCTGAAGGGGGCGGGCGCCGAGGCCCCTGCCGGCTTCCGCGACGCGGTGGACCACATCGCCCGCAGCGGCGGCACGCCGCTGGCGGTGGCGAAGGATGGCCGCCTGCTCGGCGCCATCGAGCTGAAGGACATCGTCAAGACCGGCATGCGCGCCCGCTTCGACGCGCTGCGGCGGATGGGCATCCGCACCGTCATGGTCACCGGCGACAACCGGCTGACCGCCGCCGCCATCGCCGCCGAGGCCGGGGTGGACGACTTCATCGCCGAGGCCACGCCGGAGGACAAGCTCTCCTACATCCGCCGCGCCCAGGCGGAAGGCCGCCTCGTCGCCATGGCCGGCGACGGTACCAATGACGCGCCGGCCCTGGCCCAGGCCGATGTCGGCCTCGCCATGCAGACCGGCACCCAGGCGGCCCGCGAGGCGGGCAACATGGTCGATCTCGACAGCGACCCGACCAAGCTTATCGAGGTGGTGGAGATCGGCAAGCAGCTCCTCATCACCCGCGGCGCGCTGACCACCTTCTCCATCGCCAATGACGTGGCGAAGTATTTTGCCATCCTGCCGGCGATCTTCGTGGCCTCCTATCCGGAGCTGCAGGCGCTGAACGTCATGCGCCTCGCCTCGCCGGAAAGCGCCATCCTGTCCGCCGTCATCTTCAACGCGCTCATCATCGTCGCGCTGGTGCCGCTGGCGCTGCGCGGCGTGCGCTACGCGCCCATCGGCGCCGCCGCGCTGCTGCGGCGCAACCTGCTGATCTACGGGGTCGGCGGCATCCTCGCGCCCTTCCTCGGCATCAAGCTGATCGACCTCCTCCTCCAGCTCTTCGGGATCGCCTGAGCCATGATCGCCATCCTGCGGCCGGCCCTTGCCGTGGTCGGCCTCCTCACCCTGCTGCTCGGCCTCGCCGTGCCGCTGGGCTTCACCGGCCTTGCCGGCACCCTGTTTCCCACGGCGGCGGGCGGCAGCCTGATCGAGCGGGACGGCAAGGTGGTGGGCTCCGCCCTGATCGGCCAGGACTTCACCGCCGACCGCTACTTCCATCCGCGTCCCTCCGCCACCACGGCGCCGGATCCGGAGAAGCCCGGCAGCACCATCGCCGCGCCCTACAACGCGGCCGCCAGCGCCGCCTCCCAGGCCGCCCCGACGTCCCAGGCGCTGCTGGAGGCGGTGAAGGAACGCCAGGCGGTGCTGGGCGGCGGTGCCGTGCCGGCCGATGCCGTCACCGCCTCCGGCTCCGGGCTGGACCCGCATATCAGCCCGGAGAACGCCGGGCGGCAGGTGGCGCGGGTGGCGGCGGCGCGCGGCCTGCCGGCGGCGCAGGTGGCGGCGCTGGTCGAGCGTCAGACGGAGGGCAGGGAACTCGGCCTGCTCGGCGAGCGCCGGGTGAACGTGCTCCGCCTCAACCTGGCGCTCGACGCGCTGCGCTAGGGCGGGACCGGCCGAGCGGCGCCCGGCCGATCGCGCTCCGGGCGCCGTCCCCGCGCCATCAACCCCGGCTTAATCCCGGGCATCGATACTGGCCAGGCGGGCGCCTTCCCCGGCGCCCTCCCACCCTGGCCAATAGGGCGCCCTGCCGATGCCGACCCTGTCCTGGAGCTATGCCGAATACCAGGCCTCCTCGGGACCGCCAGCCGGCGCCACCGTCATCATCGCTGACAGCCCCGCGGTGCTGGAGGCGCTGTCGCCCTCGGACCTCGCCGCCCTGGCAGCCGCCGGCATCCACGGCATCGATTCCACCGCGGATGCGCTCGCGCTCGGCGTCGCGCAGCTCCAGGCGCTCGGCCCTCTGGCGCTTTCGGCGGGCGATCGGGTGCTGCTGGCCGATGCCGGCAGCACGCTGTCGGCCCTGGCGGCGGAGGACATCCTCGCCCTCGTCACGGTGCGGGGCCTGGCTGGCGTCGCCGCCACCTCCGGCGCGCTGGCCTGGAATGCGGCGCAGGTCGCCGCGTTGCAGGGCCGCCCCCTGGTGCTGGATTTCACCGACTGGCTGGCCGGCAGCACCGCCTATGACGCCGTCGATCCAAGCTTCCGGCTGGAGGTGGAGGCCGTGCCGGCCGCCTATGCGGCCAGCCTCTTCGCAGCCCCGGAGGTCGATGCCGTCCGCATCGCCGATGGCAGCGCCGCCATCAGCGCCGATTTCCACACCCTCGCCCAGGGCAGCGCCAAGCTGCAATCCATCACGCTGACGGATGGCGAGCCGCTGGCGCTCAGTTACGACAATTACCTGAACGACGGCGCCGCCCTTGCGGTGATCCGCGGCGCCTATGGCCTCAGCCTCGCCGGCGCCCCGGCCACCGCCGCGGCGACGCTGCAGGCCGATGCCCGCGTCA
Organism: Siccirubricoccus soli; assembly: GCF_024178315.1. GTDB lineage: Bacteria > Pseudomonadota > Alphaproteobacteria > Acetobacterales > Acetobacteraceae > Siccirubricoccus > Siccirubricoccus soli. The sequence goes on along the minus strand of NZ_JAMZIK010000107.1, from coordinate 21,132 downwards.
CCGGTTTCAGCGTCAGCGACAGCGCCGCCGCCGTGGCGGCCGCGCTGGATGCGCTCGCCGGCGCCGGCAAGCTGACCGGCATCGCGCTGCTGGACAGCGCCCCGCTGGAGATCACCGCCGCCCAGTTCGCTGCCGATGCCGCCGTTCTGGCCCGGCTGCCGAGCGGCCATACGCTCAGCATCGCCGCCGCCAGCGTGGCCGGCGCCGCGGCGCTGGAGGCGGATGACCACGTCATCGGCTTCACCGTGCGGGACAGCGCGGCGAACATCGCCGCCGGCCTCGCCAGCCTCGGCAGCTACGCCAAGCTCTCCGCCATTGCCCTCAGCGACGGCCCGGCGCTGGCCTTGGACTATGCCACCTGGTCCGGCGCCCAGGCAGTGCTGGGCAAGATCGAGGGCGCCGATATCGCCGTCCATGGCGTCGCCGTGGCTGATGCTTTCGCCGTACAGGACAGCCCCTACGACGCCAGCTTCACGCTCAGCGACAGCACGGCGAATGTCGTGGCGGCGCTGGAAAGCCTGGCCGCCATGCCGCATCTGGCCGGCATCGGGCTGACGGATTCCGTGCCCATCCTGCTCGAGGCCGGCCGCTACCCCGCCATCGCCGCCCTGCTGCCCCTGCTGCCGCCCGGCCGCGGCATCACCGTCGCGGAGGCGCCGGCGGACCTCGCCGCCGCGCTGCAGGCGGATGCCAGCATCACCGGCTTCACCGTCAGCGACACCGCCGAGGCGATCGCCTCGGCGCTGGAGCAGCTCGCTGCCAGCGGCAAGCTGGCCGGCATCACGCTGACCGATGGCGCCGCCCTCGTGCTGACCGAGGCGCAGTACCTGGCGGGCGGCGCCGCACTCGCCCTGCTGCCCGGCGGCACCAGCCTGCAGGTCACCGGCGCCGCCACGGTGCGACTCGCCGCCCTGGCCGCCGATGCCCGCGTCGCCGGCTTCACCGTGCTGGACAGCGCCGCCCATATCGCGGCGGATTTCGCGGCGCTGCAGGGCGCCGCCAAGCTCACCGGCCTGGCCGTGCAGGGCGGCGGCCCGCTGGGCCTGACCGCGGCGCAATATGCCAGCCCCGGCAATCTCCTGTCCCTGCTGCCGGAGGACTACACCCTCACCGTCAGCGGCCTCGCCGCCGCGGCGGCGGAAGCGGCGCAGGCGGAGGCGCATGTCACCGCCTTCACCGTGCTGGACAGCGCCGCCAACCTCGCCGCGGCGCTGGACCAGATCGCAGGCTACGGGAAGATCTCCGCCATCGCGCTCAGCGATGGCAGCAGCCTCGCCATCGCCTTCGGCCAGCTTGCCAGCGCTGCCGCAGCCCTGGCCCGGCTGGACCCCGGAATCACCCTGACGGTGGCGGATGCCGTGATGGCCGAGGCCGCCGCCGCCCAGGCGGATGCGCGGGTGGGTGGCTTCACCCTGGCCGATACCGCGGCGAACCTTTCCGCCGGCTTCGGCCAGCTCGCCGGTGCCGGCAAGCTCACCGCCATCACGGTTACCGATGCCGCGCCCGTCACCCTGGACTACGCCACCTATGCCGCCGCGCCCGCGGCGCTGGCGCTGCTCGCCGGCAGTCCCACACTGGTGGTGACGGAGGCGACCGCCGCCCAGGCCGCCGCGCTGCAGGCGGATGCGGCGGTGGACGGCTTCTCGGTCAGCGACAGCGCGGCCAACATCGCCGTGGCGCTGGACAGCCTGGCTGCCGCCGGCAAGCTCACCGCGGTCCATGTGCTGGACAGCTTCGTGCTGCCCATCACCTACGCCCAGTACCTCGCCGATGGCGCGGCCCTGGCCCTGCTGCAGGATGGCGCGCGGATCGCCGTCAGCGGCGCCACGGCCGGCGCGGTCGCCGCGGCGGAGGGCGACGATGCCGTCCTCGCCATCGCCGTGCAGGACAGCGCCGCCAACATCGCCGCCGCTTTCGACAGCCTGAACGCCGCCACCAAGCTCACGGCCATCGAACTCGTCGGTGGCGCCGACCTCGTGCTCGGCCGCACCCAGATCATCGAGGGCAGCCGGGCGCTTGGCCTCGTCGGCAGCAGCGCGCCGCTCGCGGTACAGGCGGATGCGGCGGTGCTCGGCTTCACCCCGGCGGAGCTGACCGAGCTGGCCGACCACGGGGTGCAGAAGCTGGCCGCGGCCGGCGGCAGCCTCGCCCTCGATGTCGCCCAGTATCTCGGCCTCGGTCCCATCCATCTCATGGCGGCCGACAATGTCACCCTGGCCGATCTCGGCGCGCATTACGCCGCCCTCGGCGCAGCGGAGATCGCCGGCCTCGCCGCTGCCGGGGTGGACCGGCTGGACGCGACGGACAACCGCCTCGGCCTCACTCTGGAACAGCTCGGCGCGCTGGGCAGCGTCGCTATCGCCGGCGGCGATCTCCTGACCCTGGCGGATTCCGGCGCCACGATCGGCGCGCTGACCGCCACGGAGATCGCCGCCCTGGCCAGCCGCGGCATCGCGGCGATCGACGCCACGGACGACGCGCTGAGCCTGAGCTATGCGCAGTACCACGCCCTGGCCAGCATCGCGCTGGACACGGAGGACGACGTCACGCTGGCCGACACCGCGGCCAGCCTGGCCAACCGCAATACCCAGGCCATGGCCGGCATCGACCGCCTGCTGGTCTATGAGTCGCCGGGTGGCCAGCGCATCAACGGCACCCTCGGGGACGACATCTACTATGTGGACAGCGTCGGCGACATTATCACCGAGGGCGCGAACGGCGGCAGGGACACGCTGATCGCCAGCATCGGCTTCTATCTCGGCGCGAGTATCGAGAATCTCACCCTCGGCATCGGCGCCGGCGCGATCTTCGGCATGGGCAATGAGCTGGCCAACAGCCTGACGGGCAATGAGGACGCCAATCTCATGGCCGGCTTCTCCGGTGGCGATACGGTGCATGGCGATGACGGCAACGACACCCTGCATGGCCTCGACGGCGATGACAGTCTCGATGGCGGTGCCAGCGCCGACTACCTGACCAGCGGCGCTGGCAACGATACGCTGTTCGGCGGCACCGGCTCCGACACGCTGCATGGCGAGGCGGGGAACGACCATCTCACCGGCGGCCCGGACCTCGCCTTCGACCTGCTGACAGGCGGGGCGGGCAACGACACGCTGGACGGCGCCAGCGGGCTCCACGAGGCCGACATGCTGCTGGGGGGCGCGGGCAACGACCTCCACTACGTGGATACGGCGGCCGACCAGGTCGTCGAGCTGCCCGGCGAAGGCGAGGACACCATCGTCGCCGCCATCGACGGACCCGGCTACTACCTGCCGGAGAATGTCGAGGATCTGGTCCTGCTCACCGCTATTCCCTTCGCCCTGGGCAATGGGCTGAGCAACCGCATCACCGGCAGCGCTTCCGCCGACTGGCTGCTGGGCGGGGGCGGGGACGACACGCTGAATGGCATGGCAGGCGACGACACCCTGCTCGGCGAGACCGGCAGCGATGTCTTCGTCTTCAGCCCCGGTACCGGCCATGACCTGATCCTGGATTTCCACCAGGGGCAGGACCGGATCAGGCTGAGCGGCTTCGACCTCGGCCCCCATCCGACCATGCTCGCCTACATCCAGGCCCGGAGCGGCGTGATCGACGGCAACCTGCTCATCGACCTTGGGCAAGGCGATTCGGTCTTGCTTCACCACGTCACCGGCCTCACCACCTACGATCTGGGGTGATCCCCATATGCGGCGCGCGTCCGGTCCCGGGCCGGGGATGCGCCGCGCCGGAGAAGGAAGCGCCATGCCCAGGATCGTCGGCCGCCGTGCCGTCCTCGCCCTGCCTGCCCTGCTGCCCGCCCTGGCCCGGGCGCAGGGCTTCCCGCAGCGCAACGTCACCGTTATCGTCCCCTCCGCCCCCGGCGGCACGCTGGATGCGCTGGCGCGCTTCTACGCCCAGGCGATGACGCCCGCGCTCGGCAGGCAGGTGGTGGTGGAGAATGTCAGCGGCGCCGGCGGCCTCATCGGCATGCAGCGCGCCGCGCGGTCGGAGCCGGATGGCCACACCATCTCCTTCGGCAATATGGGCGTCATGGCGGTGGGCGCCATCCTCAACCCGCAGGGCGGCTTCGACCCGCGGCGGGACATGGCGCCGATCTCCCTCGTCGCCGATGTCCCCATGGTGCTCTCCGCCAGCCCGCGCGGCAGCATCCGCAGCCTCTCGGCGCTGCTGGAGAAGCTGCGGACGGAGGGCGAGAAGGTCACCTTCGGCACCGCCGGCCTCGGCACCACCAGCCATCTGGCGCCGGGCTACCTGCTGCACCTGGCGAAGGTGAAGGGCACGCTGGTCTCCTATCGCGGCGCGGGGCCGGCGCTGAACGATCTGGCGGCGGGGCTGGTGGACGCCGTCATCGACCAGACCGTGACGATGATTCCCGGCCATCGCGGCGGCACGGCGGTGGCGCTGGCGGTCAGCGCGCCGCAGCGCATCCCGCAATTGCCCGAAGTCCCGACCTTCGCCGAGGGCGGGCTGCCGGACTTCGACCTCGTCATCTGGAATGCCTTCGCCGCGCCGCCTGGCACCCCGGCGCCGATCCTGGCGCGGTTGGCGGAGGCGGTGGAAGCGGCGCAGGCCGATCCCGGGTTGCAGGGAAGGCTCCGCGACCTGGCGAGCACCGCGACGCCGCCCGCCGCGCGCGGACCGGAGGCGATGCAGGCGCGCATCGCCGCCGACATGACGAAGTGGACGGAGATCATCAACGCGCCGGGCTTCGCGCGCGAATAGGCCGGAAGGGGCATGCCCCGGCGGCGTGCCCCCCTGCCGCCTTGCGCCCCGCTGCGTGCCGTGCCGTAGTGTGCGCCAAGCATAGACGGGAGGATGGCGGTGAAGTTCGCCCTGCATTTCGGCAATCTCGTATTTCCCGATGCCGCGGGGGCCGCGCGCCTCGGCCGGGCGGCGGAGGCGGCGGGCTTCGATTCCGTGCTGGCCGTGGACCATGTCGTGCTGCCGGAGGGCTTCGCCACCCGCTACCCCTATTCCGCCGATGGCAACCTGCCGGCCAAGGTGGATGGCGACTGGCCGGACCCGCTGGTCTGGCTCGCCTTCCTCGCCGCGGCCACGACGAAGCTGAAGCTGCTCACCGGCGTCGTCATCGTGCCGCAGCGGGAGCCGGTGGTGATGGCCAAGCAGATCGCCACGCTCGACATGATGAGCGGCGGCCGCTTCGAATTCGGCATCGGCGTCGGCTGGCTGAAGGAGGAATTCGAGGCCCTCGGCATGGCCTTTGAGCGCCGCGGCAAGCGCACGGACGAATACCTCGCCGCCATGCGCGCCCTGTGGTCGCCTGGCCCCACCGAGTTCAGCGGCGAATTCATCCGCTTCCCCAACCTGCACTGCTACCCGAAGCCGGCGGGGAAGGTGCCGATCATCGTCGGCGGCCATTCCGAGGCGGCGGCGAAGCGCGCCGGGCGGCTGGGCGACGGGTTCTTCCCCTCCATCGGCTCGCAATTCGATGTCTTCCCGCTCTTCGACATCGTCCGCGCCGCAGCGGAGAAGGCGGGCCGCGACCCCGCCGGCATCGAGTTCATCACCGGCTGCCCGGATGCGCTGCCCGCCTCCGGCAAGGATCCCGTCGCGGCGGTCGAGGAGCGCCGGGCGCGAGGCGTCAGCCGAATCGTCCTGCCGCTCACCGCCTTCATGCCGGATCTGGAAGCCAACCTCGCCCGCTTCGGGGAGCAGGTGATCAGGCCCTGCTCGCGCTGAGCCCGAACCGCGCCTTCAGCGCCGCCCGGCTGCCGTTGCGGAGGGCGGCGGCCTGGGCCGGGTCGGCGCAGGCGCGGGCCAGGGCGATGGCGCCGGCCAGCTCGGCATAGAGCGAGGCGGCGAGCTGCGCCGCCGCCGCCTCCTCATGCCCCAGGCCGCGGAACAGCGCCGCCGCCGCCGCCTGCAGCCGCGCCAGCCCGGCGCCGAAGCGGGCGCGCAGCGCGGGGCTCAGCCGCGCCACATCGGCCGCCAGCGCCGGCAGGGGACAGCCCTCCGCCACCGAATCCTGGTGCAGCGGGGAGAGATAGGCGTCGATGGTGTGGGCCAGCGCCTCGGCGGGCGACAGCCCCTCGACGCGCTTGGCGAAGCGCGCCGCCCCCTCCTCGAACATCCGGTCCAGGGCGGCGGCGACCAGCGCCTCCTTGTTCGGGAAATGCGCGTAGAAGCCGCCATGGGTCAGGCCGGCGCGGCGCATCACCTCGGCGATGCCCACCCCTTCCGGCCCCGCCGCCTTGATGGCCCGCGCCGCCTCCCGCAGCAGGCGCTCCCGGGTTTCCGCCTTGTGGTCGCTGCCGTAGCGCATCGCGCTCCCGTCAGGGCTGGCCGATGCCGGCCTGGTAGACCCGCAGCCGCGTATGCGCCGCGTTCAGCAGCGGCGTGGCGATGCCGTGCTTCGCGCCGCGGGCGATCATGTCGCCGAGGATCTGGTCCGCCTCCACCCAGCGGCCATCCTGCATGTCGCGGAACATGGAGGAGGCCTGGGGCGAGGCCTTGTTGCTGAACATGGTGCGGAGCTGGGCGTGGAAGGCGGGGAAGGGGAAGCCCTCGGCCATCGTCACCGCCATCACCTCGTCGATCAGGCCATGGGCGAAGGCGATGCCGCCCGGCGTCGAGGCCACCGCGCCGATCGGCCCGCCGCCGAGGCAGGTGACGCCGCCCATGGCGGCGAGCAGCATCCATTTCTCCCACATCTCCACCACCACCCTGGGCGAGAGCACGGCGTCGAAGCCGGCGCCGGAGAGCGCCGCATCGAGGGCGCGCAGGCGCGGCGAGTCGCTGCCGTCCATCTCGCCATAGGTCAGGCTCTGGAAGGGGGCGAGCTGGCGGATGCGGCCTTCCGCATCCAGCGTCGCCGCCACCTTGCAGACGCCGCCGATCAGCGCCTTGGCGCCGAAGCGGGCAGCAATGGCATCGACGTGCCGCATGCCGTTCAGCACCGGCATGATCATCGTCTGCGGCCCGACCGCGGGGGCGATGTCCTCCAGCGCCTGCTCCAGGTGATAGGCCTTCACCGTCAGCAGGATGGTGTCATAGGCGCCGTCGATGCTGCCCGCCGTCACCACGCGCGGGGTGAGGTGCAGGTCGCCATGCTGCGGGCTGATGACCTGCAGCCCCTGTTCGGCGATCTGCTTCGCCCGTCCCGGACGCAGCAGGAAGGTGACGTCCCGCCCCGCAGCGGCGAGCCTGGCGCCGAAATAGCCGCCGGTGGAGCCGGCGCCGACGATGAGCAGCTTCATGGGTGACGGTTCCTTACCCTGTCCTGGGGCCCGATCCGGCCGTTGGCGGTCACTGTCCAGGCTGGCCGGCGATGTTATGACAGGCGTCATCCCAATGTCGAGATGGGTGCCGGGCCGCGCCGCTGACCCGCCCGTATCCGCGGCCTTCCCTTGACCGGGATGATATGAGGACCATCATGTAAAGGCACGCGGACAGGAGACCCGAGCATGAGCCAGGCGGACATCGTCCTTTGCCACCCCGTGCGCACCGCCATCGGGGCCTTCAACGGCACCCTGAAGAACACCCCGGCCACCGAGCTCGGCGCCGCCGTGGTACGCGAGACGCTCGCCCGCGCCCGGCTGGCGCCGGAGCAGGTGGATGGCGCCATCCTCGGCAATGTGGTGCAGGCTGGCAACCGCATGAATCCGGCGCGCCAGGCGGCGATCGGCGGCGGGCTGCCGGTCTCCGTCCCGGCCATGACCATCAACCGGGTCTGTGGCTCCGGCGCCCAGGCCATCGTCAGCGCGGCGCAGGAAGTGGCGCTGGGCCAGGCGCAGGTGATGGTCGCCGGCGGCATGGAGAACATGGACCGCGCGCCCTACCTGCTCGGCAATGGCCGCTGGGGCTACCGCATGGGCCCGGCCGAGATCCTCGACAGCGTGCTGACGGACGGGCTGAACGACGCCTTTTCCGGCCAGCATTCCGGCTGGCACACCGAGGATCTGGTCACCCGCGCCCAGCTTTCGCGCGAGCGCCAGGATGCATGGGCCGCGCGCTCCCAGCAGCGCTTCGCCAGGGCGCAGGCAGCCGGGCATTTCGCGGCGGAGATCCTGCCGCTGACGGTGAAGGCCGGGAAATCCGGGACGCGCTTCGCCGAGGACGAGGCGCCGCGGCCCGAGACCACCACGGAGGTGCTGGCGAAGCTCAAGCCCGCCTTCCGCCCGGACGGCACCATCACCGCCGGCAATGCCCCCGGCCTCAACAGCGGTGCGGCAGCGATGCTGGTGACGGCGCGCGGCACTGCCGACCGGCTCGGCCTCGCCCCGGCCGCGCGCCTCGTCGCCCATGGGGTGGCGGCGGTGGAGCCGGGGATGTTCGGCCTCGGCCCCGTACCGGCGGTGCGGCAGGCGCTGGCGCGGGCCGGCTGGTCGCTCTCCGGCATCGAGCGGATCGAGATCAACGAGGCCTTCGCCGCGGTGCCGCTGGCGGTAGCGCAGGAGCTCGGCCTGCCGGAGGACATCATCAATGTCGAAGGCGGCGCCATCGCCCATGGCCACCCGATCGGCGCCACCGGCGCGGTGCTGGTGACGCGGCTGATCCATGCCATGCAGCGGGACGGGCTGCGGCGCGGCATGGCGACGCTGTGCATCGGGGGCGGGCAGGGGATCGCGCTGGCGCTGGAGATGCTGCGCTGAGCAGGGCATCGCACCGCAAGGCCGACCTTGCGGCGCGTCTCTCTCCGATCGCGTTCCGCCAAGGGCCTTGCGGCCTTCTGGCCTCTTGGGTCCGGGCGTGGGGGTCCGGTCCGGAAGCCGATTAGCCCAATTCCGTGCGCAGCCAGCCGATCAGCTTGCGCACGGCGGCATTGGGGCCGTGCTGGCGGTTCTCGATGGCGAGGAAGCCTTCCGGAAATCGCAGGACCTCGCCCAGCACCACCAGGCGCCCGCTCTCCAGGTGTTCCGCCACCAGGCGCTCCTCCACCAGCGCGACGCCGAGGCCCGACAGCGCCGCCTCGATGCAATGATGCAGGTGCGGGAAGCGCATCTCCCGTCGGATCGCCAGCGCCAGGCCGGCGTGGGCGGCGAAGGCCTCCCAGGCGGAGGGCCAGGTTTCCGCCACCAGGCGGCACTCCGCCTCCAGCACGCCATCCGCGCAGCGCGCCGCATGCCCGGGTGCGGCGATGGCCGCCAGCCGCACCTCGCCGATGACATGCACATGCCGCCCCTTGGGCGCGGCATAGGTCAGCCGGTCCCAGCTCGTCGCCACGTCATAGTCCTCGCCGTCCTGGAAGCTGCGGCGGACCATGACGAGGGAGACGGAGATCCCCGGATGCAGCGCATAGAAGCGCGGCAGCCGCGGCACCAGCCAGCGCGCCGCGAAGGTGGAGCCGCAGGCCAGCCGCACCCCCTGCATCCCGTCCCGTGGCGCCAGCCGCTCCAGCGCCGTCTCCAGCGTGGCGAAGGCGGTGCTGACGGCGGAGTAGAGCTCCGCCCCCGCCCGGGTCGGCCGCAACCCCGGCGCGCCGCGGTCCAGCAAGGTCAGCCGCAGCGCCTCCTCCAGCGCCCGCACCTGCCGGCTGACCGCGCCATGGGTGCGGCCCAGCTCCTCGGCCGCACGGCTCATGGAGGCCAGCCGCACCGTGGCTTCGAAGGCAGGTAGGGCGCCGAGCGGTGGCAGGCGGCGGCGGGGCACGTGCGTTTTCCTCACAGCACCCTGCGCCGAACTCGGATGTCCGGCAAGCCGATCCGCGCCATGAAGGGTGGGCGATGGAGCATGACGATGCAGGCAGTGGCGGGCGGGGAGCCGGGCAATCTGGTCGTGCTGGCCTCCCGCCGGGCCCGCCATCTGCCGTGGCCGGGCCGCCCGGCCCTGGGCGAAAACCTCACAGCCCCCGACTTCGAGCAGGCCGGCCTGCCCTGGCCCCTGCTGTGGTGGCGGCGCGCCCGCTGGCGCCGCCAGCTGCGCCGCGCCCTGCTGCCGGAGCCGGATTCGGTGCTCGCGGATTTTGGCGCCCGCCGCGCCGCCCTCGCCGTCTATGTCGCCCGCCCCTGCTGGCGCAGATGAGGCAGCCGAGCCAAGCCTGGCCGGTGTCCTGATGCAGCTTAGGCTGTACGAAGCCGATGGCGGAGAGCGCCTCCCGGGGCCCCACGGCGCCGCGCAGCGGGGGCGCGAGGGCTACCCCCCGCCGGAGGCCTGCTGGAACCCCGCCTCCACCGCCGCGGCCAGCATCTCCGGCTGGGGCAGGGCGATGGCGCGGCGGTCCGTCGTCAGCAGCCCCTCCCGCTGCATCTGGGACAGGATGCGGCTCACCACCTCCCGCCGCGTGCCGATGCGCGCCGCCAGCTCGTGATGCGGCGGCGGCGGGGAGATCACCCGCCCGTCGCCCCCCACCCGGGGCCGGGACAGGCGCAGCAGCAGCGAGGCCAGGCGCAGCCGCACCGGCAGCGCCACCAGCTCGATGAGCCTTGCATCGCGCTCCCGCACCCGCGCCGTCAGCAGCCGCAGCAATTGCAGCGCCGCCGCCGGGGTGGCCAGCACGAAGGCCATGAAGGGGGCGGAGGGCAGGGCGCAGAGCCTGGTCCGGGTCAGCGCCACCACCGCGGCGGAGCGCGGCGCACCGTCGATGGCGGCGTATTCGCCCACCATGTCGCCCGCCTTCAGCTCGTTCAGGATCAGCTCATGCCCGCCGGAGGTGCGACCCAGCACCCGGACCGCGCCCTCCGCCAGGAAGAACACCTCCTGGGTCGGGTCGCCGTCCTCCACCACCACCTGGCCGGCCTCGAAGCTCCGCCAACTGGCCGCCGCCTGCAGCGGGGCCAGGATCTCGGCACTGAAGCCGCGGAAGAAGGGAAGACGCTCGATTGACTGCATGGCTCCTGCGGTTATGCAAATTCCATGTCAGCCATGGCATAGCATCGGTGGCGCTCGCACAAGCGTGCGCCACCGCACAGTGCCGTCGCCCCCCGCTCAAACCGGGGTGAACATGGTGGCCGGCGGGCCATCCCCCTGGGTCGGCTTGAACACCACCTTCACCTTCTGGCCGATGCGCACCGTATCCAGGTCGCAATCGACGATATTGGTGAAGACCCGGACGCCCTCGTCCAGCTCGACATAGGCGACGCAGTAGGGCTCCTTCGTCCGCATCACCGTATAGGTGTAGACAGTGCCAATGCCTTTCGCCTCAACCAGTTCGACATTGTTCGAAAGGGTGAAAGGCGAGCAGCCCCGTGGATACCAGAAGTGCTTGCCGGTGTCCTTGCAGAGCCCGATCAGCAGCCGGCCCTCGCGGGCCGCGTCGAAATAGGGCTTGTTCGTCGGGTCCACCTGGATGGCGGGAATGGCGCGGTTGGAAGCCGGGGTCGGCATGGTCTCACTCCCTCTCCAGGATCACGGTCGCACTGCCATGGCGGGTGCCGAGCAGCCCGCCCGTGCCATGCGCCAGGGCCAGGGTGCAGCCCGGCACCTGCACCTTCGGATGCGCCTCGCCGCGGAGCTGCCGCACCGCCTCGATCACCTTGGTCATGCCGCCGCGATTCGCCGGGTGGTTGTTGCAGAGCCCGCCGCCATCGGTGTTGAAGGGCAGCTTGCCGACGCCGGAGATCAGGTTGCCATCGGCGACGAACTTCCCGCCCTGGCCCTTCTCGCAGAAGCCGAGATCCTCGAGCTGGATCAGCACGGTGATGGTGAAGCTGTCATAGATGGAGGCGTACTGGATGTCCTTCGGCGTCACCCCGGCTTCCTCGAAGGCGCGGGGGCCGGAGAAGCGGGCGCCGGAATAGGTCAGGTCCGTATAGCCGGCGGCCTGGTTCTTGGTCGCTTCGCCATGGCCCTTCACCTTGACCAGCGGGCGCTTCAGGCTCTTCGCGATCTCCGGCCGCGCCAGGATCAGCGCCCCGCCGCCATCGGAAATCACGCAGCAATCGAGGCGATGCAGCGGGTCCGAGATCATGGGCGAGTTCACCACATCCTCGACCGTGACCACCTTCGGCAGCATCGCATGCGGGTTATACTGCGCATGGTGGGAGGCCGCGACCTTGATCCAGGCGAGCTGCTCGGAGGTGGTGCCGAACTCGTACATGTGGCGCATGGCGCACAAGGCATAGGCGTTGGCGACGGTGCGGCCATAGGGGATCTCGAAGGGGTCGTCCGGGACGTTCACGCCCCAGCTCCGCGGCGCCGTGCCGGTGGCCATGGCCTCCGCCCGCGGCCGCCCGGCCAGCGTCACCAGCGCGACGTTGCACTTGCCAAGGGCAATCGCCTCCAGCGCATGCCCCACATGCAGCACATAGGAGGAGCCGCCGACATCGGTGCTGTCCAGATGCCGCAGCTTGGTCAGGCCGAGATAGTCCGCCATGTTCAGCGGGCCGAGGCCGGGCGCGGCGCCGGTGCAGAAATAGCCGTCGATGTCGTCCTTGGTCAGGCCGGCATCCTGCAGCGCGCCATAGGCGACCTCGGCATGGAGCTGCGCCACCGATGTGTTGTCGGCCTTGCGCGTCGGGTGCTCATAGGCGCCGACGATATAGGCCTTCCCGCTGATGCTCATGGGCTGTGCGCCCCTCCCTTCGTTCGCAGGCTATCGAATCTGGCGCAGCCTTCCCCCGGCCGGGCGCCGGCGTCAAGCGGTCGCTGGCGCTGGCCGCTATATGCTGCAGTGCAGCATGCGGCGGCGATGGCGCTTCCCTACACCACGCTCGTCAGCCCGCCATCGACGTAGAGCAGATGGCCGTTGACATAGGAAGAGGCGTCGGAGGCGAGGAAGATCGCCGCCCCCACCAGCTCCGGCAGCTCCCCCCAGCGCCCGGCCGGGGTGCGCTTGCACAGCCAGTCGTTGAACTCGGCATTCGCGCGCAGCGGCGTCGTCAGCTCCGTGCTGAAATAGCCGGGGGCGATGCCGTTGCATTGCAGCCCGTGTTTCGCCCAATCGGCGCACATCGCCTTGGTCAGCATGCCGATGGCGCCCTTGGTGGCGGTATAGGGGCCGGTGGTGGTGCGGCCCAGCATGCTCATCACGCTGCAGGTGTTGATGATCTTGCCCCGGCCGCGCGCCACCATGCCGCGCGCCACCGCCCGGGCGCAGTAGAAGGCGCTGTGCAGGTTGGTGGCGATCACCGTGTGCCAGGTCTCGTCCGGCATCTCGTGCAGCAGCCCGCGCAGATTCACCCCGGCGTTGTTGCAGAGGATGTCGATGGTGCCGCCTGCCTCCACCGAAGCCACGCCGGCTTCCACCGCCGCGCTGTCGGTCACGTCGAAGGCGGCGATCTCCACCCTCAGCCCTTCCGCCCGCAGCCCGGCTGCCGCGCGCTCCAGCTTCGCCGCATCGCGTCCGTTCAGCACCACCGCCGCGCCGGCAGCGCCCAGCCCCCGCGCCAGGGCCAGGCCGATCCCCTGGGAGGAGCCGGTGACCAGCGCCCTCTTGCCGCTGAGGTCGAAAAGCTTGAGCGACATGGCATCCTCCCCGTAAAGCCCGGCCAGGGAAGCAGGGGACAGGCCCATGGACAAGCCGGAGCTGCTGGTGATGGGGGAGCTGCCCGACTGGGACCTCGCCCCCATGGCCGAGCGCTACACCCTGCACCTGCTCTACGCCGCGCCGGAGCCGGAGGCGCTGCTGGCCGCCTGTGCCCCGCGGATCCGCGGCATCGTCACCAAGGGCGAGATCGGCGCCAGCGCCGCGCTGATGCAGCGTCTGCCGCGGCTCGAGATCGTCGCCTGCTACGGCGTCGGGGTGGATGCCATCGACCGCGCCTGGTGCGCCGCCCATGGCGTGCCGGTGACCAATACCCCGGATGTGCTGACCGAGGACGTGGCCGACATGGCCTTCGCCCTGCTGCTCGGCGTGGCGCGCCGGATCCCCCAGGCCGATGCCTGGGTGCGCGAGGGGCGCTGGGTGGGGGAGGGGTCCATGCCCCTCACCACCCGGGTCTGGGGCAGGCGCCTCGGCATCGTCGGCCTCGGCCGCATCGGCCGCGCCGTCGCCCGCCGTGCGGAGGGCTTCGACATGCGGATCGCCTATAGCGGCCGCAGCCCCAAGCCGGACCTGTCCTATGCCTATCACCCCAGCCCCGCCGCCCTCGCCCCGCATTGCGAGGTGATGGTTTGCTGCGCCATGGGCGGCCCCGCGACGGAGGGGCTGATCGACCGCGCGGCGATCGACGCCCTGCCGCCCGGCGCCATCTTCGTCAATGTCTCCCGCGGCAGCTGCGTGGATGAGGCGGCGCTGCTCGCCGCGCTGCGCGAGGGATGGATCGCCCTCGCCGCGCTCGACGTCTTCCGCAACGAGCCCGCCATCGACCCGGAATTCGCCCGCCTGCCGAATGTCCTGCTCGCGCCCCACGCCGCCAGCGGCACCGTCGCCACCCGCCAGGCCATGGGCGCGTTGATGCAGGAGAACCTGGCCGCGCATTTCGCCGGCCAGCCCCTGCCGACGGAGATCAGGCCGTGACCCAGGCTGTCGTCATCCACGGGCCGCGCGACCTCCGCCTGGAAGCGCGGGAGGAGGCGGCGCCCGGCTCCGGCCAGGTCGCCATCCGCATCGCCCGTGGCGGCATCTGCGGCTCCGACCTGCACTACTACCAGCACGGCGGCTTCGGCGCGGTCCGGCTGCGGGAGCCGATGGTGCTGGGGCATGAGGTGGCGGGCCATGTCGCCGCGCTCGGCCCCGGCGTCACCGGCCTGGCGGTGGGGGATGCAGTGGCCGTGAACCCCAGCCTGCCCTGCGGCGCCTGCCGCCACTGCCTGGCGGGGCGGGCCAACCACTGCCTCGACATGCGCTTCTACGGCAGCGCCATGCGGCTGCCGCATGTGCAGGGCGGCTTCATCGGCCATCTGGTCTGCGAGGCCGCGCGCGCCGTGGCGCTGCCGCCCGGCATGGCGCCGGAGCTGGCCGCCTTCGCCGAGCCGCTGGCCGTGGTGCTGCATGCGGCGCGGCAGGCTGGGCCCCTGCTCGGCGCCCGGGTGCTGGTGATGGGGGCGGGGCCGATCGGCTGCCTCGCCATCGCCGCCGCCCGCCATGCCGGAGCGCAGGAGGTGGTGGCCACCGACCTGCACGCCGCCCCCCTGCTGTTTGCCCGCCGCATGGGCGCGGACCGCACCATCGCGCTGCATGAGGATCCGGAGGCGCTGGCGCCCTACGGGCTGGAGAAGGGGCATTTCGACGTGGTGTTCGAGGCCTCGGGCAGCGGCGCGGCGCTGGCCGCCGCCATCCAGGCGGCGCGGCCGCAGGCGGTGGTGGTGCAGCTCGGCCTCGGCGGCGATGTGCCGCTGGCGCTCTCGGCGCTGGTGGCGAAGGAAATCACGCTGCGCGGCACCTTCCGCTTCCACGAGGAATTCGCCCTGGCGGTGGAGGCGCTGGCGCGCGGCTGGATCGACCCGCTGCCGCTGCTTTCTGCAACCCTGCCCGTCGGAGAGGCAGTGGAGGCGTTCGAGCTGGCGGGGGATCGTGCCCGGGCGATGAAGGTGCAGCTGGCCTTCTAGCGCAGATCGCCGTAGGGCGGCATCGCCCGAAGGCGTGAATCTGCTCTGCAAGCAAAGGCGTAGAGCGTTTTCGGTGAACGAGTGTGAACCGAAAATGCTCTAGCCTGTCGACGCCTGCTCCGCCCGGCGCATCGCCGCACCGCATGGTCGCCCAGCGCACATAGCGCCGCAGCGACACCGCCCGGTGTCACAGCCCAGGTGCCAGGCCAGCTTCGCGGCGGCGCCGGCGCGGAGCGAGGATGTCCGTGCCCTCCACGCGAGCTGGCGGCCCTTCCTCGACAGCGCCAACATCCGGGTCCGGACGAGCGAATTCGCGCCGGATGCCGTCCGCTCCGCCAACCCCATCCGGGGCGCTGGCAGGATGCTCGCGATTTCGTCATAATAGGCCGGCGGGAAGCGGCTTGCGAAACCGTTCCGCAACGGGCGAGTTGCGTCCGACATGCAACCCCATGGGTAATGTGGGCCTGGTGGGCGCGACGGAGAATGAGAATTCGGCAGCAGCGCGGGTCCGACAGGACCTCGCCGCCGCCGAGGCGGCGAATGATGCGCTGCGTCGGGCCAATGCCGAGCTCGCCCTCAGCCGGGCGGCCCTGGCGGCGCGGGAACAGCAATTGCGTCTCGCCCTGGATGCCGCCCGGATGGCCACCTGGGAATGGCAGGCGGAAGGCGGCCGCCTGACCGGCTCCGCGGGCCGGGAAGCACTCTACGGCCGGCCGCCGGGCAGCCTCGACAGCTTCGCGGCGGTGCTGGAGGCAGTGCATCCTGCGGACCGCCCGGCGGTCGCGGCCGCCATCCGCCGCGCCACCGCCCGCGGACCGGAGGAGGAACGCTTCGACGCCGTCGAATTCCGCGTCCTCGGCGCTGATGGTGCGCTGCGCTGGCTGCGCGGTCAGGGCCGGGTGACGCAGCGGCACAAGGAGACCGGCAGGCCGTTCCGCGCTGCCGGCATCACCTTCGACATCACCGAGCGCAAGCGCGCCGAGCAGGCGCAGCGGGAGGCCGAGGAGCGCTACCGCGTGCTGTTCGAATCGGCCCCCTTCGGGGTGATCGTGCTGGACAGCGCGACGCTGTCGATCCTCGACGTCAACACCAGGGCCTGCGAGGAATTCGGCTATGCGCGGGGGGAGTTCCTCCGGCTCAACATCGCCGATGTCGATGCGCTGGGCGATGCCGCCGCCATCCGCCGCCGCGCCAAGGCCCATGCCGTGCGCTCCGGCACCCAGGAATTCGAGGCGCAGCACCGGCTGAAATCCGGCGCGTTGCGGGACGTGCTGGTGCGGGTGCAGGGCATCCGCCTGGGCGAGCGGGAGGTGGCCTACAGCGCGCATTTCGACATCACCGGGCGCAAGGCGGCGGAGGCGCATCTGGCGCGCCTCGCCGCCATCCTGGAAGCCACGCCGGACCTGGTCGCGATCAGCGATGCCCGCACCGGCCGCGCCGTCTATCTCAACACCGCCTATCGCCGCCTGCTCGGCCTCGGCGAGAACACCCCGCCGGAGGCGGTGCAGCTCCTCGCCTGCCACCCGCGCGCGGTGGCGCGGCGCCTGATGGAGGAGGCGATGCCGGTCGCCGCGCAGGAGGGCGCCTGGACGGGCGAGGGCGCGGTGCTGGCGGCGGATGGGCGGGAGGTCCCGGTCTCCCTCGTCGTGCTTGCCCATCGCGACGGCGGCGAGGTGGCGAACTACTCCGCCATCATGCGCGACCTCAGCGAGTTGAAGCGCGCCGAGGAGGAACGGGCCCTGCTGGCGCGGGAGCTGGACCACCGCGCCAAGAACACCCTGGCGGTGGTGCAGGCGGCGCTGCGGCTGACGCCGAAGACCGATGTGGCGAGCTTCGCCCGGGCGGTGGAGGGGCGGGTGATGGCGCTGGCCCGCGCCCACACCCTGCTGGCGCGCGGCCGCTGGACCGGCGCCTCCCTCGCCGCGCTGGTGGCGGCGGAGATGGCGCCCTTCGCGCATGGCCGGCTGCGCACCGGCGGGCCGGAGCTGCGCCTGGCGCCCACCGCCGCCCAGGCGGTCTCCATGGCGCTGCACGAGCTGGCGACGAATGCCACGAAATACGGCGCGCTCTCCGTGCCGGACGGCCAGCTCGGCATCGGCTGGTGGCAGGATGTGCCGGCCGGGACGCTGCATCTGCGCTGGAGCGAGACGGGCGGCCCGCCGGTGGCCGGGCCCCCGGCGCAGCGCGGCTTCGGCTCCCGCGTGCTGGAGGCGACGATGCGCGACCAGCTCGGCGGCACGGTGGAGCGGCACTGGCACCACGAAGGGCTGGTCTGCGACATCGCCCTGCCGCTGGACCGCGCCCTGGCCCGCGGTTGAGGCCGGGCCTGCCTACTCCGCCGGCGCTGCCGCCGGCAATGGCCCGTGCCGCCCGGCCGGCGCCCGGTCCAGCGCCAGATAGACCACCGGCGTGGTGTAGAGGGTGAGGAGCTGCGAGAGCAGCAGCCCGCCGATGATGGCGATGCCGAGCGGCTGCCGCAGCTCCGACCCCGCCCCGCTGCCGATCACCAGCGGCACCGCGCCGAACACCGCAGCGAGCGTCGTCATCAGGATGGGCCGGAAGCGTTCCCGGCAGGCGGCGAGAATGGCCTCGACGCCGCCGATCCCCTCCGCCCGCTCATGCTCCAGCGCGAAATCCACCAGCATGATGGCGTTCTTCTTCACGATGCCCATCAGCAGGATGACGCCGATGAGGGAGATGACGCCGAAGGGGGTGTTGGTCGCCAGCAGCGCCAGCAGCGCGCCGATGCCCGCCGTGGGCAGGGTGGAGATGATGGTGACCGGGTGCAGCAAGTGCTCGTACAGGATGCCGAGCACGATGTAGATGGCCAGCACCGCGGCCAGGATCAGCAGCGGCATGCCGGCGGTGAAGGACTGGAAGGCGCGGGCATTGCCGGCGAATTCCGTGCGCAGCCCATCCGGCAGGCCGATCTCCGCCGCCGCCCGCTCCACCAGCGCCGCCGCCTGGCCGATGCTCACTCCCGGCAGCAGGTTGAAGGTGATGGTCGCCGCCGGATAGAGCCCCTGATGCGTCACCGAGAGCGGCGCATGCGTCCGCTCCACCGTGACGAGGGAGGAGAGCGGCACCATCGTCCCGTCGGAGGCGGTGAGGTAGATGTTGTCCACCTGCTCCGGGTGCTGCGCCTCGCGCGGATCCACCTCCAGCACCACCCGGTACTGGTTGCGGCTGCGGTAGAGGATGGAGACCTGGCGCTGGGCGAAGGCGCCGTTCAGCGCCGCCGTCACGCCGGAGACGGAGATGCCGAGCCGCGCCGCCGCGTCGCGGTCGATCACCAGCCGCGTCACCAGCCCGGCGCGCTGCTGGTCGGAATTCACGTCGGCGATGACCGGCACCTCGCGCAGCTTGTCCACCAGCCGCTCCGACCAGGTGGCGAGGTCCTCCAGGCTCGGCGCCAGCAGCACGAATTGGAAGGCGGCGTTGCCGGACCGGCCGCCGATCTGCACGTCCTGCACCGCGCGCAGGAAGGTCTGCACGCCGGGGATGGCGTTCAGCGGCCGGCGCAGCCGGTCGATCACCTGCTGGGCGGAGACGCCGCGCTCGGCCAGCGGCTTCAGGCTGACGAACATCCGCCCGGTGCTGGAGGAGCCGCCGAAGCCGCTGGCGCCGACGGAGGAGGCGACGGAGGCCACGGCGGGGTCGCGCTGCAATACCTCCACCACCTTCTCCTGCAGCTGCAGCATGGCCTGGAAGGAGGTGTCCGGCGCCGAGCGCGTGCTGCCCATGATGAGGCCGGTATCCTGGTCCGGCACGAAGCCCTTCGGCACCACGGTGTAGAGCCAGGCGGTGACGCCCACGAGGGCGATGGTGAAGACCAGCATCAGCCGCCGCACCCGCAGCACGTGGCGCAGGCTCCAGAGATAGCCCTGGGTCAGCTTCGCCATGCCCCAGTCCACGGCGCGGCTGAAGCGGCCGGGCGGCGGCGGCGCCTCCCGCGCCAGATGCGCCGCCAGCATGGGCGTGAGGGTGAGGGAGACGACGCCGGAGATGGCGACGGCGATCGCCAGCGTCGCCGAGAATTCCCGGAACATCCGGCCGACGACGCCGCCCATGAAGAGCAGCGGGATGAAGACGGCGATGAGCGAGACGGTGATGGAGACGACGGTGAAGCCGATCTGCTTCGCCCCCTCCAGCGCCGCCTGCATGGGCTTCATGCCCCGCTCGGTCAGCCGCGCCATGTTCTCGATCATCACGATGGCGTCGTCCACCACGAAGCCGACCGAGATGGTGAGCGCCATGAGCGAGAGGTTGTCGAGCGAATAGCCGACCAGCCACATCACCGCGAAGGTGCCGAGGAGGGAGAGCGGCACCGCCGCCCCCGCCGCCACCACGGCCGAGGTGCGCTTCAGGAACAGCGCCACCACCAGGATGACCAGGGCGATGGAGATGAGCAGCGTCAGCTGCACCTCATCGACGCTCGCCCGGATGGTCTCCGAGCGGTCGCGGATCGTCATGATCTCGACGCCGCCGGGCAGCCAGCGCTGCAGCTCCGGCATCAGCGCCTGGATGCCCTTCACCACCTCCAGCACATTGGCGTCGGCCTGCTTGAAGATGGTCATCTGCACCGCCGGCCGGCCGTTGACCGAGCCGCCCTGGCGCCGGTCCCGCACATCCAGCGAGACCCGGGCGATGGCGCCGAGGCGGACCACCGCGCCATCCGCGGTGTTGCGGAGGATGAGCCGTGCATACTCCTCCGGCGTGTTCAGCCGGTCATTCACCGCGATGGCGGCGGATTGCTCCTGCCCGTCCACCAGCCCGGTGGGCATGGCGATGTTGGTGCCGGTGATGGCCTGCCGGATCGTCTCCAGCCCGATGCCGGCCGAGGCTGCCGCCGCCGGGTCCACCGCCACCCGGATGGCCGGCTGCTCCGCGCCCTGGATGTTCACGCTGGCCACGCCTTCGACCTGGGCGAGGCGCGGCGCGATCAGGCTGTCCGCCACGTCGTAGATGTCGCCCGGCGTCGCGGTCGTCGAGGTCAGGGCAAGGATCAGCACCGGCGCATCGGCCGGGTTGGCCTTGCGGAAGGAAGGCGGGCTCGGCAGGGCGGGCAGGTCGCTGCCGGCGGCGTTGATCGCCGCCTGCACGTCGCGCGCCGCCCCCTCCACCGGGCGGGACAGGTCGAACTGGACGATGATGAAGGTGCTGCCGAGGGAGGAGACGGAGGTCATCTCCGTCACCCCCGGAATGGCGCCGATCCGCCGTTCCAGCGGCGCCGCGACGGCGGAGGCCATGGTCGCCGGATCCGCCCCGGGCAGGCTGGCGGAGATGAAGATGGTCGGCAGATCCACCCGCGGCAGCGGTGCGATGGGCAGGTGGAAATAGGCGGCGATGCCCGCCAGGGCGAGGCCGATGGCGAGCAGCGCCGTCGCGATCGGCCGCCGGATGAAGGGCTCGCTGATCGACATGCTATTCCGCCGGCGCCACATGCGGCCGCCGCCGCGTCAGCCGCCGGGCCCGCAGCCGCAGCCCCTCCATCGCCAGATAGATGACCGGCGTGGTGTAGAGGGTGATCACCTGGCTCAGCAGCAGCCCGCCGACCACCGAGACGCCGAGCGGCTGCCGCAGCTCGGACCCCGTCCCGGTCTCCAGCATCAGCGGCAGGGCGCCGAGCAGCGCCGCCATGGTCGTCATCATGATGGGGCGGAAGCGCAGCAGCGAGGCCTCGATGATCGCCTCCCGCGCGCCCCGCCCGTGGTCGCGCTGCGCCTCCAGCGCGAAGTCGATCAT
>NZ_JAMZIK010000106.1 GCF_024178315.1 Siccirubricoccus soli | reverse complement strand
GGCGCCGAGCAGCGCCGCCATGGTCGTCATCATGATGGGGCGGAAGCGCAGCAGCGAGGCCTCGATGATCGCCTCCCGCGCGCCCCGCCCGTGGTCGCGCTGCGCCTCCAGCGCGAAGTCGATCATCATGATGGCGTTCTTCTTCACGATGCCCATCAGCAGCACGATGCCGATCAGCCCGACCACCGAGAGGTCGAGGCCGAAGGCCAGCAGCGCCAGCAGCGCGCCGATGCCGGCGGAGGGCAGGGTGGAGAGGATCGTCACCGGGTGGATCACGCTCTCGTAGAGCACGCCGAGGGTGATGTAGATGACGATGATGGCGGCGAGGATCAGCCAGGGCTCCCCTTCCAGGGAGCGCTGGAACTCCGCCGCATCCCCGGCGAAGCTGCCGATGATGGTCTGCGGCATCTCCAGCTCCCGCTCCGCCTGCTCGATCGCCGTGACCGCGGCGCCGAGCGAGGCGCCGGGGGCGAGGTCGAAGCTCAGCGTGATGGCGGGGAATTGCGCCTGCTTCGTCACCGTCAGCGGCCCGGCGGCGCGGCCGATGCGGGCGATCTCGGCCAGCGGCACCTGCGGATCCACGCTGCTGCCCGCCTGGGTCGTGGTCGCCAGGGCGCTCGGCGCGTTCTGCGCCGGCACGCGGAGCTGGCCGATCACGCTCGGGTCGTCGCGGATCTCGGGCGTCGCCTCCAGCACCACGCGGTACTGATTGTTCTGGGCGTAGATGGTGCTGATCTGGCGCTGGCCGAAGGCGTCGTAGAGCGTGTCGTCGATCGCCTGCATGGTCACGCCGAGCCGCCCTGCCGCGTCGCGGTCCACATCCACCGTTACGCGGTGCCCGCCCTCGCGCTGGTCGGAGGCGAGGTCGCGGAACAGCGGCAGCGTCGCCAGATGCGCCTGCAGCCGGGTGGCGAATTGCGCCAGCTCCGCCCCGTCCGGCGCCATCAGCGTGTACTGGTAGGCGCTGGCGCCGGGCCGGGCGCCGATCTGGATGTCCTGCACCGGCGCCAGGTGCACCGCGACCCCCGGCAGCGCATCCAGCGCCGGCTGCATCCGCAGCGCGATCTCCTGTGCCGTCGCCTCCCGCAGCTCCCGCGGCCGCAGCACGGCGGTGATGCGGCCGGTGTTGGAGGCCGGGTTGACGATGCCCGCCCCGACCACGGAGGTCACGGCGACCACGTCCGGATCGGCCCGGATCGCCTCCGCCGCGGCGTGCTGCAACGCGGACATGCGGGAGAAGGAGGCATCCTGCGGCCCCTCCACCGTGGCGACGATGAGGCCGGTATCCTGCTGCGGCAGGAAGCCCTTCGGCATGAAGGCATAGAGCGCGACGGTCCCGGCCAGGGTCGCCGCCGCCAGCAGCAGCATCGCCCCCTCGTGCCGCAGGGTCCAGTGCAGGCTGCGCCCATAGGCCTGGCGCATCGCCTCGAAGCCCCGCTCGAACATCCGGCCCACCCAGCCGCCGCCGGCCGCCTCGTGCCGCAGCATCTGGCCGCACATCATCGGCGTCAGGGTCAGGGAGACGAACATGGAGACGGTGACGGAAATGGCCAGGACCAGGGCGAATTCCTGGAACAGTCGCCCTACTACCCCCGGCATGAAGAGCAGCGGGATGAACACGGCGACCAGGGAGACGGTCAGCGAGATGACGGTGAAGCCGATCTGCCGCGCGCCTTCATAGGCCGCCTGCAGCGGCTTCTTCCCCTCCTCGATCAGCCGGACGATGTTCTCGATCATCACGATGGCGTCGTCCACGACGAAGCCGGTCGCGATGGTCAGCGCCATCAGCGAGAGGTTGTCCAGCGAGAAGCCGCAGAAGGCCATGATCGCGAAGGTGCCGAGCAGCGAGAGCGGCAGGGCGACGCCCGGGATGATGGTGGCCCGCAGGTTCCGCAGGAACAGCCAGATGACCGCGACGACGAGGAAGACCGACAGCACCAGGGTGAACTGCACGTCATGGACGGAGGCGCGGATCGTCTCCGTCCGGTCCGCCACCACATGCAGGCTGGCGCCCGTGGGCAGGGCGCGCTGCAGCATGGCGAGCTGGCCGCGCACCTGCTCCACCGTGCGCACGATGTTGGCGCCGGGCTGGCGCTGCACGTCCAGCAGCACGGCCGGGCGGCCATCGAACCAGGCGCCGTTCAGCGTGTTCTCCAGATCCCGCACCGCGCTGCCGACATCGCGCAGCCGCACCGGCGCGCCGTTGCGGTAGGCGATGATGAGGGTGTTGAAATCCTCCGGCGCCTGGATCTGGTCGTTCGCCATCACCGCGCTGGCCTGGCGCGGCCCGTCCACGCTGCCCTTCGGCGTGTTCACGTTGCCGGCGGTCACGGCGCTGCGCACATCCTCCAGCGAGAGGCCGTAGGCGGCCAGCCGCCGGGGGTCCGCCTGCAGCCGGATGGCCGGCCGCATGCTGCCCTGGACGATGACGCGGCCGACGCCGCTCACCTGGCTCAGCCGCTGCGCCAGCAGTGTGTCCGCGGCGTCCGAGAGTTGGTGGATCGGCAGGGTGTCGCTGGTCAGGGCCAGGGTGATGATGGGCGGGTCCGCCGGGTTCACCTTGGAATAAGTGGGCGGGTAGGGCAGGGTGCTCGGCAGGGTGCCGCGCGCTGCGTTGATCGCCGCCTGCACGTCCTGCGCGGCGTCGTCGATGTTGCGGTCGAGCGAGAATTGCAGGGTGATGCGGCTGGTGCCGGGGCCGGAGACGGAAACGATGTCGGTCAGCCCCGAGATCGGCGCCAATTGCCGTTCCAATGAGGCGGTGACCAGCAGCGCCACCGTCTCCGGCGAGGCGCCGGGCAGGTTGGTCGAGACCTCGATGGTCGGGAAATCCACCTCCGGCAGGGCGGAGACCGGCAGGCGCATGTAGCCGAGCACGCCGAGCAGCAGCACGGCCAGCGCCAGCAGCCAGGTGGCGATGGGCCGGGCGATGAAGGGGGCGGAGATGTTCATGGCCCGGCCGTTCCCCTGCTACCGCGCATCCGCCGCCTGGCGCGGCCGCAGGCGGCGCTGACCCGGCACCGGGTCCGGCGCCACCGGCCCGCCATCCTCGCTCACCGCCACCGTCGCGCCGGCGCTGAGGCGCAGCCCGCCGGAGGTCACCACCCGGTCGCCCGGCGCGACGCCGCTCAGCACCACCGCGTCATTCGCGGTCAGCACGCCGAGCCGCAGCATGCGCTGCTCCACCGTGCTGTCCGGCTTCACCACATAGGCGAAGCTGCCCTCCGGCCCGCGCTGCACCGCGACCAGCGGGATGGTGGTGACGCGCGGCAGCGTCTCGATCCGCAGCCGGACATTGACGAAGGCGCCGGGCCAGAGCTTGCCGTCCTCGTTTGGGAACACCGCCTTCAGCTTGATGGTGCCGGTCTGCGGATCGACCGCGTTGTCGAGGGTGAGCAGCTCGCCCTCCGCCGTGCCGCCGGGGCGCAGCGCCGTCACCGGCACCTTGCCGCGCCCCAGCGCATCCAACACCCGCCCCACCTCCTGCTGCGGCAGGGTGAAGGTGACGGCGATGGGCTGGAGCTGGGAGACGGTGACGATGCCCGTCGCATCCCCGGACCGGACCAGATTGCCCGGGTCCACCAGCCGCAGGCCGACGCGCCCCTCGATGGGGGAGCGGATGGTGGTGAAGGAAAGCTGCGTCCGCGCCGCATCGATCGCCGCCTGGTCGGAAGCGACCATGGCCTCGTACTGCGCGACCGTCGCCCGCTGCGTGTCCTGCTGCTGGCGGGAGACGCCGGCATTGGCCGCCAACTGGGCGTAGCGCTGCAGGTCCACCCGCGCATTGGCCAGCAGCGCCTCGTCCTGCGCCTTCTTGGCAACGGCCTGGTCCAGCGCCGCCTGGTAGGGGCGCGGGTCGATCCGCGCCAGGACATCGCCCTGCTTCACCATCTGCCCTTCGGTGAAGGCGATCTCCAGCAACTGCCCGTCCACCTGGGCGCGGACCGTGATGGTGTTGAGGGCCTGCACCGTGCCGATGGCCTCGAGCAGGATGGGCAGATCCTGCACCCGGGCCGCCGCCGCCGTCACCGGCACGGGGATATTCCCCGGCCCGCCCGGCCGACGCAGCACGGAGCCGGCGGCAGCGGTGGTGCCCGGCTGGGCCGGCTGGCGCTGCTGCCACCAGTACCAGCCGCCGGCGCCCGCGCCGCCCAGCAGGCCGAGCGTCAGCAGGATGAGGAGAAGGCGACGCATGCGGCGGGGCCGGACCTTCGTGCCAGGAGGGGGAACGCCAGCCCCCGGCGAGGTTGCCGGCGGGGAGAGAGGTTGCGGGGTCCCGGGATGATGATTCATGTATTGCCCCATCCGCCGCCAAGGGCGCGAAACAGCCCGACCGCCGCCTGCAGCCGCGCAAGGCGCGCCGAGGTGAGGGTGTTGCGGGCGGAGAACAGCGTCTGCTGGGTGTTCAGCAGGGTGATCAGGTCGATGGTGCCGGCGCGCAGCTGCGCCTCCGAGATGGCGTAGGCGCGCTCCGCCATCCGTACCGCCTCGGCCTGCAGCGCCTCCTGCTCCGTCGCCTGGCGCAGCCCGACCAGGGCGTTCTCGGTATCCACCAGCGCCGCCAGGATGGCGCCGCGATAGGTCGCCAGCAGCTCCTGCGCCCGCGCCTCGTTGAACTGCACCTGGCCGCGCAGCCTGCCGCCCTCGAAGATGGGCTGGGCGATGCCGGCTGCCAAGGTGAAGATCAGCGAACTCGGCCGGGTCAGGGTCTCGAGCGCGAGCGAGGTATAGCCGCCGGAGCCGGTGAGGGTGACGGAGGGCAGCAGCGCCGCCCGCGCCGCCACCACACTGGCCTGGGCGGCGGCGAGGTCGGATTCCGCGCTCAGCACGTCCGGCCGCCGCGCCAGCACCTCCGCCGGCAGACCGGGCATGACGCGCGGCACGGCGACGCGGGTGAAGACGTCGGCGGCCAGGGCGATGCCCTCCGGCGGCCGGCCGATCAGCGTGCCGAGCGCGTTGCGGTTCTGCTCCAGCTGCTGGACCAGCGGCGGGATCGCCGCCCGCTGCTGCGCCACCACGGTCTCCTGCTGCGCCAGGTCCAGCCCGGTGCCGGTGCCGACCGTGACGCGGTCCGCGATCACCTGCCGCACCCGCTCCGCGATCTCGAGGTTCTGCCGCTGCAGCTTGAGCTGCTCGGTGAAGGCCAGCAGGGCGAAATAGGTGTTGGCGACGGAGGCCTGGGTGGTGAGCATCAGCGTCGCCCAGGCGAAGCGGGCCGAGGTCGCGGCGAGCTGCGCCGCCTCCGTCGCCGCCCGGTTCTTGCCCCAGAAATCGATCTCGTAGCTGGCGGACAGCGCGATGCGGTCGGAGGAGGTGACGCGCACCCGCGCGGTGCGGGCGCCGGTCACGCTCGCGGTGTTCACGCTGCCGCTCTGGCTGCGGGTCGCCTGGCCGGCGAAATCCACCGTCGGCAGCAGCGCGGCGCCGGCGATGCGAAGCTGCGCATCGGCCTGGAGGATGCGCGCCGCCGCCGCCGCCATGTCGTTGTTGGCCTGCATGGCCTCGGCCATCAGCCTGTCCAGCTCCGGCGCGCCGAAGCCGCGCCACCATTCCGGGTCGGGCCAGGCCGGCTCGGCCGCGCCCTCGGCGCCGGCCATGCGGGCGGGCAGGGTGAGGCCCGAGCTGGTCGGGCCAGGGGTCAGCCAGCCGCAGCCGGCCAGCGGCAACGCCAGCAGCAGCGCCGCCCTGCGGGAAGAAGCCAAGGCCATCACTCCCCAGGCGGGCTCGCCGCGGCGACCCGGGCGCGGCCTTCCGGCGAGACCGCCGCGAGCGCCAGGGCCAGGGTCTCCCCGAACTTCGTGCTGAACTCCGCCCAGCGCTCGGAGGAACGGGCCATGGCCTGCTGCAGCACGGCCGGGTCGAAGGGCTGGCGCAGCATGGCCGCATCCACCTCGGCGCGGGAGGCGCGGAGCGCCTGCAGCGCCTCGGCATAGCGCGGCCGCTCCGTCTGCAGCACCTCGCGGAAGCGCGGCCGGTCGGCCTCGGGCAGCGAGGCTTCCAGCCGGCCGATCATCCGCTCGAAGCCGCGGGCCGGGCCGCCGCGCCCACGCTCCGGCTGGGCGAGCCAGAGCCCGCCGAGCACCAGGTTGAGCACCACGGAGGCGCCGAGCAGCGCCCCCAGCACCTTCTGCCAGGTCAGTTTCACAGGAACTCCCCCGCCACCGGCAGGGACAGCAGCGGTCCCAGCGGGTCATAGGCCGCCTGCGGGGCGGCATGGGTCACCGGATGCAGGCCGAGCCAGACGGCGCAGCCCGCCGCGGCGGCCAGCGCCCCCCAGCCGGCCGGGATCAGCTCCGGCAGCCCCGCCCGCAGCCGGACGAGCGGCCCGGGCGGGGCAGGCAGGGGAGAGCGGGCGATGCGCCGCGCGACCGCCGCCTCCAGCCGCGCCACCGCGGCCGCGTCGGGCCGGGGCAGGGCACGGCGCAGCGCCGCCTCCAGCGCGTCATCCTCCCAGTGCTTCCGGGTCATGACCCTTCCTCCAGATGCCGGCGCAGCGCCTGGCGGGCGCGGTACAGCACCCCTTCCAGCGCCCGTTCCGAAAGCCCGAGGGCCGCGGCCGCCTCGGCGCCGCTCAGCCCTTCCTCATAGGCCAGGGCGATCGCCGCCCGGTATTTTGGCGCCAGCCTGGCCAGCGCCGCGCGCAGCCCCGCCTCCTGCTGCGCGCTGGCCGCCTGCGCCTCGGGGTCCGGGCCCGGGTCGGGCCAGGCTTCCAGCGCCTCTGGCCCGGTCCGGGGGCCGGCGGTGGCCAGACGCCGGGCGCGGTCGATCGCCAAGTTCACCACGATGCGGTGCAGCCAGGTGGTGAAGCGCGCCCGCCCCGGATCGAAGCTGCCCGCCGCCTGCCAGGCGCGCAGCAGCGCCTCCTGCGCCACCTCTTCCGCCTCCGCCGGCTGGCCGAGCACCCGCAGGGCGAGGCGCAGCACCCGCGCCCCATGCCGGTGGACCAGCAGGCCGAAGGCGGAGCGGTCGCCCCCCGCCGCGGCGCGCATCAGCGCCTCGTCCTCGGCGGTCTCGGGCATCATGCGGCGCGGCGCCGGCTCCGCGGGCGCGTCGCGGCGCCAGAGGGCCAGGGGGGGCGGGAGGGGCAGGGCGAGGAAAAGGGGCATGGCGCGTCCATGGCTGATACGTGACACGGCCGCACAACCCATGCGCTTCTCACGGCGCCGGGAACAGCGCCTCCGTCCGCCCCATCAGCCGGTAGGCGAGCAGCCCGACCCACTCCTTCAGCCCCCATTCGAATTCGCCCAGCCGCACCGGGAAGCTGGCATCGTACCAGACCGCAACGGTGTGGCCGGTGCGGTAGTTGACCGGCCAGGCGGCGATCTTCCAGCCGGCTGCCCGGAACACCCCCATGGAACGCGGCATGTGGCTGGCCGAGGTGACGAGCAGCCAAATCTCCCCCGGCTTCGGCGCCGCCAGGGCCAGGGTATTGACAGCGTTCTCATGAGTGTTGCGCGCCGCCGTCTCGAACTGCATCCGCTCCGCCGGCACGCCGAGGGAGAGCCAGAGCTGGCGGGCGACATCCGCCTCCGTCACCCCGCCATGCAGGGGCGAGCCCTGGCCGCCGGTGAAGACCAGCCGCGCCTCCGGATGGCGGCGCAGCAGGGCCACGGGCTCGGTCATGCGCTCCGCCGCGCCGTTCAGCGCGGGCAGGCCGCGGGCCTCGGTCAGGTTCTGCTCCACCGCGCCGCCGAGGACCACGATGCCGTCGATATGGGCGGGCTCCACGGCCGGGCGGGGGAAGCGTTCCTCCAGCGGCAGCTGGACCCATTGGTGCAGCGGCAGGACCAGCAGGGCGAGGTAGAAGCCGAGCCCGGCCAGCAGGGGCCAGCGGCCCCAGCGGCGGCCGCGCCACAGGGCGGCCAGACCGACCAAGCCGAGCAGCAGGGCGAAGGTGCCCGGGCGGGCGGGCAGCCAGAGCAGCTTGGACAGGACATAGAGCACGTCCTGCATCAGCGGCCCACGAGGAGGCTTTGGCCCCTCATGCTCCCCCATGAAGGGCCCCCATCGGCGATGCGGAGCATCGTCGATGGGATTCCCATAAGGCCGAAGGGCCTTTGGAAACCATGTTCAAAGCTCATTGATGCGTCCGGGGGACATGCGGCCACGTGCGAGGTCCAGGAAGGCCAGCATATTGCCCTTGAAGCGGCCCCATCTGTCCGCCCAGGGCTCGGGCCAGGGGCTGCGCGCGAGGTTCAGGGCGCAATGCCGCGCCACGCTTCGCAGGGCGTGGTCCCAGGGGTAGGTGCCCTTGCGCGCCAGGTAGATGGAATTCGCCACCTGGGAGTAGCCGAGCCGCAGGCCCGGCGTCCGCCCGACCTTCACGCCCAGATGCACGCCCCGCGCCGCCGCCAGCCGGATGATCCGGCCATGCCGGCCAAGGGCGCGGGTGAAGTCGATATCCTCGTACCAGGCATAGGCGGGCAGGGCCTCGTCCACCCGGATGCCATGCTCCCGCACCACGGAAAGCCGCACCGCCATGTTGCAGCCATAGCCGTTGAAATGCGGCTGCGCCTCCAGCCAGGCCCCGGCATAGGCATCCCGCGCCAGCACCGCGCGCCCCTCCGCCACGCTCAGCCCCGGCCCCCTGGCGCCATCCGCCAGCACCGTTCCCGTCGTCACCACCACATCGGGCCAGGCCTCGAAACCCGCCTCGGTGGCGGCGAGATAGGCCGGCGCGGCGAGGAAGTCGTCATCCAGGAACAGCACCGCGTCGCAATCGCCGCATTCCGCCATGATGGCGTTGCGCTGCCGCGGCAGCCCGGCCGGGGCGGTGAGGTATTCCACCCCCGGCTGCCTCTCGCCGATATCCTCGGGCGCCACATGGCAGACGATGATGCGGTCAGGCTGCCGCGTCTGCTGCCGCAGCTCCCGCAGCACCTCCGCCAGGATGGCCGGGCGGCCGCGGGTGGCGATGCCGATGGCGACCCTCATCGCGGCGCCTCCGTCAGCGGCGCCAGCACGGCCGGGCTGGGCGGGGCGAGGAAGCCCTGCACCCGCCCGGTCAGGCTGGCCAGGAAATACCGCGCCGCGAGGAAGCGCCCGCGCAGCGCATTCAGCAGCGCCCCGCCGATCGGGCGGATGACGAAGGGCGCCCAGATGCCCGGCGGCAGCCCATGCCGCCGCATCACATGGCCGAGCCCCCGCCCATAGGCGGCAGCCCGGGCCACCGCCACCGGCGTCAGCCGCTTGTCCGGGTGGATGATGCGCTGCCCCGGCGCATAGACGGCCCGGTGCCCCGCCGCCAGCGCCCGGAGGACGAGATCGTTCCCCTCCGCCGAGCCGAACCAGGTGCCCGGGCCCAGTCTTTCGTCGAAGCCGCCCAGCGCCAGCGCCGTCTCCCGCCTGAGGAAGAGGTTGAACTCGATGACGCTGGTCCAGACGGTCCGCGGCGTGATCCCCCCGGCCGCATCGTGCCACCGCCCGGAGCCCAGCCCGCCCTCCGGCGAGGCCGCTGGCCCGGTGAGAAGCTGCAGCGCCGGATCGGCCCGGAAGGCCGCGTCCACCTGCCGCAGCAGCCCCTCCGGATAGAGGCAGTCATCATCCGGGAAGCCGACGATCTCGCCTCGCGCCAGCCGCAGCCCAAGATTCCGTGCGTTGTTGGCGTTGTTGATCGCGCTGCGCCAGTGCAGCAGCGGCAGCCGGCCCGCATAGTGTTCGATGACCGGCGCCAGCCGCTCGTCGCGGTTCTGGTCCACCACGATCACCTCCAGGGAGGCGTCCTGTTGCAGCAGGCTGTCGAACAGCTCCGCCAGCTCCTGCGTACGCCCCAGCGTGGCGACAACGAGAGAGAAGCGCGGATTGCTCATCATAGCCGACTCAAGGGTTCCAAGGGGTTGGAGATGCATGTCCAACCGGCCCTTGGTGGGGGGAGCTTGAGGGGGGCGAAGCCCCCCTCAACAGGGTCTGGACATGCGCGGCGATCGCCCTGCGGAAATTCTCCGCCGAGAACCGCAGCGCATTTTCCCGGCAGGCCTCGGCGGCGATCGGTGCCCCCGCCTCGAAGGCCTGCACCGCCTCGATGATCGAGTCCGCGCTCTGTTCCGGGAACAGCACGCCGGTCTCCGGCCGCACGATATCCTTCGCCCCGCCCCGCCCGAAGGCGATGAGCGGCGCGCCGGCCGCCTGCGCCTCCACCATGCCGATGCCGAAATCCTCCTCCGCCGCGAAGACGAAGGCCTTCGCCGTCTGGATCAGCGAGACCAGCTCCGCCTGCGCCACATGGCCGCGCAGCTCGATGTTGGACGCGCCGCTCGCCGCCGCCTGCACCAGCGCCAGGTTCGGCCCGTCCCCGGTGATGATGAGCTTCCGGTGCGGCATGCGGCGGAAGGCCTCCGCCACCAGCTCCACCCGCTTGTAGGGCACCATGCGGGAGGCGATGAGGTAATGCTCCCCCCGCGGCGCCGTGCCGATGCTGAAGCGCTCCACATCCACGGGCGGGTGGATCACCGCCGCCTCCCGCCGCCAGACCTTGCGGATGCGGTCGGCGATGTAGCGGCTGTTGCCGATGAGGCTGTCCACCCCGGCCGCCGAGCTGCGGTCCCAGAGCCGCAGCCGGTGGAACAGCCAGCGCGTATAGAGGCTCTTCAGCCCCCGCTCCATCCCCGCCTGGCGCAGATACTGCGCCTGCATGTCCCAGGCATAGCGCATGGGCGAGTGGATATAGCTGACATGCAGCGTATCCGGCCCGGTCAGCACGCCCTTGGCCACGGCATGGGAGGAGGAGACGACGAGGTCATAGCCCGAGAGGTCGAATTGCTCGACCGCATAGGGCATCAGCCCGAGATATTTCCGGAAATGCTTCCGCGCCCCGGGAAGGCGCTGGATGAAGCTGGTGCGCACGGGCTTGCCGCCGAGGAAATGCCGCTCCTTCTCCGGCAGGAAGTCGCAGACGGCGTAGAGATCCGCCTCCGGCCAGAGCCTGATGAATTGCTCGAAGACCCGCTCCGAGCCGGCATAGCTCTCGAGCCATTCATGGACCAGGGCAACCTTCATCAGGCGGCGTTCCGGGGCAGGAGGGAAAGAAGGGTCTGGGCCGCGCCGCGCCAGGTGAAGCCGGCAGCGCGGGCGCGGCCCGCCGCAGCGAGGTGGGCGGCGAGGCCGTCCTCGGTGATCAGCCGCTCCAGCGCATCCACCAGCCGGCGCGGCCCGTTCAGGTCGAACCACAGCGCCGCCTCGCCGCAGACTTCGGGCAGGGAGGCGCTGGCGGAGGCGATGACCGGGCAGCCGCAGCTCATCGCCTCGATCGGCGGCAGGCCGAAGCCCTCATAGCGCGAGGGGAAGAGCAGGCAGAGCGCGGTGTCGTAGAGCCCCCGCAGCTCGGCATCCGAGACCCGGCCGAGCGGCGCCACATGCTCGCCCGCCGGCCCGGCCTCGGCGCGGAACACCGCCGGGTCCACGGCGCCGGCGACCGCCAGCTTCATGCCATGCCGGCCGAGCAGCCCCGCCACCTCCGCCAGCCCGCCGAGATTCTTGTGCGCCGCGCGGGTGCCGACGACGAGGGCGAAGCGCTGCCGCGCCAGCCCATGCTTCGTCAGCAAGGCGGTGTCCGGCGCCTCGCGCAGGATGTGTTCGCCGCTCTCGCCGACCAGCGCGATGCGTGCCGGGCCGATGCCGAGATGCTGCGCCAGCTGCCCGCGCGAGAATTCGGAGACGGTGACGATCCGCGCCCCGAGTCTTGGCAGCGCCCGGTGCAGCACGCGGTACCAGCTCCGGAAGGCGAGCGAGTAGCTCTCCGGCGTGTCGAAGGCGCCGGCATCGTGCAGCACCACGAGCTGCCTCCCGCCCATGGCCAGCGGCGCGGTATTACCGAGATTCAGCAGCACCCGGCCGCGCGCCATGAGCGGCAGCTCCGCCTGCTCGAAGCCCTGGCCCGTCATGCGCCCCTGCCGCACGGGCAGATGCGGGAACGGGGAGGCGGTGCCGGACGGCAGCAGCAGCGCCGCGCCGGGCAGCGCGCCCTCGGCCGCCATGGCGTCCAGCGCCGCCGTCACCTCATGGGCGAAGCGCTGCACGCCGGTCATGCGCTGGCTGAGAAAACGGCCGTTGATCGCAAGCATCAGGCAGACCTCAGGCGGAGCAATTGCCGCGGATGACGCAGCGCCAGCCGGTCCTCCTCCGGCAGGGCGCGGTAGGCGGCAAGGAGGAAGGCGACCAGCACCACCGCCCCGCCCCCCAGCAGCCAGGGCAGGGAGGGCAGCGCCAGCAGCGCCGCCAGCCCCAGCCCCGCCACGGACAGCGGCGCCGCCAGCCCCAGGGCGGCGGGCGCGGCCGGGCGGTAGAGCCGGGCGGCGAGGAGAAGCTTCGCCAGCACATCGGTGGCCGCCCGCAGCGCCCAGGCGATGGCCGCGCCCTCGATGCCGAGGACCGGCAGCAGCAGGGCGGCCAGCGGCAGGAAGATCGCCGCCTCCGCCAGCACCAGCAAGGCCACTGCATCCGGGCGGCCGATCGCCTCCAGCAGCGCATTCGGCGCGAAGGCGAGGCAGGAGAAGAAGATGCCGACGCCGAGGATCTGCAGCACCCGCGCCCCGCCCGCGGCGAATTCCGCGCCGAGCCACAAGGTCAGCAGCGGCCCCGCCGCCACCACCAGCAGCAGCGCGGCCGGCAGCACCATCGCCATGATGGCCAGCGCCCCGCGCCGCAGCAGCGCCGCCGTCGCCACCGGAGCGCTGAGGAAGGCGCCGGCGAAGGCCGGCAGCAGGGTCTGCGCCACTGCCACCGGCAGGATCCAGACCCGCAGCACCAGATCCAGCGGCGTCGCATAGAAGGCGACGGCGGAGAGCGAGAGCATGGCGCCGATCAGGAAGCGGTCGGCATAGAGCAGCGCCTGGGTGGCGAGGCCGGTGAAGGTCATGAAGCCGCCGAGCTTCAGCAGCGGCAGCACCAGCCGCAGCCGGATGCCGCGCCAGGAGAAGCCCGGCAGCAGCGGCCGCACCAGCCAGATATAGGAGAGGGTATTGGCCAGCCGGCAGGCCACCAGCGCCAGCATCACCCCGACCAGACTGTCCCAGACCAGCAGCACCAGCACCGGGCCCAGATAGTAGAAGATGTTGACCGGGATGGTGGCGAGATTGGCGACGCGGAAGCGCTGCCAGGCCGCGAGCACGCCCCAGAGCGCGGCGTTCAGCACCACCAGCGGCGCGGCCAGCGCCATCACCCGGAAGGCGGCGATGGCCTGGGGCTGCAAGGCCTCCGGCACCGAGAGCAGGCGCTGCACCAGGGCGGGCACCGCGAGCCAGAGCCCTGCCGCCGCCACCAGCGAAATGCCCGCCAGGGTCGCCAGCGCCGCCGCCACCAGCCCGGTCGCCTCCTCGGCGCGCCCGGCGCCGATCCGTTCCGCGACCGCCCGGGTCAGCGCCTGGCCGACGCCGAAATCGAAGACGCCGAAGACGCCGACCAGGGCGAGCGCCAGGGTGAACAGCCCCCAGCGCTCCAGCCCGAGCTGGTGCACCAGCACCGGGGTCAGCAGCAGGGCCAGCATCAGGGGCAGGCCGCGGCCGAGCGCATTCCAGAACACGCCGGAAACCATGGCGCGGGCGCCGGCACGGGCGGTGGGATCGGACATGGGAGATCTGGGTTCCACAGGTCGTGCCGGGCGTCGCACCCCGGGCCGCAGCTGGTCAAGCGAAGGAGAGGTTGCCGACCGTTCCGGCCCTTCGACCGGATCGCCTGATGGCTGCCGCGGCTTTGCCGCGGAAGCCTGTGCGTGGGGCCGATCGTCGGGCGATCCGGGGTCCCCATGAAGCCGCATCGCGGCTTCATGGGGTATCCGGGGCCCGCGGCGACGCGCAGCGTCGTCGTGGGGAGGGCTAGTAGGCGCCGCGCCGGGCGATGACCGCCATCGGGGTGCGCAGCAGGATCTTCACATCCGCCAGCAGGGAGGGGTTGACCGCATAGCGCACATCCAGCGCCACCCGCTCGGCATAGGTCGTGTCGTTGCGGCCGCTGATCTGCCAGAGGCCGGTGATGCCCGGGCGGACCGAGAGGTAGTGCTCGGCGGCCGCGCCGTAATGCGCGTTCAGCTCCGCCTGGATCACCGGGCGGGGCCCGACCAGGCTCATCTCGCCGCGCAGCACGTTGATGAGCTGGGGCAGCTCATCCAGGCTGCTGGCCCGCAGCAGGCGGCCGATCCAGGTGACGCGCGGATCCTTCTTCAGCTTCCGCGTCGCCTCCCACTCGGCCCGCGCCGCCGGGTCGGTCTCCAGCAGCCGTGCCAGGCGCTCGGCCGAATCGACCACCATGGAGCGGAATTTCAGGCAGCCGAAGCGCCGCCCGCCGCGCCCCACCCGTTCATGCGCGTAGAAGGCCGGCCCGCCATCTGCCCGCACCACGAGGGCGACCACGGCGAAAAGCGGCAGGGCGAGCAGCAGCAGCGTGGCCGCGCCGGCGACATCCATGCTCCGCT
Organism: Siccirubricoccus soli; assembly: GCF_024178315.1. GTDB lineage: Bacteria > Pseudomonadota > Alphaproteobacteria > Acetobacterales > Acetobacteraceae > Siccirubricoccus > Siccirubricoccus soli. The sequence continues at coordinate 20,901 of NZ_JAMZIK010000106.1, read as the reverse complement.
TCAGCGCCGGGTGCAGCGCCTGCCAGCGGGAAAGGCCACGTGGCACGCCGTAGTTGGCCATCGCCTGGCGGGAGGCCTCGGTGGCCATGGCCTGGCTGATGCCGCGACCCATGGTCTCAATCGCATCAACGCCCAACATGGACGGTCTCACCTTTCTCTTTCATGCCCATCCCGACCTGCCCGTGGCGACCATCCCGGACTTCCCCGCGATCTCCCCCTGGGTCATCGACCCTTGGGGGGAGGGGAAGCCCCGATCCGTCGTCACGTGCCCCGGCGTCCGGGCAGGCTCTTCTCCCGCAATACCGGCGCCGGAATGCGACGCGTCTGCGGCCGGATTGTGGCGGTGCAAGAAAGTGCCGCACGGCCGGCGCGTGAATTCTGCTGCAACGGGCGAAGAGCCGTGCCAGAATGCACCCAGCACGCGAATATTTCTTTTTCGATACAACCAAGCGAGGAGGGCATGAGCTTCATCCGGCCGCTGGGGCGCAAGTCCCTCAATTTGCTGCTGGATCCGCATGGCGACGGGCTGCGTCCGGCACGCGGCCTGGTGCTGGCGCTGCTGCTCTCCGCGGGATTTTGGCTGGGGGTCGCGCTACTGCTGGGCGCGCTCTAGCACCGCTGCCCAAGCTGGCCCTGTGTGTCTGACATGCGCGTGAGCCAGACATGCGCGCCAAGCGGACATGCGTGCCAAGCGGACATGCCCGCGGCGGAGATGCCTCGGGCGGGGAAGGCGCGGTGCGCCATGGACCTGCCTGCAAGCCCCACCGCTCTCCACCGTCAGCCAGGCCCTGCCGGCCATCACCGCTGCCGGCGATTCCCCGCCACTTGCAACTGCCTAAGAGCGCCTCTCAAAACCGGCTATCGGCAGGCCCAAGCCCTTGAAATTATGGGCCAGCTGGAGGCTTTGTTTTTCGCTCTAAGTCAAATTGGCGCAGCCCCAGGCCGATCGGGCTGGCGTGGAACCGCGCCAGCCTTCCCTTGTCCTGCTGCATTTTCCGGGCCGCCAGGCGAGGCTGCGCGCCTGATCTGCTTCAGGCGCCGACCAGGCCGGCTCAGCTCGTCCCGATCCGCACATGGATGCGGGCGCCGCCCTGGCGCGGCCGCGGCACCAGCGCGGCAATGCGGCCCTGCCGCCAGGCCGGGTCTTCTGCAAGAAGCCCGGAAAGCAGGGCCGATTCCGCCGGCGGCAGCCGCCCCAGCCGCGCCCCGCCCGGCCGCCACGCCTCGATCTCCCGCCCGCCATGCAGCATGCGGAATTCCACCGTATCCCCCACCCGTGGCGCCGGCAGATCCGGTCGCGCATCGGCGCCGTCCAGCAGGTAGGTCAGCCACTCAGTATCCTGCACGCAAAGCCCCCATGCGATGCCCGGCCTCAATGCCGTCGCGGCCGTGAGCGATCCACCATGATTCCGTGACAGGCCCGCCCAGGCGATCATGCTCGCGAGAGCTTTCGCGCTGGTGAAGGAATTTACCTGAAATACCCGCAACGGTTGCATAACAGCGTTACGCCGCCAGCATATCCGCCGCTTCTTCGGCCAGGGAGAGGGAGGCGGTAAGCCCTGGACTTTCGATGCCGAACAGGTGCAGCAGCCCAGGGATGCCATGCTCCCGCGGCCCGCAGGGGGTGAAATCCTGGCCCGGCGCCCCGGGCGGGACGATCTTCGGCCTTATGCCCGAATAGCCCGGCGCCAGCGCGCCATCCTTCAGCCCCGGCCAGTAGCGGCGGATGGCGGCGTAGAAGCTCTCCCCGCGCCGCGGGTCCACCTCGTAGTCCAGCGTCTCCACCCACTCCACATCGGGCCCGAAGCGCGCCTGGCCGCCCAGGTCGATGGTGAGATGGGTGCCGAGCCCGCCCGGCACCGGCACCGGGTAGATGAGGCGGGAGAAGGGGTTCTTCCCGGTCAGGGTGAAGTAATTGCCCTTGGCGAAATAGGCCTCGGGGATCAGCTGGCGCGGCATGCCGGCGATCGCCCGCGCCAGCCGCGGCGCATGCAGCCCGGCCGAGTTCACGAAGAGACGGCAGCGCAGCGCCATGGGCTCGACGCCGCCGACCTGGATCTCGATTCCCGTCCCGCTCACCCGTCCCGCCGTCACCGGCGCGTGGAAGACGAAGGTGGCGCCGGCATTCTCCGCATCGCCCTGCAGCGAGAGCATGTAGGCATGGCTGTCGATGATGCCCGTGGAGGGCGAGAGCAGCGCCGCGGTGCAATGCAGGGCCGGCTCCAGCGCCAGCGCCTCCTCCCGCGTCAGCAGCTTCAGGTCCGGCACGCCATTCGCCGCGGCGCGGCCCTGGATGGAGACCAGCTTGCCGGCCTCCGCCTCGTCCGTCGCCACGATCAGCTTGCCGCAATTGGCATGCGGCAGGCCACGCTCCGCGCAATAGGCGTAGAGCATCCGCTTCCCCGCCACGCAGTGCCGCGCCATGCGGCTGCCGGCGGGGTAGTAGATGCCGGCATGGATCACCTCCGAATTGCGGGAGGAGGTCTCGGTGCCGATGCCCTCGGCGGCGTCCAGCACCAGCACCTCGCGGCCGCGGAGCGCCAGGGCCCGGGCAACCGCCAGGCCCACCACGCCGGCACCGGCGACAACGCAATCAACGTCTTCCATCCAGGACCCCACCCTTTCGAGAGGGGCTTCGCCCCCCTCGCCGGACGCTGCGCGCCCAACCCCCACCAAAGGCCGCAAGGCCGTCGGAAACCATCACTCCTGCGCCCTGGCCGGCAGCGCGCGGCGGCCCTGCGGGAAAGGCGTCAGCGGCCCCGGAACACCGGCTTCCGCTTCTCCTGGAAGGCGCGCAGCCCCTCCTTGATGTCCTCGCTCGCCTTGGCCTGGGCGATCCGCTCCTGCAGCGCCGCCACGTCCAGCGCCTGGTGGCCGATCTCGTTGATCGCCCGCTTCGCCCCCTGCACCGCCAGCGGCGCCAGCTCGCCCAGCCGGTCGGCGATGGCGTCGATGCGGGCGTCCAGCTCCTCCGGCGCCACCAGATCGGTCAGGTAGCCGATGCGCAGCAGCTCCTCGCTGCTCTGCTCCTCCGCCAGCATGAACAGCCGCTTCGCATTGTTGAAACCGAGGCGGGAGACGTAGCGCCGCAGCCCGCTCTCGTAATAATGCACCCCGATGCGGGCGGCGGGCATGAACATCACCGTGCGCGGCGTGACGCCGACGCGGAAATCGCAGGCCAGCGCCAGATCCGTGCTGCCGCCATAGACCCCGCCATGCAGCCGGGCGATGGTCGGAATCCGCAGCATCTCCAGCCGGTTGATCATGTCCTCGAAGGTCGCGCCCGGCGTGTCCTTGATGCCGCCCGCCGCCGCCTGCCTGGCCATGGAGCCGAGATGCGCCCCGGCCGAGAAGGACTTGCCGGTGGAGGCGATGACCAGCGCCCGGATCTCCGGATTCGCCTCGACCTCGCCCAGCAGGCGGAGGATCTCGACGATGTCCTCCGGCTGGATGCGGTTCATCACCTCCGGCCGGTTGAGGTGCAGCGTGGCGCGGCTGCCCGCGAGGGAGAGGGTGGGCAGGCTGCCTTCGTCGCGGGGCTGCAGGGCGGCGCTCATGGGATCCTCCGGTCTTTCCCCGGTTGTGGCGCCACGCGGCGGCTTCGGCAACTCTTTGGCGCGCCCCCTTGGCGCATCCGGCCCGCCGGGCGCAACATGGCGGGCCAGCACAGAGAGGGGAGGGGCCCATGGCCGACCTGCCGAGCCGCGTCGATATCCATGAGGAAGGCCCGCGCGAGGGTTTTCAGATCGAGCCCGGGCCGATCCCGACCGCGGACAAGATCGCGCTGATCGAGGCCCTGGCCGAGACCGGCCTCCGCCACATCCAGATCTGCTCCTTCGTGAACCCCCGCCTGGTCCCCGGCTGGGCCGATGCGGAAGCGGTGGCGGGCGGCTTCCGCCCGAAGGAGGGCGTCCACTACACCGCCCTCTGGTTCAACGAGAACGGGCTGAACCGGGCGCTCGCCTTCGCCGACCGGCTGACCCTCGGCGGCTCCATCTCGCTCGCCGCCTCCAACGCCTTCTCCATCAAGAACCTGAACCGGCCGCATGCCGAGAATCTGGAGGCGATGCGCAAGCAGACCGCCGTCCACCAGAAGCACGGCATCAAGGTGACGCGGGTCGGCGTCATGGCCGCCTTCGGCTGCAACTACCAGGGCGACATCACCCCGGCGCAGATCGTCCAGACGGTGGCCGACGGCCTCGCCATCGCCGCCGAGGCGGGCGAGACCATCACCGATGTCTCGCTCGCCGACACCATGGGCTGGGCCACCCCCATCCGCATCGAGCGCGGCGTCGCCGCGGTGCGGGAGCGCTGGCCGGAGCTGAACATCGGCCTGCACCTGCACGACACGCGCGGCCTGGCCGTCGCCAATGCCCATGCCGGCCTCCGCCTCGGCGTTACGCGGTTCGACAGCACCGCGGGCGGGCTCGGCGGCTGCCCCTTCGCCGGGCAGAAGGGCGCCGCCGGCAACATCGCGACGGAAGAGCTGGCGCTGCTCTGCGAGGAGATGGGCATCGATACCGGCATCGACCTCGATGCGCTGATCGAGGTCGGCCGCATGGCGGAGCGCATCGTCGGCCACGCCCTGCCGAGCGAACTGCTGCGCGCCGGCAGCCTCGATGCCTTCCGGCGGAAGGCGGCATGAGCGCGCCCGAACCGGCGAGCTTTGGCCCGTCCGATGACCGCAGCGCCGAAGGGCGCGAGGGTCTGAATCGGCCGGGCCCTGCCAGCGGCCCCCGGCCGCTGGCAGGAATCAGGGTCCTCGAGTTCAGCCACACCATCATGGGGCCCTGTGCCGGCCTCGTGCTGGCCGATCTCGGCGCCGATGTGGTGAAGATCGAGCCCGCCCCGGCGGGCGACCACACCCGTCGCCTGCCCGGCTTCGCCGCCGGCTTCTTCGCCACCTTCAACCGCAACAAGCGCAGCCTGGCGCTCGACCTGAAGCACCCCGAAGGCCGCGCCGCCTGCCACCGCCTCGTCGCCGAGGCGGATGTGGTGCTGGAGAATTACGGCCCCGGCACCATGGAGCGCCTGGGCTGCGGCTGGGAGCAGCTTCGCGCGGTCAATCCGCGGCTGGTCTACCTGGCGCTGAAGGGCTTCCTCGCCGGCCCCTATGAGCATCGCCCGGCGCTGGACGAGGTGGTGCAGTTCCAGGCCGGCCTCGCCTACATGACCGGCCCGCCCGGCCGCCCCTTGCGCGCCGGCGCCTCCATCATCGACATCCTCGGCGCCGTCTTCGGCGTGGTCGCCGTGCTCTCCGCCCTGCGGCAGCGCGGCGCGACCGGAGAAGGCCAGCGCGTCTGCTCCTCGCTCTTCGAGAGCGCCGTCTTCCTCGTCGGCAGCCACATGGCCGGCGCCGCCGCCACCGGGGAGCCGCCGCCGCCCATGCCCGCCCGCCGCGGCGCCTGGGGCATCTACGACGTGTTCGACACGGCGGGCGGCGGCCAGCTCTTCATCGGCGTCACCTCCGACCAGCAATGGGCGCGCTTCACCGAGGCCTTCGGCCTGCCGGAGATGGCCGCCGATCCGCGCATCGCCACCAACGCCCAGCGCGCCGGCGCGCGGTCCTGGCTGATCCCCGCCTTGCAGGAGGTGTTCCTGCGCTTCGACCAGGCGGAAATCTCCCGGCGCTGCGAGGCGGCCGGCATCTCCTGGGCGCCGGTCGGCAAGCCGGCCGATCTCTTCGAGGATCCGCACCTCGCCGCCGGCGGCCAGCTCCTGCAGACCGCGATCTCCGCGCTCGGCGGCGGCGCGCTGTTCGGCCTGCCCGCCCTGCCGCTGGAATTCGGCGAGGACCGCGCCCGCGTCACCCTGCGCCGCCAGCCGCCGCGCATGGGCGAGCACAATGCCGAGGTGCTGGCCGAGCACGGCTTCAGCGCCGAGGAGATCACCGCGCTTTCGGCGCGGAACGTCATCGTCGCCGCCGCCTGACGCGACCAAGGGCAGGGCGCCGGACGGCGCCTTCGATGGCGAAGGCGACCATTCGCCGGCGCCATGGCCTGGTGTTCGTGCCAGGGATGCCGCGCGGCGGCACCGCGCGTCACGCCGGAGGCGTGCTATTCGCACGACGCGCGGCTGCGTCCTTGACACGAACACCGGGCCATGGCCGTGGCTCGGGAAGCGCTGGACGAGGTCCAGCGCACGAATTGCGCGCCCGGGCGCAATGGCGTCCGGGACGAAGCGATCTGCGAGGAGACGCACACATGCCCGGCAGGCTTCAAGGCAAGATCGCCCTCATCAGCGGCGCCGGCTCGGTCGGCCCCGGCTGGGGCAATGGCCGCGCCACCGCGGTGCTCTTCGCCGAGGAAGGCGCCCAGGTCTTCGGCCTGGACCGCAACCCGGACGCCATGGCGGAAACCGCGGAGCGCATCGCCGCCCTCGGCGGCACCTTCGTCCCCATGCCCTGCGACGCGACGGACAGCGCCGCCGTCGCCCAGGCTGTCGCCGCCTGCAAGGAACGCTTCGGCCGCATCGACATCCTGGTGAACAATGTCGGCGGCTCGGCCGCCGGCGGCCCGGTGGAAATGGCGGAGGAGGTCTGGGACAGCCAGATCGACAGCAACCTGAAGAGCGTCTTCCTCTTCTGCAAGCACATCATCCCGATCATGGAAGCGCAGGGCGGCGGGGCGATCGTCAACCTCGCCTCCACCTCCGGCATCCGCTGGACCGGCGCGGCGCAGGTGGCCTATGCGGCCTCCAAGGCCGGCGTCATCCAGCTCTCCCGCGTCGTCGCCGTGCAGTACGCGCCGAAGGGCATCCGGGTGGACACGGTGGTGCCCGGCCAGATGCACACGCCGATGGTGGAAGCGCGGCTGGCCAAGCAGCGCGCCGGCGGCGATGTGGAGAAGCTGCTGGCCCAGCGCCTCGCCCGGATCCCGCTCGGCTTCGCCGGGGATGGCCGGGACACCGCCCGCGCCATCCTCTTCCTCGCCTCGGACGAGGCCCGCTTCATCACCGGCACGGAGCTGGTGGTGGATGGCGGCATGAGCGTCCGCTGCGGCTGACCGCGCCTGGCGGCCTCCCTGCGCGGCGGGGGAGGACTCGCCACGCTCCCCGGCCGCGGCCGCCTGCCGCCGGAGGCGGGCGGTCCGGGGGTAAACTCGTCTGTCGCCGGCCTCCCGCGCCGCCGCGTCAGCCGCCCCGCGGCCTCTCTCGCCCGGCCAGCCGCCACGCCACCACCATCCCCGCCGCCGGCAGCAGCGCCAGCAGGCCGAAGGAGAGCGCGTAGGACCCCACGGCGCTGACCAGCGCGCCGATCAGGGAGGGCCCGACCACCACCCCCGCGAAGGCCACCGCCAGCACCGCGCCCGTCGCCTCGCCGGCCCGGCCCGGCGCCGCCAGTCGTGCCGCCTCCGCCATCGCCACGCCGTTCCAGGCCGCCGCCGTGGCGCCCAGCAGCAGGAACAGCCCCACCACCGCCGTCCCCGGCCAGGCAGCGGCAAGCGGCAGGGGCAGGGCGCCGCAGAGGGTCAGCACCCCGATCAGCGCCAGCACCGCCATGCCGCCACGCCCGCGATCCGCCACCCAGCCCCAGAAGACCCGCCCCACCGTCCCCAGCGCCTGGGTTATGGAGGCGACCAGCCCCGCCGCCACCGGGCTCCAGCCGAATTCCTCCACCAGCATCGCCACGGTGTAGGCGCCAAGCGCCAGCTGGAAGCCGGAATAGCAGCCGGAGATCACCGCCAGCCCGCCGAGCCCCGGCTGCCGCAGCGCCGCGAAGCCGCCGCCGCCCCGCGCCGCTGGCCGCGCCGCCTGCTCGAAGGCCCAGGGGCGGCGGAACCCGCCGAAGCCCAAGGCCGCCGCCAGCAGCAGCGCCGCCAGGGCCAGCATCACCGGCCGCCAGCCGAAGCCCTGCGCCAGGGAGGGCAGCAGCGCCCCGGCCAGCGCCCCGCCCAGCGGCACCCCGGTCTGCTTCACCGCGAAGACCATGTTGCGCCGATGCGGCGGGGAGAGCCGCGCCAGCACCTCCGTCGCCGCCGGGTTGGTCAGCCCGTAGCCGAAGCCGATGAGCAGCGAGCCCAGCACCGCCCCCGGCAGCCCCAGCAGCGGCACCGCCAGGCAGGCCAGCCCCGAGGCCGCCAGCGCCAGCTGCGTGCAGCGCGCCGAGCCGAAGCGCCGCAGCACCCCCGCCGAGTAGAGCGAGACGCTGCTCGCCACCAGATAGACCAGCGCCACCTGCCAGCCGAGCCAATGCGGCTCCGCCCCGATCTCCCGCGCCATGATCGGCGCCAGCACCGGCAGCAGGAACACCGAGAAGGTGGCGAGCGCCTGGGCGAAGGTGGTGGCGATCAGCGCGGCGGCGAGGCTGGCCGCGGGCACCGCGCCCGGGCCGCGCCCCCCGCTCACGCGCCCCGGCCCGCGGCGCGGCCGGGGATGCCGGCCTTCGTCATCGCAACACCCCAGGCCGAAGCGGCAGTAAACATGAGCCAGAATCCCGCCAATCCGATCGAGCGCCACCCATTGCCCCGCCGCGGCTCGGCCGCGGCGGGCTGTGCGAGGCCGGGGGAGTCGAATGACTCCCGGGGTCCCCGCGGCGCCGCGCAGCGGCGTCGTGGGGAGCTAGAGCAGATCGCCGTAGGGCGGCATCGCCCGACGGCGTGAATCTGCTCTGCAAACAAAGGCGTAGAGCGTTTTCGGTGAACGCATGTAAACCGAAAACGCTCTAGGCTGGCGGCAGCCGTAGCGCGCCGTCCAGCCGGATGGTCTCGCCATTCAGCATCGGGTTGCCGCAGATCGCCAGCACCAGCCGTGCGTAATCCTCGGCCAGGCCCAGCCGGTGCGGGAAGAGCGTCAGCTTCACCAGCGCCTCCCGCGCCGGCTCCGGCAGCCCGGCCAGCATCGGCGTCTCCATCAGCCCGGGCGCGATGGTCACCACGCGGATGCCGGTCTTCGCCAGCTCCCGCGCCGCCGGCAGGGTCAGGCCGATGACGCCCGCCTTGCTCGCGGCATAGGCGCATTGCCCCACCTGCCCCTCATAGCCGGCGATGGAGGCGGTGTTGACGATGACGCCGCGCTCGCCATCCGGCGAGGTCGCGTCATTCGCCTGCATCCGCTCGGCGGCTAGGCGCATGACGTTGAAGGTTCCTGTCAGGTTGACCCGCAACACCTTCTCGAACAGCGCCAGGTCATGCGGCCCCTGCCGCCCGACCACCCGCGCCGGCGGCGCGATACCGGCGCAGCTCACCGCCAGTCGTAGCGGGCCGAGCGGGGCGGCCGCGTCCAGCGCCGCCGCAACCGCCGCCGCATCCGCCACGTCACCCGCCGCCGCCACACCACCGATCCGCGCCGCCACCGCCTGCGCCGCTTCAGCGTTCAGGTCGAAGACGCAGACCTTCGCGCCCGCCGCCGCCAGCGCCGCCGCCGTCGCCGCGCCGAGGCCGCTGCCGCCGCCCGTCACCAGCGCCGCCGCGCCCGCCATCTCCATCGCTCAGCCCCCCCGCACGCGCCGCAGGAATTGCGGCCCCAGCTCCTCCAGGGAATTGATCCCGAGCATCGCCATGTCGCGGTGGATCTCCTCCCAGAGCAGGGTGATGGCATGGCGCAGCCCGGCCTCCCCGGCCACCGCCGTGGCGTAGAGGAAGGGCCGGCCGAGGAAGACGAAATCGGCGCCGAGCGCCAGCGCCTTCAGCACATCCGTCCCGCGCCGGATGCCGCCATCCAGCAGCACCGCCATGCCGCCCGCCTCGGCCACGATCTCCGGCAGCACCTCGAGCGGCGCGACGGCGCCGTCGAGCTGCCGCCCGCCATGGTTGGAGACGATGACGCCATCCACCCCATGCTCCCGCGCCAGCGCCGCATCGGCCGCCGAGAGCACGCCCTTGATCAGCAGCTTGCCCGGCCAGCGCTGCCGGATCAGCGCCAGATGCTCCCAGGCCAGCCCGTCCCGCCGCCCGACGGCACGGATCAAATTGGGCGAGAGCACCGGCGGGCCGCGATCGGCATCCATGTTCTCGAAATGCGGCATGCCATGGTGCCGGAGCGTCCGCAGCGCGGTGCCGAGCAGCCAGCGCGGATGGCTCACCCCTTCCCAGAACAGCCGCGGATTGGGCCGCAGCGGCAGGGAATAGCCGTTGCGGACATTGTTCTCCCGGTTGGAGGAGACGGGGACGTCCACCGTCAGCACGAAGACCTCGTAGCCCGCGGCGGCGACGCGGTCGACCAGCGGAATGATCCGCCCCGGCTCCCCGGGCAGATAGGCTTGGTACCAGGCGCCCGGCCCCGCCGCCTGCACCTCCTCCAGGCGAATGAGGGAGGAGGCGGAGAGGATCATCGGAATCCCCGCGGCATGCGCCGTGCGGGCGAAGACGATGTCGCCGCGATAGGCCGAGAGCGCCGAGGCCCCCATCGGCGCGATGCCGAAGGGCGCCGCGTAGCGCCGGCCGAACAATTCCATCTCCGTATGCCGCGGCTGCACATCGACCAGCACCCGGGGAAGGAAGGCCCAGTCCTGGAAGGCATCGCGATTCGCGCGCAGCGAGGCATCGGTCTCGACGGCGCCGGAGACGAAGCCGTAGAGCATGCGCGGCAGGTGCCGCCGCGCCGCCCGCTCGAAATCCTCGAGGCTGAGGAACCGCGCCAGGTGCCGCGGCACGCCCGGCGCCGGCCGCGACGCGGCGCGCACGCCGCCCGCCGCCGCGCCTGCCGCCGCCTCGGCGGGCGGGGCCACGCCGCCGACCGGCTGGCCCAATTGTTCCTCATGCGGCGCGCCGCGCGTCTCGCCCTCGGGCGGCATGGCTTCCTCCACCGACTCTGCTTGCCGCGCCAAACTCGGGCGAAAGCCCGGCCGGGTCAACGCGCGGCCCGGGGAGGGGCCTGCCTATTCCTCGTAGAGGAAGGTGACGCGGGAGACGGCGATGGAGAGCAGGCGCGTATCCTGGCTCTGCCCGTCCCGCGCCGGGCTGCCGCTGGCGCGGCTTTCCAGTCGCAGCAGGCCGAAGGCAGAGGGCGGCGCCTGCGGGGTGACGCGCAGCAGCCAGCCATGGCTGCCGCTCGGCATCGCCGCCAGCTGCGCCGGCGCCATATCCAGCCAGGCCTCCAGCCGCGGCTCCGGCGACCGGTAGAGATGCCGGATGTGCAGCAGCACCGCCGTCACCGGCCGTTCCGGGAAGGGGTTCACCACCGCCCCGGCTTCCATCATCCAGCGGAAGCTGCCGTCCTCGGCATCCTCCGGCGCGTGCCAGCCGGCGGCGAATTGCTCGGCGCGCGGGCCGAGATCCTGGCGCCGCCCGGCCGGGGCCGGCTCGGCCGCCACCGGCGCCAGGGTGCCAATCAGGCCGAGCAGCGCGGCGCGCCGGTCCGCCGCCGCGCCGCCCGGCCCGGCCAGCCGGTCCAGCAGCAGGGTCGCTGTCGCCTCGATGAAGGCGTCGATCCGCTCCTGCTGCAGCCCCATGCGGGTTTGCAGCGCGGCCTCCAGCGCCGCCTGCCCGGCCGCCATGGCCTGCTCCAGCCGCTCCAGCCGCGCCTGCAGCCGCGCCAGCTCCGCCTCCGCCGTGCCGGCCCCGGCGCGGGACCAGGCGTAATGCGCGACCGGCGCCTCCCGCCCCGCCAGGTGAAGATCGACGCTGAGCCCCGCCTCGGTCAGGTCGGCCGGCGACAGCGCCAGGGCGAAGCGGATGGCGCAGCCGCCCTCCGGCCGCGGCACCGGCGGATCCGCCACCACCGCCCGCGCCAGCGCGCCATTCACCCGCGCATAGAGCAGCGGATGCAGCAGCCCGTTCGCCGGCTCCACCAGCGTGCCGCGCAGTACGCCCTGGTCCAGCCGCAGATCGGCGATGACGGGCTGCGGAGGGCCGAGCAGCACGGCCGCGGCGGCGGCGCTCTCCAGCCGCCAGGGTGCGGCCAGCTCCGGCCCTTCCGGGCTCGCGGCGATGCGGATCTCCGCCGGCAGCGGCACCAGCGGCAGGCGATGCACCGGAATCTCGAACTCCGCCCCCGGCGCCAGCGCCGGCAGGGTGGCGGCGCCGATCTCGACGCCGGCGAGCAGCGCCTTCACCTCGCCGCCCTCCCAGCGCTGCAGGCAGCGCAGCGCAAGGCCCCGCGGAGCGCTGCCCAGCACCAGCATTCCGTCGGTGGCCGAAAGCGTTCCGTGCATGCGGCACCGCCGCTACCATGCGGCTCCGCGCGGTTGCAAGGGCCGGCACGCCGGGGGCGGAAAGCGCCGTCCCGGCGGCGCGCTGCCGCCCCGGCCGGGCAATGTCCGCCGCCGCAGGGATCCCGGTCGGGGACGGCGCCCAAGCCGGCGGCGGGCCGGCCGGCGCTGCATCGCGGCAACCGGATGACGCCGGGCCGCCGCGGAGGCAGGATGGGCCGGCGCCGGGCTTGGCTGGCGTCCTGTTGAACGGATCGCATGGCCGGCCTGCCTCGCCTCACCGCCTTCACCCCGCTGCCGCCGGAGCGGAATGGCATCGCCGACTATGCTTGGCATCTGCTTGCCAGGCTCGCGCGGCACTATGACTGCACCGCCGCCTGCGAGGATTGGCTGGCGGAGGCGCCGGACGGGGTGGCGGTGACGGATGCCGCGCTCGCGCATCGCGGCCTCGCGCCCGGGGACCGCGTGCTGCACCAGCTCGGCAACAATGCCGGCCATGGCTTCGTGTTGCGGGCGCTGCGCCGCCTGCCCGGCATCGTCACCCTGCACGATCCTGGCCTGATGCACCTGCATGAGGTGACGGGGGAGGGCACGGCGGCGATCCTCGCCGGCATGGCGGCCGGCGGCTGGCCGGGCCTCGCCGCCCGCTTCGGCCGGCAGCTGCGGGACCACGGCCTCGCCACCCGCGCCAACCATCTGCTCTTCGACCTGGCGGGGGAGGTGCTCGCCGCCTCCCGCGCCGTCATCGTGCATTCCCGCTTCGCGCGGGAGAAGCTGCGGCTCTTGCACGGAGAGGCGGCGACGGCGCATGTCGCCGTGGTGCCGCATCTGCTCCCGCCCATCGCCATGCCGGCGCGGGCGGCGGCGCGCGCCCGGCTGCGCCTGGCGCCGGAGGAGGTGCTGGTGCTCACCGCCGGCTTCGCCACCGCGCCGAAGCGCTTCGACTGGCTGATCGCCGCGCTGGACCATGCGCTGGCGCGCGGCGCGGCGCTGCGCTGGATCCATGCCGGGGCGGAGCGGCCGGCGGAATACGCGCTGTCCCGCCACCTCGCCGCTGTGCCCGCCGTCGCGGCCATCGCCCGCACCACCGGCTACCTGCCGGAAGCGGCGCTGAACGACCACATCGCCGCGGCGGATGTGCTGGTGAATCTGCGCTTCCCCTCGCATGGCGAGAGTTCCGGCTCCATCGCCCGGGCGCTGGCCGCCGGCACCTGCTGCATCGTCTCCGACACCGGCGCCTATGCCGAGCTGCCGCGGGAGGCGGTGCTGCACATCCCGCTGGCCGATGCCGTGCCGCGCCTCGCCGAGGCGCTGATCGCCATCGCCGCCGCGCCGGAGAAGGCCTGGGCGATCGGTGCCGCCGGCCGCCGCCATGCAGAGGCCGAGCTGGACCTGCCCGGCATCGCCCGCGCCTATGCGGCGGTGATCGAGGCGAGCCGCGACCGCCCGGTGGCGCCGCCCTCGCCGCCGCCGGCGGAGCCGCCGCTCGTCATCCTGCCGGCCTGGCCGGCGCCGCCGCGGCAGGAGGTCGAAGCGGCGCTGCGACAGCAGCCGGGCCCCTGCCGCCTGCTGCTGGAGGTGCCCGGGCTGGAGGCGCTGGCCGAGCTCACCCTCGACCTGCCCGGCCTGGTCTCCGGCCTGCTGCCGCCGGAAGCGCGGCTCCGCGCCCTGCGGGTGCAGGAGGGCACACGGCCCGGCCTGCTGCTGGAGCTGGGATGAGCGCCGCGTCCCCCGCTTGCCACCCAATTCGCGGCTGGCGCTGCCGCCGCGGCTGCTCGGCACCAGCCAGCCGGAAGCACGGCGCCTTCCCTGGCTACGGGGGTGGCCTGAGCACCATCCCACTGGTCGCCGCGCTGTTCGGCCGCACGGCGCCGCGGCTGCGGCTACACGATCTCGGCCTGCCGGAGCCACGGCGCCTTCGCTGGTTGCGGGGTGGCATGAGCGCCACGCCGCTGCTCGCTGCGCTGTTCGCCGCATGGCCCGCCGCCGCGGCTGTTCGACCTCGGTCTGCCGGAAGCACGGCGCCTTCGCTGGCTGCGGAGGGGTAGGATGATCGGTGCGTTCCTGCTCGCCGCGCCGGCCCGCCGGTTGGCGCCGCCGCCATGGCTGCTTGGTCCGGGCCTGCCGGAAGCGCGGCGCCGTCCCTGGCTGCGGGGGACGGAATGAGCGCCGCCCCCCTGCTCGCCGCGCTGTTCCGCCGCATGGCGCCGCCGCCGCACCTGCTCGATCTCGGCCTGCCGGAAGCACGGCTCTTCCCCTGGCTGCCGGGGGCGCTCTGCGGTGTCGCCGAGGCGGCCGCGCTGCCGGCGGCGGAGCGCGCCCTGCTCGCCGGTTTCCGCGATGCCACAAGCCGCCGCCCGCCCTTCGGCTTCGACGCCGCCACCGATGCCGCGCTGCTGGCCGGGGCGCCGGCCGCCTGGGGCGGGGAGGGGGACCGGCTGGTCTGCCTGCCCGGCCCGCCGCCGCCCGTCCTCGCGCCGCTCTGGCAGGGCGGCGCCTGGGCGCTGCTGCGCGCCGGCCAGGCCGGCTGGGCGGGCGCCGATCGCGGCCGGATCATGCTGCTGGCCGGCACCGCCGAGGCGGTGGAGCAGTACGACCTGCTGCTGCCGGCGGCGCGGCTGGCCGAGGTGCTGGACCGGCTGGAGGCCGCCAGCGCCGCCCTGGCGGCGGCAGGCGGGCCCTGGCGCATCGGTTGCCGGCGCATCTCCGCCCGCCTCGGCAGCCTGACCCTGCTGCGGGAGGCGGCGGGGCGGCCGGGCCTCGCCCTGGCCGCCCCCGCGCTTTGGCATGACGGGCCGCAGGCGCTGGCGGGGAAGGCCCTGCCGCTCGCATCGCCTGGCCGGCTGCGCATCCTGCTCGGCAGCCTGCCGTGCGGCCCGGCGCGGCTTTCCGTCCGGCTGCGCGGCGGGGCGCCGCCCGTGCTCTTCCTCGGCGGCCGGCGCCTGGCGGCGACGCCCGTGCCGGACCCGGACGGCGCAATGCGGCTGGAGGCGACGCCAGAGCTCGCCGGCGGCCCGGCCGAGGTGCTGGGCCTCGCCACCCTGCCGGGCCCGGCCCCGGCGCTGCTCGGCCTTGAGGTGACGTGGTGAGCGGGGCACCGCAGCCAGGGCGGCGGGCGCCGCGGCTGCTGGTGGTCTCGCCCATCCCCTCCCACCCCGCGGACCAGGGCAATTCCGCGCGCATCCAGGCGCTGGGCGCGGCGCTGATGCAGCGCGGCGTGATCTGCGATTTCCTCTACTACGCCACCGAGGGGCTGAGCCCGCCGCAGCGCGCCGCCATGGCGGGGTTCTGGCACGCCCTGCATGTGGAGTCGCCGGTGCCGACCGGCCGCATGTCGCATCCCGGCCTCTGGGGCCTCGACGATTGGTGCGCCCCTTCCCTGGTCGAGCGTGTCGCCGCGCTGTGGCGCGCCTGGCGCTACGATGCGGTGCTGGTGAACTACGTCTGGATGTCGGCGGTGCTGGAGGCGGTGCCGGACTGCTTTCGCATCCTCGACACGCATGATCTGTTCGGCGACCGGCACCTCGCCGCCCGGGCGCTCGGCCTCGACCCCTCCTGGTTCTTCACCTCGGCGGCGGAGGAGGGCAGGGGGCTCGACCGCGCCGATCTCGTCCTCGCCATCCAGGCGGAGGAGGCAGGAGTGCTGCGCCAGCGCAGCGCGCGGCCGGTGGCGGTGGTCGGCCATATGCCGCCGCTGCGCTTCCTGACGGCGCCGGAGGCGGCGGCGCCGCAGCACCGCTTCGGCTATCTCGGCAGCGCCAACCCGTGGAACGCCGCCTCCGTCGCGGCGCTGGAGGCCGCCTTCGGCGACCGCCCGCTGCCCTGGCTGATCGCCGGCCGCATCCTCCGCCGCCCCGAGCTGCTGCTGCCCAGCAACCCGGTGCGCATGCCGGAGGTGGCGGATGTGGCCGGGTTCTACGATGCGGTGGACTGCGTGCTGAACCCGATGACGGGCGGCACCGGCCTCAAGATCAAGACGGTGGAGGCCCTGGCCTATGGTAGGCCGGTGCTCGGCACGCGGGACGCCTTCGCCGGGCTGCCGGCCGAGCATCCCGGCCATTCCGCGCCGGACGCGCCGGCGATGGTCGCGCTGATGCGGGAGTATCTGGCGAGCGTGGCGTTCCGCCATGGCCTGCGCCGCGCCTCCCGCCTGCTGGCGCTGCGCTATGCCGCTGAGGTGGCGGCCGCGCATGACGCGCTGGCCGCACGGCTGCACCGCCTCTAGATCCCCGCGACGTTGCTGCGCAACGCTGCGGGGGCCCTGGGGGAGTCGCTGGCGGCCGGCATCTAGCACAGCCTGCCGCGGCAAAGCCGCGCTAGGTATCGGGAGATCCGGTTGCCCGGTCTCGCTCAGCGAAGGCGTAGCCCGCGCTTGTGGCGCCGCACCGCCCCGGGCGCCATTCGGCGGGACAGCGTGTTGAGGATGCCGCGCAGCTGCACCGCGCCACGCGTGGCGAAGTCCTTGACACGCTGTCCGCCGCATGGCCGTTGCTGGCGCTGCACCCGGCGCCATCGAAGGCGCCAGGGGCGCGCCCGCAGGGAGGGAGCGATGGAATTCGAGCTGCTGGAAAGGCTGCCCTTCGCCGGCGGCCAGGAATTCGACGCCACCGGCGCCTATGAGCTGCTGCTCGGCCGCCTGCACTACGCGGTGGACCCGCGCGACCCGCGCAACGCCCCGATCACCGACCTGCACCTCGCCCCCACCGGCCCGGATGGCCGCATCCGCTTCGCCGGCGACCTGCAGATCCTGAAGCCGGTGGACCTCACCCGCGGCAATCGCCGCCTGTTCTTCGACTGGGGCAACCGCGGCAACAAGCGCTGCCTGCAGTATTTCAACGACGCCGCCGCCTCCAACACCCCGCTGGCGCCGGAGCATGCCGGCAACGGCTTCCTGATGCGCCGCGGCTACAGCATCGTCTGGGGCGCCTGGCAGGGCGATCTGCTCGCCGGCAATGGCCGCGTGCTGCTGGACGTGCCGAAGCTGCCAGGCATCCGCGGCCTCGCCCGCGCCGAGTTCATCGGCCAGGAGGGCGTGAACACCTTCCCGCTCGGCGTCTATACCTCCACCTACGCGCCCCCCGCCGTCGAGGGCGGCCGCGCCACCCTGACCCGCCGCCGCTACCCCTGGGACGCGCGCGAGGAGGTGCCGCAAGCCGAGTGGTGCTTCGGCCGCTACGAGACGGGCATGGGCCTCGAGGTCTTCGGCCGCGATTCCATCATCGCCCCCTCCCGCACCCATATCCACATGCCGGCCGGCTTCCGCCCCGGCTGGATCCATGAGCTGGTCTGGGAGGCGGAGGCGCCGCTGGTCCTCGGCCTCGGCCATGCCGCGGTGCGCGACGCCGTGTCCTGGCTGCGCCATGCCGAGGCGCCCGCCAACCCGCTGCACGGCGCGGTGGAGAAGGCCTATGGCTTCGGCCGCAGCCAGACCGGCCGCGCGATCCGGGACTTCCTCTATCACGGCTTCAACGCGGACACCGCAGGCCGCCGCGTCTTCGACGGGCTGATGCCGCATGTCGCCGGCGCCGGCCGGCTCTTCACCGGCCGCTTCGGCAACCTCACCGTCCCCGCCGGCCAGCACTATGAGGACCACGACAACCCGGCCGACGCCTTCCCCTTCAGCTATGCCGAGACCACCGACCACCTGACCGGCCGCACCGACGCCATCCTGAAGCGCCCGCAGACCGACCCGCTGGTGCTGCACAGCCAGAGCGCGACGGAATACTGGCAGCGCCGCGGCAGCCTGGTGCACAGCACCACCACCGGCGAGGACCTGCCGCAGCCCGACACTGTCCGCATCTACCATTGGTGCAGCAGCCAGCACGCGGCGAATCCACGCATGGGCCGGCCCGCCCGCGGCCCCTTCGCCAATCCGGAGAATGTCGTCGCCACCAGCATGCTCTTCCGCGCCCTGCTGGATGCGCTGGATGCCTGGGCCACCCATGGCACGCCCCCGCCCGAAAGCCGCATGCCCCGTCGCAGCGACGGCACCGCGCTCGGCTTCGAGGCATGGCGCGCCCGCTTCCCCGCCATCCCGGGCGTGGCGCTGCCGCAATCGCCGAGCCGCTTCGAGCTGTTCGACCACGGCATCGAGAACGGGGTGATGACGCAGCTCCCGCCACGCCTCGCCGACGCCACCGGCTACACGGTGCTGCTGCCCGCGACCGATGCCGATGGCAACGACCTCGGCGGTGTCCGCGCCCCGATGGTTGCCGCGCCGCTCGCCACCTACACCGCCTGGAACCTCCGCGCCCGCTTCCATGGCGCCGGGGCGCTGCACGAATACACCGGCAGCACCATCCCCTTCCCGGACACCGAGGCGGAGCGCCTCGCCACCGGCGATCCGCGCCCTTCCGTGCAGGCGCGCTATGGCACCGCCGAGGGCTATGTCGCCGCCATCGCCGCGTCCGCGCAGGCGCTGGTGGCGGAGCGGCTGATGCTGGAGGAGGATGTGCCGCGCTGCGTGGCGGCCGCGGCGAATTGGGGCGCGCCGCGGCACGAGGTCGGGCTGTAGCACCATGCGCCGGTGTCCCGGTTCCGGAGTCCCGCGGACCCCGGAAGCGGGACACCGGTCCTCCATCCGAGTGGCCTGCTCGCCCGCTCCCTTCGCTCGAGATCCGGTGAACTTCGCGGGCAGGGCACTCGGCGGCGGGCCGTCCGCCACGCGCCCGCGGACCACCCGGCCGCATGTGCCGCGCCGGTAGCGGCAGGGCGCCCGATCCGGCCCGGCCGATGCCCCAGCCGCCGCCCCCGGGCCGGTCGCCAGGGCCGTCGCCGCGGCTCAGCCCATCACGCCGAGCTTCCGCAGCAGGTCGGCGCCATGGCGATAGACGCCGCTCACCCGGCCATCGAAGGCCACCGGGTCGATCTCGATGGGCGCGGCGACGCGCGGCAGCAGGTACATATGCGGGCTCTCGCCTGAGACCGGCCCGTCCACCGTCGCCACCGCCGTCCGGTAACCCGCCAGCTCCGCCAGCCCCGCATCCCGCGTGCCGCAGGCCCGCGGATCGCCATAGGGGTAGGCGAAATGCTCCACCGGGGAGTCCAGCAGGTTCTGCAGGTAGGTCCGGTTCTCGGCGATCTCCCCGGCCGCCGCATCCTCCTCCAGCACCGCCACCGCGGCGTGGCTGGTGGTATGCCCGCCGATCGTCACCAGCGGATGCTGCGCAAAGCGCCGCAGCTCCTCCTCCTGCAGGAAGTAGCGTTCGTTCAGGCCGCGCAGGCAGATGCCGTAGCGCGCGAAGGTCGGCCGCAGCGCGTGCTTCCGCCGGTAGTCGAAATGCACCCACCAGCTCGCCTCGGACAGCGCCTCCCGCTTCCGTACCGCATCCGGGCAGTCGAACCGCTTGCCCAGCGCCTCGATCTCCACCGCATCGTGGCGCAGGAACAGCGCCCGCAGCCCGAGCCACCAGGAATACATCTCCCGGTTCACCGCCGCGGTCGGCACGTAGCAGGTCAGCGGCACCTGGTGCCGCTCCAGCACCGGCAGGGCATGCGTCATGGTGTCGCGGAAGCCGTCATCGAAGGTGAGGGTGACGAAGCGCCCGTCGCCACGGCGGCCGGAGGCCAGCCGCTGGCGCGCCTCGTCCATGCTGACGAAGTCCCAGCCCTCGGCGCGGAGCCAGCGGATCATCCAGTCCAGCGTCTCCGGCGGGCAGCCGGTGTTCAGCTCGGCGGCCGGGTCGTCCTGCACCTCGTGCAGCATGACGATCAGCCCCTGGCCTCCCAGCCACCGGCGCATGGCGGGCATGGCCCCGCAGGCGCGAAGCATGCGCGTGACCGTCCTGGGCAGTCGCTCCTTCAGCATTGCCGCATCCCTCTGCTGCCAATCGGGTGCTGCGGCGGGCACAAGCAGGGGCATGCGGGGCGCGTATTGCCTCCCCACTTCTTCCACTCCTGATGCTTCAACCGCAGCGTTGGTGGTGGTGCCGACAACGAATTGCCGATTTGAAATGTTTCGGAAAGGCCACGCTTCGGTGAGGCGGTTGAAGCATCCGTGAGTTGAAGAAACTCAGGACGGCCGACGCCTACGGCGCGCCGGCGACGGGGATGTGGCGCGCCTGGCGCCCTGGCTGGGCCGGCGCATGCACAACCGAGAATAGGCGTAAGCCACGAACGACACCACCTGAAGTTATCGATAGCGGCCAAGCCGGCCGGGGCAGGATCGACGGGCGCCGGCCTGGCCAGGGGCGGGTCGCTTCTCGGTACCCGCGGGCCGGGCGGCGTCGCTCGCCGGCCCCGGCCATGGCCGGGTGGCATTCGCGGGCAGGATCCGGCTCGGAAAGTCTGGACCTCCGGGCCGGCATCGCGCCGGGTTGGGGTGACGGCCGCGCCGGGATCGAGGGCATGCTGGCTGCGCGCCTATGGACCGAGGTCGGTCAGCATTCGCGCGGCCGGCATGAGCCGCCTGGGTCACTCCTGTGGCGCGGCTCGCCGCCTCTGGCAGGTGTGCGGCTGTCCCAGGCCGGGTCCCGGCTTCGTCCGCCATGGCTTCCTTGCGCCGCGGCGAATGTTCGTGTTATGTTCCGATCAACACGGAGGCGAAGGATGGTCCCCCACCGCCACACCCCCAGCCGCCCCTGGCAGCCGATGAGCGACGAGGAATGACTGGCCCTCGCGCCTTACGTCCTCCGCCGCTCCGGCCCCGGCCGTCCCATCCCGGAACTCCGCCAGCGGATGGACGCCATCTTCCACCTCGCCTGCAGCGCCGAGCCCTGGCGCGCCCTGCCGCCCGCCTTCGGCAAGCCGGACACCGTCTCCCGCTGCTTCCGCCGCCTGACCCATGCCGGGCTCTGGCAGCGCCTGCTGCGCGC
>NZ_JAMZIK010000105.1 GCF_024178315.1 Siccirubricoccus soli | reverse complement strand
CCGGCCCCGGCCGTCCCATCCCGGAACTCCGCCAGCGGATGGACGCCATCTTCCACCTCGCCTGCAGCGCCGAGCCCTGGCGCGCCCTGCCGCCCGCCTTCGGCAAGCCGGACACCGTCTCCCGCTGCTTCCGCCGCCTGACCCATGCCGGGCTCTGGCAGCGCCTGCTGCGCGCTCTGGTGGATTTGTCCGAAACCCACACGCTGCGCGCCATCGAGGCCTGGATCACCCGCGCCTGCCGCCGCGCCGCGCGCATCCTCGGCCTCGGCTTCATCGTGCTGATCCGCCGCCTCGGCCTGCTCTCCGCCCTCAACGGCCCGCCCTGGCTGCTGCCGGACCCGGAATGGGCGGAAAGCCTGGCTCGCAGCATCCCGGTGCCGGCGGCGCCGAGTCCCGCCGGCTTCCGCCGCCTCTGCCAGGGGTTGCGCCTGCTGCGGCGCCTCCATCGCATCGCCGTCGGCCGCCGCCGCATCCCGCGCTGCCTTCGGCTGGCCTGGGCCTGAGGGCGCCCCGGCTTGCCGGCCGGCCCGTGCCGGGCTACCCGCGACTGTTTTTTTGGGGCGGCGGCCGGATCGCCGCCCGCAGCAGGCGAGAGGGGCCGCAGCATGCCTTTGAGCGAGCAACAGATCGCCGACATCACCGCCGCCCGCACGGCGGACTCCCGCACCCTCCGCCCCACCGTCCCGGCGCTGGAGGCGATGCTGTTCCACGCCACTCCGGTGCTGGACCACGGCTTCCTCCGCGTCATCGACTACATGGGCGATGATTCCGCGGTGGTGCAGGCCGCCCGTGTCTCCTATGGCCGGGGCACCCGCGCCGCGAACGAGGATCGCGGCCTGATCCGCTACCTCATGCGCCATCGCCACTCGACCCCCTTCGAGATGTGCGAGATCAAGTACCATGTGAAGCTGCCGATCTTCGTCGCGCGGCAATGGATCCGCCACCGCACGGCCAACGTGAACGAGTATTCGGCGCGCTACTCGATCCTGGACAAGGAATTCTACATCCCGGCGCCCGAGCATCTGGCGGCGCAATCCACCGTCAACCGCCAGGGCCGCGGCGACATCCTGACGGGCGAGGAGGCCGCCGAGGTGCTGCGCCTGCTCCGCGCCGACGCCGCCCAGGCCTATGATCACTACGCCTGGATGCTGAACGAGGGGCATGACGACCAGGGGCCCGACCCCGCCCGCCAGGGCTTGGCGCGGGAACTGGCGCGGATGAACCTGACGCTCAACACCTATACGCAATGGTATTGGAAGACCGACCTCCACAACCTCTTCCACTTCCTCTCCCTGCGCGCCGATCCGCACGCCCAGTACGAGATCCGCGCCTATGCCGAGGCGATGCTGGAGACGGTGAAGGCCTGGGTTCCCGCCAGCTACGAGGCCTTCTGCGACTACCGTCTCGGTGCCGCGACGCTGTCCGCCGGCATGCTCGCCGTGGTCCGCCGCCGCCTGGCGGGGGAGCAGGTGGGGCAGGCGGAGAGCGGCCTCTCCAAGCGCGAGTGGCGCGAGCTGATGGAGATGCTGGGGCTGCCGGCGTGAGCCCGGACCGCGTCGCCGCCATCCTCGACTTCCTGGCGCTGGCCGACCGGCTGAAGCTGGTGGAGCGGCGCGGCCGCATCCCGCTGCCGGACGGCACCACCCGCCGCGAGAACAGCGCCGAGCATTGCTGGCACCTCGCACTGGTCGCGGTGCTGATGGCGGGCGAGGTCGCCGAGCCCATCGATCTCGGCCGTGTCCTCACCATGGCCGCGGTGCATGACCTGGTGGAGATCGAGGCGGGGGATTCCTACGCCTACGACCCCGCCGCCCAGGCCACGGCGGCGGAGCGGGAGCGCGCCGCCGCCGACATCGTCTTCGCCGCCCTGCCGCCCGACCTCGCGGCGCGCCTCCGCGCCGCCTGGGAGGAATTCGAGGCGGGCGAGACCCCGGAGGCTCGCTTCGCCATGGCCTGCGACCGCGCCCAGGGCTTCCTGCAGAATGTGCTCAGCCAGGGGCTGGCCTGGCGGGAGCATGGCGTGGCGGCCCCCACCACCCATCCCCGCATGCAGCCCGCCATGGCGGTGGACCCCGCCTTCGCCGCGCTGATCGGCGCCCTTTACGCCCGCGCCGAGGCAGGGGGGATGTTCGCCGGGGCCAGGGGCTGATGCCCGCCGCCCGGGCCGGTACCCGCGGCCCTGTCCGCGCTGCGGCCCGTGGCGGCAAGCGCGCCGCCGCCGCCGCCGCCACGCCGCTGGCCGGCTGGCGCCGCTGGGCCTGGGTCGGCGCCCTGGTCGCCGCCGTCACCATCGGCCTGCCCCTGGCCCATGCCTTGTTCGGGGAGGTGGTGGCGCTGCTCGGCGGCGCGATGCTGCTCGGCTTCCTGCTCGGCCGCTGGACGGCCCCGCGGCGATGAGCGCTTCACAGGGGGTGCATCTCGGCTAGGCTCCCTCCGGCGCAGCGGAAGGATGGCGACCATGAGCCGATCCCCTCTCACCGGCCCCTGGGTGTGGACCGGGGTGGAGATGGCGGAACGCCAGGACTGGGTCTGGCAATGGGCGACCGACGAGGTGGCGGAGCTGCTGGCCGCCGGCCAGTCCATCCTGCGCAGCGGCCGGCCGCTCGAGAAGATCTCCGCCCCCGATGTCCCGCTGCCGAAGACCGCGGCGAAGCTCGCCCTGATCCTCCGCGACCTCGAGGCAGGGCCCGGCCTCGTCAATCTGCGCGGCCTGCCCGCGGATGTGCCGCCCGTCCTGCTGCGCGCCGTGCTCTGGGCCATCGGCCGGCATCTCGGCACGCCCGTCTCACAGAGCAAGCATGGCGAACTGCTGGGCGAGGTGACGGATACCGGCGACCGGCTCGGCGATCCCGGCGCCCGCGGCTACCGCACCGGCGGCAAGCTGCGCTTCCATACGGATCGCTGCGACGTGGTCGGGCTGCTCTGCGTCCGGCAATCCCTCTCGGGCGGGGACAGCCTCATCGTCTCCACCCCCGCCATCCACAACGCCATGCTGGAGCGCCGGCCGGACCTGCTCGAGCTGCTCTTCCAGCCCTGGTACCACAGCCGGCAGCAGGAGGAGCGGCCGGGCGAGGACCCGTGGTACGTCAACCCGGTCTTCGCCCTGCACCAGGGCCGCTTCACCAGCCAGTATTCCCGCAGCTTCATCGAGAGCGCGCAGCGCTTCCCGCAGGTGCCGCGGCTGACCGCGGCGCAGGAGGAGGCGCTCGACCTGCTCGCCGCCCTGGCGCAGGAGCTGGCGCTGCACACCCGCATGGAGCCGGGCGACATCCAGTTCCTCAACAACCACGTCACCTACCATGCCCGCACCGCGCTGCTGGACCATGCGGACCAGGCGAGGAAGCGCCTGCTCTACCGCCTCTGGCTCGCCGTGCCGAACAGCCGGGCGCTGCCGGAGGATTTCGCCGAGCTCTGGGGCCCGACCGCGCCCGGCGCGGTGCGCGGCGGCGTGGTGGCGGCGGCGGGCTATCGCAGCCCGCTCGACCTGACCCTGGCCGGGGAGACCGCGTGATGGCGCATCGCCGCATCCGTCCCTTCAACACCAGGGACACCTACCCCGAGCAGAAGCTCGACAACGATCTCTGCCAGGCGGTGGTGGCCCGCGGCACCATGGTCTTCCTCCGCGGCCAGTGCCCGCAGGAGCTGGAGGGCGGCGCCAATGTCGGCCTCGGCGACCCGGTCGCCCAGACCCACAAGGTGATGCAGAACATCCGCCAGCTCCTCGAGGAATCCGGCGCGCGGATGGAGCATGTGACGAAGCTCGTGGTGTACCTGACCGATATCCGCCACCGCGAGCCGGTCTATCGCACCATGGGCGAGTATATCCGCGGGGTGCATCCGGTCTGCACCGGCCTCGTCGTCGTCGCGCTGGCCCGGCCGGAATGGCTGGTGGAGATCGACGCCACCGCGGTGATCCCCGAATGAGCGCCGCGGCGCAGGGCGCGGGGAGGGGGGCATGACCTTCTCCGTCAGCGGCCGCTGCCCCCGCAGCGGCGAGTTCGGCATCGCCGTCGCCTCCTCCTCCCCTGCCGTCGCGGCGCGCTGTGCCCATGCGCGGGCTGGGGTTGGCGTGGTGGCGACCCAGAACGTCACCGATCCGCGGCTCGGGCCGCAGGGGCTGGGGCTGCTGGAACAGGGGCTCCCGACCGAGGCGGCGCTGGCGCGGCTGCGCGCCGAGGCGCCGCATATCGAGTACCGCCAGCTCGCCCTGCTGGGGCGGGAGGGGCCGCCCGCCTGCTTCTCCGGCGCCCGGGCGCTCGGCGTGCATGCGGAGGTGGTGGGGCGGGATTGCGTTGCCCTCGGCAATCTTCTCGCCAATCCCGGCGTGCCTGCCCGCATGGTTGCGGCCTTCGAGGCGATGCCGGAGGCCTCGCTCGGCACCCGGCTGATCGCCGCCATGCGTGCCGCGGTGGCGGCGGGCGGGGAGGCGGGGCCGGTCTTCTCCGCCGGGCTGCTGGTGGTGCGGGACCAGCCCTGGCCCATCGCCGACCTTCGGGTGGACTGGGTCGAGCAGGAGCCGATCGAGGCGCTGGCCAAGCTCTGGACGCTGTGGGAGCCGCAGCAGGAGGCCTATGTGAACCGCGCCCTCAACCCCGGTGCCGCGCCGGCCTATGGCGTGCCAGGAGAGCTGTGATGCGCCGTCGTGCCCTGCTGGCGGGGCTGGCCCTGCTGCCCGCCCCGTCCCGCGCCCAGGGAAGCTGGCCGGAGAAGCCGGTGCGCATTCTGGTGGGCTTCCCGCCCGGCGGCCTGACGGATGTGCTGGCCCGGGTGCTGGCGAATGCGCTGCAGCCGCGCTTCGGCCAGCCCTTCCTGGTGGAGAACCGCACCGGCGCCTCCGGCATCATCGCCGCGGAGCTGGTGGCGAAATCCCCGCCGGATGGGCACACCCTGCTGCTGGCGCATCCGACGGCTGTCGCCATCGCCCCGGCATTGGCCCAGCGCCTGCCCTTCGACGGTGCCCGCGCCTTCGCCCCGGTGACGCTGCTGGCGCGGCAGCCGCATGTGCTGCTGGCGAAAGGGGATTCGCCCTGGACCTCGCTTGCCGATCTGGTGGCGGAGGCAAAGCGGCGGCCGGGGGCGATCACCTTCGCCTCCTCCGGCGTCGGCTCCGTCCAGCACATCCAGGCCGAGCAATTCTGCATGGCGACGGGGATCGAGGCGGTGCACGTGCCCTATCGCGGCTCCGCCCCGACCATGACGGATCTCGCCGCCGGCCAGGTGCATTGGGTGATCGACGGCGTCGGGGTCTCCGCCCCGCTGATCGAGGCCGGGTCGCTGAAGGCGCTCGGCACCGCGGCGCCGCGACGGATCGCCCGCTGGCCGTCGCTGCCGACCTTTGCCGAGCAGGGGGTGGAGGGCGTGGTCCCCGGCTCCTGGTTCGGGCTGATGGGGCCGGCGGGGATGCCGCCCAGGCTGGTGGCGGCGCTGGCCGAGGCCGCCGCCGCGGCGCTGACGGGGGCGGAGGCGCAGCGGGCGCTGACCAGCGCCTCGGCCGAGGCAGCGGCGGAGGGGCCGGAGGCTTTCGCCAATTTCCTGGCGGTGGAGACCGGGCAATTCCGCGCCCTGGCGCAGCGGACCCGGATCTCGCTGGAGTGAGTGGCGGCGGAGGGGGGTAGCGGCCGGGCGAGGCCGGTGCTACTGACGCCGCCGCACGGACCGTAGCGCAGCCTGGTAGCGCACTTGACTGGGGGTCAAGGGGTCGTGGGTTCAAATCCCGCCGGTCCGACCAGCGCCCCTTCGCCGGGCGCCATGCTGCTCGCCGCCATGCACCCGATCCCTACGCCGGGGCCATGGGGTACCGATGACAGCCGCCGCCATCGCTCCTGGCCTTGATGCCGGGCATTGCCGTGCCACGCCGTCTTCCTCGGAGAACCTGTCCGCACGTGGCGTCGGCGCGCTGCCTGGCGGGATATCGGAGCTTGCCGTCGGAGTGTGACAGGCTGAGGTCGGACCGACCGAAACCGTGACTCGCGCGACCGGACGGCGAGCTGGAACGGGATGGGTGGCGAAGGTCAGCCGAAGCCGCTCCAATGTCGTGCATGATACCGAGTACGCGTCAATAATATGGCGCATTCTCGCCTAGCGGTTGCTTCGGAATTGTTTTGAAATTTTCGGCAATTTGAGCTTACTGATAACTTACGTGGATATAATGCCGACGCGCCGTTCGTGACTGCAAGTGAACCATGCCGGACTCCTTGGCCGACGGGATGGCGGGATGGCGGGGGAGCAGGGCCGAGCGTCGCATCGCGATGGCTGGTCGGGCCCCCGATGGGCCATTGCCCAAGATTGCTTGCCGAGGTCGACAGGACATTACTGCCGGGACCGTCTCTGATTTTTGCCTGCGAAAAAAACATTCGCTGAGAACTGAATAAAAATCGGCCTGACCGAAAAAGGTTGGCGTGGGAGGAGAGCATGAGACCCAAGGAAATAAGCCATATTGTTTCGGATCCATGCATTATTTTGGTCGATGACTATCCAGTTAGGCGAGCGGGCCTGTCCCGGTTTCTGAACTTCAGCGCGGAATGCAACAACGAGGTGTTCCGGGTCCAGGAAAGGTCGATGTCCGAGGAGTTCGACCCCGGCCCCGACATCGCCCTGGTGCTCGTCAATATCGGCAGCGTCTCGGCATCGACCCCCAAGCTCCAGCAATATCTGCAGGGGCTGGTGAAGCGGATGGGCGATGTCCCCGTGGCAGTGCTCTCCGACCGGCAGGAGGCAGGCGACATCATCGCCGCGCTGGAGGCCGGGGCGCGCGGCTACCTCACGACGCTGATGGAGCCCGGCGTCATGGTCGGCGCGCTGCGCTTCATCATCGTCGGTGGCGTCTTCTTCCCGCCGGATGTGTTGCTCGACCTTTCGGTGCACGGTTCGGGCGTCGTCCGGCACGGCACGATCACGCCCCGCCCGGGCGGCGCGTCCGCCTGGCCGGTCCCGCGCGAGACCTTGACCGCCCGCCAGGCCGATGTGCTGCGGCTGCTGCGGCAGGGCCAGTCCAACAAGCGGATTGCCCGCGATCTTGGCATGTGCGAGTCGACCGTGAAGGTTCACGTCCGCCAGGTCATGCGCAAGCTCGGGGTCGCCAACCGGACCCAGGCGGCGCTCTGCGAACTCGATCCCGCCCTCGCGCCATCGCCAACGGGCTACCTCGCCATCTGACGCACCTTGCCGTTCGCGCCGCCTCCAGGCGCCAGGCCGGCGCGCGCGACGACGTGCCGGAGCAGGACATCCGACCAGATGAGGCCATCTGATCGGATGCCGCCCGGGCGAGGCCGCCTGGCCTGCAGACGCCCCGGGCGCTCCTGGTCCCGATCCTCGCCCTGACGGCCTCCCGCAGCGCCGCTGCCGCGACATTGCGCCATCCTCCGGCGCCTGCAGGGCGTACGCCGCATGGCGTAACCGCGGCACGCCGCCGCCGCCGGCCGCAGAACGATGATCCTCCACATAGGCAGGGCAGGCCGCGGACTATCACCTCAGGCGAATTGCGGCGCACCGATGCAACGGCGCATTCTTTCGGCGCGTCATCCATTCCGTTGCTGCGCCATGAAGACGTGGCGCAGGACCCGACGCACTGGCCGACGCATCTTCGGCAATGGAGGAAGTGCCGTGCAGGAGACCTCGGCGACGGGACCTCATCGGATCGTCCTCGTGCTGGACCAACAGGCGCTGCGGCGTGCCAGCATAGCGGCGTTCCTGCAGGACTGGGCGCTCGGCAACCGGGTCGTGGTCGAGACCGGACCGGCGGACATGACGGACGCGGTCGTCACGGCGGGCAAGCGGATCGCCCTCTGCATCCTCAATGTCGGCGGCATGTCGGTGGAGGAGTCCAGCCCATCCGAATGGCTGAAGGCCGCGAACGCCTCGCTGCCGGAGACGCCGCTGGTCGTCGTCTCGGACCGCGAAAGCCCGAGCGCAATCATCGCCGCGCTCCGCGCCGGCGTGCGGGGCTTCATCGGAACCTCCACCGAGCCACGCCTCGCGCTCGCGGCCTTCACCTTCATCATGAACGGCGGGTGGTATTTCCCGCCCTCGGCGCTGCTGGGTCCCTGGTCGATCACCGCCTCAGCCGGCCACAGCCCGAATGGCCGCAACGGCAACGAGTCGGTCGACCGGCGGCTCCATGCCCTGACCAGGGAACAGCTGGCGGTGCTCTCGCACATGCGCAGCGGCATGCCCAACCGGCAGATCGCTGCGCTGCTCGGCATTTCCGAGGCGTCGGTCAAGGTGCATGTCCGGCAGGTGATGCGGAAGCTCGGCGTGTCGAACAGGACGGCGGCGGCCCTCGCATCCTCCGGC
Organism: Siccirubricoccus soli; assembly: GCF_024178315.1. Classification (GTDB taxonomy): domain Bacteria; phylum Pseudomonadota; class Alphaproteobacteria; order Acetobacterales; family Acetobacteraceae; genus Siccirubricoccus; species Siccirubricoccus soli. Next base: position 1,879 of record NZ_JAMZIK010000105.1, on the reverse strand, counting down.
ACCGCGCTGGCGACGGCGCACGGCGCCGAGGAGGCCGGCATGCCGGCAGCGCCGATCCGGCTGGCTCCGGCAGCGGCGCGCGTGGCGATGGGCGCACTGGCGGCACCGCCGCATGGCGCGGTGCCCCGCGGTCCGGAGCCGTAGAGCGGCATCGATCGAGCTTCGGCCGCTTTGGCCAGTCCGGCATCGGGCCGCCTGCATCGAGTCTTCGCTGCGGCTGCTTCAGGCGCCCGGGCGCCGCGTCCGGGCAGCGGTCATCCTCTGACCGTCTCGGCACCGGCCGGAGAACGCAGGAAGGGGTAGCCGCCTTCACCCGCCGTCGTACGCCCATTGCGCGGCCGTCTCCGCCCTCGGTCGAAGCGCGGGGCAGACGCCCGCAAAATTCGCTCGTGCCACCGCCCTCATTGCGCCGCCCGGGCACGGCGATACGCGCGATAACCGCCGCTGCCCCATCCGCGCACCGACAAGGGCGCCGGGCTGCGGGCGCGCGCACCACGCGTGGAACAGCCATGAGGAGAACTGAGCCATGGCCAAGCGTATCACCGGTACCTATGGCGCCGGCAGCAACTGGAGCAAGGCCGGCACCGACGTCGCCTCGAGCGCCGAGGGAACGGCGGCGAGCATGGGGGCGGAGGCCGTCGCCATCGGCGACAACACCACTGCGGCAGGCGACGTATCGCTTTCGGTGATCGACCGGGGCAGGGTCACGACGGTGCGCGGCGATGCGACCGCCTCTGCCACGGCGGACGGGGGCGGGACATACGCCGCCGCCTCGACCTATGCGGATGTCGATGGCGCCGACTTCGTCGTGACCCGCACGGTGAGGGGATCGACCGATGGCGCAGCCACCTCCACCACCAAGGTCTTCGCCATCGCGATCGACGGCTTCGACCTTCCCCACGGGCCGATCGAGATCAACACGGTCCACGACGTACCCGTGCGCGGCCCGCGGCCGGGCTCGATCGACGGCAACCTGGCTCACATCTCCGCCTCGGCCACGGCCGCCGGCGACGCCAGCATCACGCTGACCCAGACCCATAGCCTCACGACCGACGACTACTCCTACGTCGCCGGGGACGCCTACTCCATGATCGGTTGACGCCTTGCGGCCCGTCTCCCGCTCCTCCCGGCGGCCGAATGCGGCCGCGCGGATCATCCGCCGGAAGGGGAGGCGGGGCGGGCCGGCTTCGGGAGAGGTATCGCGGCGGCGAGGGCGGCTGCCGAAAGACGTAGATGGAAGGCAGGACTGCGATGCGTTCCGCTGAATGCGCCTACGCCCGTCCAATTGGTTCTTAGCCGCTTGCCACTTTGACCCTCCGGCGCCGCGCGCCCTACCAGTTGCGGGCCGGCATCGACCGGCCTGGCCGCAGCGCGGGCTGCAAGCACAAGCACCGGAGAGGAGACCGACATGTCCTGGTATGACGTCGACTTCAACAGCTACATCGAGCTCACGCTGGTCAACTATGTCGATAGCTACGTCTACGCCGACGCCGACATCTACGACAACACGGCGAAGGCGGTGGCGGACGCCTCGGCCTCCGGCGACAACACCTTCACCGCCACCGGCACCAGCACCTCCACCAGCGACTGGCACTCGAGCTCCAACTCGGTGTCCGAGTCCGCCACGGACTGACGCCGCCTGACAACGCTTCCGAAGGGGAGAACGACAATGTCCTGGTATGACGTCGACTTCAGCAGCTACATCGATCTCACGCTGTACAATTGCGTGGAGAGCTACGTCTACGCCGACGCCGACATCTCCGACAACACGGCGAAGGCGGTGGCGGATGCCTCGGCCTCCGGCGACAACACCTTCACCGCCACCGGCACCAGCACCTCCACCAGCGACTGGCACTCGAGCTCCAACTCGGTGTCCGAG
>NZ_JAMZIK010000104.1 GCF_024178315.1 Siccirubricoccus soli | reverse complement strand
GGCCGAGGCCGCCCTGCCCCGCGGCCCGCTCGACGCCGGCCGCCCGCCACGGCGCAGCCCGCGCTGGCTGACCGCGGGCGCCGAACGCCGCGGCCGCCGCGAGCAGCACTGGTCCGCACGGCAGAAATAGCCGCTAAAGCGTTTGTTCGCAGAGCAGATTCACGCCTTCAGGCGATGCCGCCCTGCGGCGATCTGCTCTAGCGCGGCCCGCCGCCGCCCCCTGGACAGCCAGGCCGGCCAGGCTCACGCTCCCCCTGAGCAAGACAAGAGGGGGGGAGCATGTCCGAGCCAGCAGGCCCGCGCACGCTGTTCGAGAAGATCTGGTCCCGCCACCGCGTGACGGAGCGCGAGGACGGCCAGACGCTGCTCTATGTCGGCCGCCATCTGCTGCATGATGGCGGCGCCACCGCCTTCGACGTGCTGCGCAAGCGCGGGCTGAAGCCGCGCGCGCCGGACCGCATCTTCGCCACGCCCGACCACTACGTCTCCACCGCCACCCGCAAGCTGGCGGAGATCGAGGATCCGCGCCACCGCGAGATGGTGGAGAAGCTGGCGCGCAACACGGCGGAGCACGGCATCCGCATGTTCGGCCTGGGCGATCCCAACCAGGGCATCGTGCATGTGGTGGGACCGGAGACCGGGCTCTCCCAGCCTGGCATCCTGCTGGTCTGCGGCGACAGCCACACCTCCACCCATGGCGCCGTCGGCGCGCTGGCCTTCGGCATCGGCAGCACGGAAGTGGCGCATGTGCTGGCGACGCAGACGCTGTGGCAGCGCAAGCCGAAGACCATGCGCATCACGGTGGACGGCACGCTGGGGCCGCAGGTGACGGGGAAGGACGTGATCCTCGCCATCATCGCGCAGATCGGCGCGGCGGGGGCCACGGAGCATGTCATCGAATATGCCGGCAACGCGATCCGCGGGCTCTCGATGGAAGGGCGGCTGACGCTCTGCAACATGTCGATCGAGGCCGGCGGGCGCGCCGGCATGGTGGCACCGGACGAGACCACCTATGCCTATCTGCATGGCCGCCCCTATGCCCCGCAGAGCGCGGAATGGGAGCAGGCCGTGGCCCGGTGGCGGGAGCTGCCGAGCGACGAGGGCGCGGCCTTCGACACCGAGGTGACGGTGGATGGCAGCGCCATCCGGCCCATGGTCACCTGGGGCAACAGCCCGGAGGATGCGCTGCCGATCGACGCCGCGGTGCCGGACCCGGAGAGCGCCGCGGATGCCGAGCGGCGGGCGCAGATGCGTCGGATGCTGGACTATATGGGGCTGACGCCCGGCACGAAGCTGACCGACATCGCCATCGACCGCGTCTTCATCGGCAGCTGCACCAACTCCCGCATCGAGGATCTGCGCGCCGCCGCCGCCGTGGCCGATGGCCGCAAGGTGGCCGAGGGCGTGACCGCCTGGGTGGTGCCGGGCAGCGAGCCGGTGAAGCGCCAGGCGGAAGCCGAGGGGCTGCACGAGGTGTTCCGCCGCGCCGGCTTCGAGTGGCGGGAGCCGGGCTGCTCCATGTGCCTCGGCACCAATGGCGACATCGCCCGGCCGGGGCAGCGCGTCGCCTCCACCTCGAACCGCAATTTCATGGGGCGGCAGGGGCCGGGGGCGCGGACGCATCTGCTGAGCCCGGCCATGGCCGCGGCGGCGGCGGTGACGGGCCGCTTCGCCGATGTGCGCCGGCTGATGGGAGGCTGAGGCGATGGAAGCCTTCGTGACGCTCGATGCCGTGGCGGTGCCGCTGCCGCTGCCGAACATCGACACGGACCAGATCATCCCGGCCCGCTTCCTCTCCCGCCCGCGGGAGGTGAACCATGCGGATTTCCTCTTCCACGACGCGCGGCGGGTGGCCGCGACGGGCGAGCAGAACCCGGAATTCCCGCTGAACCGGGAGCCCTGGCGGGCGGCCCGGGTCATCGTCGCGGGGAAGAATTTCGCCTGCGGCAGCTCCCGCGAAGCCGCCGTCTGGGCGCTGTTCGATGCTGGCTTCCGCTGCGCCATCGCGCCGAGCTTCGGCGACATCTTCCGCAACAACGGCACCAAGAACGGGCTGCTGCCGGTGGTGCTGCCCGCCGCGGTGGTGGAAGACATCCTGGCGCAGCTCGAAGCCTCGCCCGGCGCGCGGATCTTCGTGGACCTGCCGCAGCAGCAGGTGACGGCGCCGGATGGCAGCGTGCACGGCTTCGAGATCGACCCCTTCGCCAAGCATTGCATGCTGAACGGGCTGGACGATTTCGGCGTGACCGCCGCCTATGAGGACGACATCGCCGCCTTCGAACGGCGCTATGGCAGGGAGAATCGCATATGAGGCCGGCCGATTCAGCCCTCCGCGCCATGCGGCGCTCCGACCAGCGGGCATATGCCGTGCCGGCCGCTTCAGCCCTCCGCGCCATGCGGCGCTCCGACCATCGGGCATATGCCGTGCCGGCCGATTCAGCCCTCCGCGCCATGCGGCGCTCCGGCCATCGGGTGGCGTGATGAAAATCGCAGTCCTCGCCGGCGACGGCATCGGGCCGGAGGTGACGGCCCAGGCGGTGAAGGCGCTGCGCGCCATCTCCGCCAATAACGGCCCGCAATTCGAGATGGCGGAGGCGCCGATCGGCGATGCCGCCTTCAACCAGCATGGCGACCCGCTGCCACCGTCCACGGCGGAGATGGCGGCCAAGGCCGACGCCATCCTGTTCGGCGCCGCCGGCACCTATGAGAGCGATCTGCGTCCCGCGGAACAGCGCGGCGGGCATGGGCTGCTGCGGCTGCGCAAGCAGCTTGACCTCTACGCCAATTTCCGGCCGGTCTTTGCCTTCCCGGAACTGCTCGGCGCCTCTTCCCTGAAGCGGGAGGCGATCGAGGGCGTGGATCTGGTGGTGCTGCGGGAGCTGACCTCCGACATCTATTTCGGCACGCCGCGCGGCCGCGGCGTGGAGAACGGGCAGCGCCACGCCTGGAACACCATGCGCTACACGGAGGCCGAGGTGGCGCGGGTGATGCGCGCCGGCTTCGAGGCGGCGCGGAAGCGGCGGCGTCAGCTCTGCTCCGTGGACAAGGCGAATGTGCTGGAAACCAGCCAGCTCTGGCGCGAGGTGGCGATCGAGGTGGCGCGCGACTATCCGGATGTGGAGCTGCGGCACGAATATGTGGATGCCGTCTCCATGCACCTCATCCGCCGGCCGCGCGATTTCGACGTCATCGTGACGGGCAACATCTTCGGCGACATCCTCTCCGATGCCGCAGCGATGCTGACCGGCTCCATCGGCATGCTGCCCTCGGCCTCCCTGAACGGCGAGGGCGTCGGGCTGTTCGAGCCGGTGCATGGCTCGGCGCCGGACATTGCCGGGAAGGATCTGGCGAATCCGCTCGCCTCCATCCTCTCCGCCGCCCTGCTGCTGCGGCACTCGCTGAAGCTGGAGGCGGAGGCGGCGCTGATGGAGAAGGCCGTGCGCCAGGTGTTGGCGGAAGGCTACCGCACCGGCGACATCATGGAGGAGGGCGCGACGCGGCTGGGCACGGAAGCGATGGGCGATGCGGTCGCCCAGGCCATCCTCAAGCTGAAGGGGTGAGGCCATGCTGCGCATCACACGCCGCGCCCTGCTGGGCAGCGCCCTCGCCACCCCCGCCCTGGCACAATCGGACCTCTGGCCGAACCGGCCCATCCGCCTCATCGTCGCCTTCGCCGCCGGCGGGGCGGCGGATACCGCGGCGCGGACCGTGGGGCAGAAGCTGCAGGAGATCATCGGCCAGTCGGTGATCATCGAGAACCGGACCGGCGGCAATGCGGTGATCGCGGCGAATGCCACGCTGCAATCGCCGCGCGACGGCTACACCTTCCTGGTGGATGCGGCGAACCAGCTGACGAACCCGCCGCTGATGAAGGATCTCGGCTTCGACTACCGCACGGCCTTCCTGCCGGTCTCCCAGGTCTGCCTCTTCCCGCAGGTGATCGCGGTGAAGCAGGATTTCCCGGCACGGACGATCGAGGAGTTCATCGCCGCGGCCAAGGCCAGGCCCGCCACCATCAGCTACGGCACGCCGCCGGCGGCGGGCATGGGGCATCTGGCGGGGGAGATGTTCCAGAAGCTCGCGGGCATCCGGCTGATCCACACGCCCTATCGCGGTGGGGCGGATGCGGCGCGGGACATCACGGCGGGGGTGATCGATGCCGTGCTGATCACCACCAATTCCATCCGCCCACCGGTGCAGTCCGGCAAGGCGCGCATGCTGGCGGTGACGAGCCTGAACCGCGTGCCCTCCATCCCCGAGGTGCCGCCGCTGGCGGAGAAGGGCTTCCCCGGCTTCGACATGAATGACTGGAACGGCGTCTTCGCCGCCGCCGGGACGCCGACCGGCATCGTCGTGCGGCTGGCCGAAGCGCTCGGCCAGGCCTGCCGGGATGCCGGGGTGAAGCAGCGGATGGACCCGCTGGGCGCGGTGATGTCCGGCAGCAGCCCGGAGGAATTCGCCCGCTGGCTGGACGGCCAGCGGATGATCTGCGAGCAGGTGATCCGGGAAGCCGGCATTACCTTGGGCTGAACCGAGAGGGGGCGCTGCCGCCTCTCGGGCTCTCCTCTGCCAAGGGCCGAAGGGCCCTTGGAGCTCTTGAGTCGGCAAGTTCAACTCGCTCGCTCCAAACTCCTGGTTTCCAAAGGCCCTTCGGCCTTTGGCGGATGGGGCCTGGGGAAGGCAGCGCCTTCCCCGGATGTCAGGCGAATTCCCCATACCACCGCGCGAAGGCGAGCTCCGCTGCCGGCACGGCGCCATGGAGCATCAGCCCGATGCCGCAGAGCAGGGTGATGGCCGCCAGCACCAGCGCGGTCTCGCCCAGCGAGGCGCCGAACATCACCACATAGCCCAGCCCCTGCTGCGCCGTGACGAACTCACCGATGACGATGCCGAGCAACGCCACGGTCGCCGCGATCTTCAGCCCGGCGAGGAGCTGGGGCACGGCGTAGGGCAGGCGCAGGCTCCAGCTCCAGCCGGAGGGTGTAGATCTCCGCCACATCGGCCGGCGTCACCGGGGAGACGAAATAGCCCTGGCGCGGGGCGGCGCGGAGCGGCCCGTCCTGCGCCAGCCGGTGCAGCGCGGCGCAGCAGGTGGCGCGGCCGAGCTCGTAGCGCCGCATCACCTCCGCCTCGCTCAGCAGGGCGCCGGGCGGAATGCGACAGGACAGCACCTCCGGCCGCAGCAGCGCATAGGCGCGGTCGCTGCGCAGCGCCTGGGCCTCGGTCAGGCCGGACGGGGGTGGGGCGGGCCGATCGGGCGCCTGGTGTAATCAGCGTGGAAAGCCAGCACGGAACCGGCAAGCAGGCAGGAGCCATGCAGTGACCGAATGAACATCATTCATCCTTCGGCATGGCCTAGGACTGTGAAAGCCACCATTTTCCGCCTCAAGCCGCGGCGCCCGGCGCCGCCCCCTGAACGTGAAGACCCTCTCCCATGTGCCGCCTTGCCCTGCTTCTTCCTGGATTGCTCCTCGGCTTCGTGCTGCTCGCCGCCACCCGCACCGGCACCGATGCGCCGCCGGCTCGCCCGAGCAACTGGGCCAACACCCAGCAGCTCAGCGCGCCGCTGACCCGGCCGCCGGTGCAGAACTGGGCAACGCCCTCGCGGTGAGGGGCGACCGGGCGGCGTGCCGCCCGGCCTGGATCGCCACCCCTTGCCAGGCTTGAAGGGACAGGCTGCGGCAGCCGGTCTCGATCAGGCCACCCCTTCGTCCCGCCCGGCCGGGCCGCCTGAAGCGGTTGCGCAACAGCCCGGCCATCCGCGCATGGCTGCCCTGCCGGTGCCCCCTAGGCAGCGCGCCGCTCCGGGTTAGGCTCGCGCGTGGCCTCCTATCTTCGCTCCGCCTTCGCCGGCGCGGCGGCGACCGCCTCCGGCAACGGCATCGCGCGCTTCGCCTATGTCCCGCTCTTCCCCGCCATGGTCTCGGCGGGCTGGGTGAATGGCGGGCAGGCGGGCACCCTCGGCGCCGCGGCGCTGCTCGGCTACCTCATCGGCATCCTCGCCGGGCCGGCCCTGGCGCGGCGGCGCGGCGTGCCCTGGCTGCTGGATGCGGGGATGGCGCTGATCGCCCTCTCCCTGCTGGCCTGCGCCTGGAACGGCGGCTTCCTCTGGCTGCTGCTCTGGCGGACCCTGGCCGGCGTCGCGGGGGGCTGGCTGATGGCGGTCGCCGGGCCGGCCACCCAGGCGAGCGTCGCGGCGCCGGATCGCGGCAAGGCGGGGGGCATCGTCATCGCGGGCGTCGGCATCGGCATCGCCACCGGGGCGGTGGCGGTGCCGGCGCTGCTCGGGGCGGGGCTGCCGGCCACCTGGTTGGGGCTGGCGGCGCTGGTGCTGCTGCTCTGGGTCTTCGCCCATCCCCGTTGGCCGGCGATGGAGCTGCGCGGCGCCGCGGCCGAGGCGCCGCCCCGCGCCCGGCTGCTGATCCTCACCTACGGGCTGCACGGCGCCGGCATGGTGCCGCCCATGGTCTATCTGGCGGATCTCGCGGCGCGCGGCCGGGGCCTCGGCGTCGGCATCGGCGCCGCCATCTGGCTGGTCTTCGGCCTGTTCGGCATTGCCGGCGGCGTGCTGAGCGGGCGGGTGGTGGACCGCATGGGGGCGCGGCGCACCCTGGTGCTCTGGCTCGGCGTGCAGGTGGCGGCGCTGGCCCTGGCCCTGCCGCCGCATGCGGCGCTGATCCTGCCCACCGCCGCGCTCTCCGGCTTCGCCGCGGTCGGCGTCTCGGCCGTGACGCTGGCAGTGACGCGGGAGATGGCGGGGGCGCGGGCCACCGGCCTCTGGGTGCAGGCCACGGCGGGCTTCGCGGTGATGCAGACCGTGATCGGCTTCGCTCTGGCCGCGCTCTTCGCCGCCACGGGGGAGAGCCATGCGGCGGTGTTCGGCGCCGGGCTGGGGTTCTCGGCCGCCGGCTGGGGCGCCGCCGCGCTGGTGGCGAGGCAGGCATGAGCGGCTTCCTTGCCACCGCGCTCTCCGGGGCGGCGGCCACCTGCTCCGGGCTGGGCCTCGCCCGCTTCGCCTATGTGCCGCTCTTCCCCGCCATGGTGGCGGCGGGCTGGGTGGATGGCGGCGGGGCGGGGCTGCTGGGGGCGGCCAACCTCGCCGGCTACCTGGCCGGGGTGCTGGCGGCGCCGCGCCTGGCCCCACGCCTCGGGGTGCGGCGCTGCCTCGCCCTCGGCATGGCGCTGGCGGCGCTGAGCTTCGCCGCCTGCGCCGCCAATCTCGGCCTTGGCTGGTTCGCGCTGTGGCGGGGGCTGTCGGGCCTCGGCGGCGGCTTCCTGATGGGGCTGGCCGGGCCGGCGGTGCTGGCGGTGATCCCGGCGTCGCGGCGCGGCATGGCCAGCGGCATCGTCGTCGCGGGCGTCGGCAGCGGCATCGCCCTCGGCTCCCTGCTGGTGCCCCTGCTGGTGCCGCTGGGCCTGGCCTGGGCCTGGCTGGGGCTGGCGGCGGCGGTGCTGGGCTTCTGGGCCCTGGCGGCGCCGCATTGGCCGAGCCCGCCCGCCATGCCGCCGGCCCGGCCGGGCGCGCGGCCGAAGGCGGCGGCGCTGCTGCTGGCCTATGGCCTCTCCGGCGCCGGGATGGTGGCGCCGATGGTCTATATCGCCGACCTCGCGGCGCGAGGCCTGGGGCTCGGGCTGGGCGCCGGGGCGCTGATCTGGCTGGTCTTCGGCGGCGGCGCCATCTGCGGCACCCTGCTGGGCGGCAGGGCGGCGGACCGCATCGGCGCGGTGCTCGCCTTCCGGCTCTGGCTGGTCGCGCAGCTCGGGGCGCTGGCGCTGGGCCTGGTGCCCGCCGCGCCGGCGCTGCTGGCGGCGGCGGCGCTCGGGGGATTCGCAGGCGTGGGCGTCACCGCCGTGACGCTGGCCCTGGTGCGGCAAAGGGCGGGGGAGCGGGCGGCGGCGCTGTGGAGCGGCACCAGCGCCTCCTACGGCGTCTGCCAGGCGGTGGTGGCCTTCGCCCTGGCGGCCCTCTTCGCGGCCACGGGGGAGAGCCACCAGGCGGTGTTCGGGGCGGGGCTGGTGCTGTCCGCAGGGGCCTTGCTGGTGGCGCTGAAGGTGTGAGGGCAGGAATGGGGGCGCTGCCCCATGCCCCCGCCGGGGCCAGGACCTGGCCCGGACCCCGGTCCGAGTTTGCAGGCTCAGCCGGGGATGCGCACCGGCAGCTCGGTGATGCCGTGGATGAAGGTGGAATAGACGCGCTTCTCCGGCCCGACCATCTCGATCCGCTCGAAGCGCTTCAGGATCTCCTCCCACAGGATCTTCAGCTGCATCTCCGCCAGCCGGTTGCCGACGCAGCGATGGATGCCGAAGCCGAAGGAGAGGTGCTGGCGCGGCCGCTTGCGGTCGATGATGAAGCGGTCGGGCTCTTCGATCGCCGTCTCGTCGCGGTTGCCGGAGATGTACCACATGACGACCTTGTCGCCCTCGCGGATCGTCTGCCCGCCGAACTCCACATCCGCGATGGCGGTGCGGCGCATATGGGCGATCGGCGTCTGATAGCGGATGATCTCCGGCACCATGCTCTCGACCAGCGCGGGGTCGGCGCGCAGCTTGGCGTATTCCTCCGGATTCTGGTTCAGGAACAGCACGCCGCCGCTGATGGAATTCCGCGTGGTGTCGTTGCCGCCGACGATGAGCAGCACGAGGTTCCCCATGAACTCCCGCGGCGACATGTGCCGCGTGGCCGGGGCATGGGCGAGCATGGAGATCAGGTCATTGCCCGGCTCGGCATTCACCCGGGCATTCCACAGGCCCAGAAAGTATTGCAGCATCTCGGCGAAGACGGCCTCGCGCTGCTGCTCATTCTCGATCAGCCCGCCCGGCATGGGCAGCGCCGTCGCGCAATCCGACCAGTAGGAGAGCTTGCGGCGATCCTCCTGCGGAAAGTCGAACAGCGTCGCCAGCATCTGCACCGTCAGCTCGATGGAGACCCTGTCCACCCAGTTGAAGGTCTCGTTGCGCGGCAGGCTGTCCAGGATGCGGCAGGCGCGCTCGCGGATCAGGTGCTCCAGCTTGGCGAGGTTCCCGGGCGCCACGATGGGCTGCACCGCCTTGCGCTGCTCGTCATGCTGCGGCGGGTCCATGGCGATGAACATCGGCAGCCGGAGGTCCTTCGGCCGGTCGCGGATGCTGATGCCGCCGAGGCTGCTCTCCGAGCTGAACACCTTGTGCAGCAGCTCCGCCTGGACGATGTCCTTGTAGGTGGTGATGGACCAGTAGGGGCCGAACATGCTCTCCCGGCAGTAATGCACGGGCGCCTCCCGCCGCAGGCGGGCGAAATAGGGGTGCCAGACATCGTCGCGGAACAGCGCGGGGTCGCTGACATCCAGCTTGTCCAGCGGCGTGGTGGCGGCGATCTCCGCATGGTTCAGATTCACGGGGGCGTTCATTCCGGACTCCTCCCAGGGGCTGGTGCTCGGCGTGGTTCAGGCCGCCGCCCGGTGCCTGCGGCGGAAGCTTGGCATCGCGGGGTGGGCGGTTTCAATGAAACTCGGCCGGCATGGCGGGGGTGCCGCGTAGCGCCTCAGTGCTGCGCTTCCGGCATGCGAACGACGAGGCCGTCCAGCGCCTCGGTGACGCGGATCTGGCAGGAGAGGCGGGAATTCGGCGCGGCCGTCGCGGCGAAGCCCAGCATGCTGCGCTCCTGCTCGCCCGGCGTGCCGCATTGCGGCAGCCAGCTCTCCTCCACATAGACGTGGCAGGTGGCGCAGGCGCATTCGCCGCCGCAATCGGCGTCGATGCCGGGGATGTTGTTCTCCACCGCACCCTGCATCACGGAATGGCCGACCGGCACCTCCACCTGGTGTGCGGTGCCGTCGAACTCGACATAGGTGATGTTCGGCATCACGTGTCCTTCCTGCTGGGGGCAGCCGGGCCCGGGCGGAACCGGGCGGCCAGACCCTTCTGCTTCGCACATTCAGATGTGCGCCGCCTTTGAAAAGGGTTGCAGCGGCTATACGGCCGCGCCCGGCGCGGGGCCGGCGCCGCAGGCGGTCAGGCCTGCCCGGCCGCCAGTTCCTTCAGCGACCGTGCCGGGTCCGCCAGCACCGCCGCCGGCACCTGGCGCTGCTTCGCCACCAGCAGCCGCCCCGCCATGAATTCCGCGGGAGCGTTCACCGCCTCCACCGCCAGCACCGTGTCATCGGCCGCGAGGTGGAAGACGGCGAAGCCCTCCCCTTCCGCCGCGGGGCGCCGCACCGATTGAGCGGGGGCGAAGGCGATGCCGGCCATCTGCAGCCGCAGCGCATACTGGTCCGACCAGAACCAGGGCACTTCCGGCACCGGCGGCGGGCGGCCGCAGATATCGGCGGCGGCCTGCTTCGCCTGCTCCAGCGCGTTGGGCACGGATTCCAGCCGCATGGAGCGGCCGGAGAGCGGCAGCGGCCGATGGGTACAGTCGCCGATGGCGTAGATCGCCGGATCCTCGGTGCGGGCGGCGAGATCGACCAGGATGCCATTGGCGCAGGCGAGGCCGGCGGCGCGGGCCAGCGCCTCCTCCGGCACCGCGCCGATGCCGATCAGCGCCGTGTCGCAAGCAAGGGTGCGACCATCCTTCAGCCGCAGCGCAGCAACCCGCCCGGCCCGGCCCTCCAGCGCCTCCACCTCGGCGCCGAGCAGGATCTCCACCCCCTGGGCGCGGTGATGCTCGGCGAGGTAGGCGGAAAGCGCCTCGCCGGCGACGCGGGCCAGCACCCGGGACTCACGTTCCACCACCGTGACGGTGCAGCCGAGGGCGCGGGCGGAGGCGGCGACCTCGAGCCCGATATAGCCGCCGCCGATGACGGCGAGGTGGGCGCCCGGGGTCAGCGCCGCCTTCAGCGCATCCGCATCCGCGGCGCTGCGCAGCGCCAGCACCCCGGCAAGATCGGCGCCGGGGACGGGCAGTGCGCGGGCGCGGGCGCCGAGGGCCAGGATCAGCCGGTGGTAGGGCAGGCGCTCGCCGGAGGCGAGTTCCACCTCCGCCTCGGCGCGATGGATGGCCACGACGCGCTGGCCGAGCCGGGCCTCGATCTTCTGTTGCTCGTAGAAGCGGGCGGGGCGCAGGGCGAGGCTTTCGGCCGTCGCCTCGCCCTTCAGCCAGGCCTTGGAGAGCGGCGGGCGCTGATAGGGCAGGATGGGCTCCTCCCCCACCAGCACGATGCCCCCCTTCCAGCCATATTGCCGCAGGAAGGCCGCGGCGGCGCCACCGGCATGTCCGGCCCCTGCGATGACGATGGGTCGCTCGGTCACCCGGCTCTGTCCTCCCCTGTATCCGGGCTCAGAGTCCCGCCCGGGGGCGGGGGCGTCAAGGAATGTCGAGATCGGGCAGGCGGTAGCGGTCCTCCGGGTTGTCCCAACCCTTCCAGCGCGGGGCGCGCTTCTCGGCGAAGGCGGCGCGGCTTTCCATGCGGTCGCTGAGGGCACCGTGCTGGTGCAGCTTCTCCGCCAGCTTCTCCTGCGCCGGCGTCGGGCGCGGGCGCATGCGCCGCATCATGTGCACGGTGTTGACGCGGGAGGCGGGGGGCAGGCTGAGCAGATGGCTCGCCATTTCCAGTGCCGTCGGCAGCAGCGCCTCCGGCTCCACCAGCCGGTTCAGGAAGCCGAGTTCGTAGAGGCGTTCGGCGGTGAAGCGGAAGCCGAGGGCCATTTCCATGGCGATCGGGAAGGGCAGGTTGGCGACGGTGCCGTGATTGTAGCCGCCGAGCAGCCAGCGCTTGGCCTCCGAGACCTCGAACACCGTGCCGTGGACGGCGACGCGGAGATCCGTGGCTTCCACCAGCATGAAGCCGCCGCCCATGGCGAAGCCGTTAACCGCGGCGATGACGGGCTTTTCCAGCCTGCCCTCGCGGAAGGGGTCCGGCAGGTCGAGCGCGCGGCCGCCGGGGGCGCCGTCGGCGAGGGATTCCTTCATGTCCTCGCCGGCGCAGAAGCCGCGGCCGGTGCCGGTGAGGATGGCGACCTCGAGCTGAGGGTCGGTCCGGAAGCTGGTCCAGATCTCGGCGAGGCGGGTGCGGAGCTCCTGGTTCAGCGCGTTGAGGCGCTCCGGGCGGTTGAGGCGGACGACCAGGGTCTGGCCATGGGTTTCGGTCTCGACGACGGCCATCTGCATCCTCCGCGTTGTGGTCGTGACGGGGAGGCTAGCGCTGCTTGCCGTTCTGCGACAACGGAGGCCCTGGAAGGCCTTCGACAGAGTCGAAGGCCACCATTGCCCGGGGCCACGGTGCCGCAAGGGGCGGCTCGACGGTGCCGAGCGCGCAGGAGGCGCGCTTCCCGCGGGAAGCGTCAGGTCAGCCGAAGGCGCGCCAGGCCAGCCAGGCGCCGAGCCCCCCCAGCGCCGCCTGCACCATGCGGCGGAACCGCGCCTCCGGCATGCCATGCCGCAGCCGCTGCCCCAGCGCCATGCCGAGGAAGGCCGGCACCACCCCGGCCAGCGAGGCAAGGCCCAGATCCGGCGGCAGCAGCCCATGCCCGGCCATCGCCACGGCCAGCACCCCCGTCACCGCCAGCACGCCCAGGCCGAAGCCCTGCACGAATTGCTGCGGCGAGAGGTGCAGCGCCACCAGCCAGGGCGCCGCCGGCATCAGGAAGCTGCCCGTCATCCCGGCGATGAGGCCGGCCACCGCGCCCATGAGGGGGGATAGCCACCGCTCCTTGGCCGGGCTCGGCACCGGCCAGGGCGGGCCGAGCAGCGCCACCGCACCGGAGGCCAGCAGCAGCAGCCCCAGCAGGCCGGAGAGCAGCGCTGCATCGCTGCGCGCCAGGATATTCGCCCCCGCCAGGCTGCCGAGGCCGGAGGCCAGCAGGAAGCCCCATAGCCGCTGCAGCGCGCTGCGCAGCGCCGGGCCGGCGAAGGCCTGCCAGAGATTGGTCAGCAGGGTGGGCACCAGCATCAGCGCCATCGCCTCGGGCAAGGGGCGGATCAGTGCCAGGAGGCCGAGGGTGACGGTGGGCAGGCCGAAGCCGGCCAGCCCCTTCACCAGCCCGGCCAGGAGGAAGATGGCGGCGACCACGGCCGCGTCGAGCAGGTCGAATCCGGAGAACATGCGGAAAGACTAGGCAGGGTCGGGCCGGAAGGCTTCACCCGGGAGCAAGACATCCGGCCGCCGCCACGTGGTGGGGGTCCCGCGACGCAGGGAGAGGCCACAGGCCGGCAGCAGCAGCAGCCAGGCGATGCGCGCCTGGTAGCGGTGGTGCGGGCCGGAGAGGGCGCCGGTGACGGCGGCATTCGCCAGCAGGCCGAGCAGCACCAGCCAGGCCAGTCCGCGCGCCGTCGGCGCCCCGCGCCAAGCCACCCACAGCGTCAGCCCCAGCCCGGCCAGCAGCAGCGGCAGATGCGGCCGGAGGAAAGGCGCCGCCGCCGCCCGCAGCACCCCGCGCGCCTGGAGGGAGGCGGCGAAGCGCGCCTGCTCCGCCGGCGGAAAGCCCAGCGCCAATTGCCGCCCGACCGAAGGCGCCAGATTCTCCGGCCCCAGCGTATCCCCCACCCGAACCATGAGAAGCTGGCGCCAGGCATTCGCCGCCGCCGCCCGCAGCACCGCCAGGGGCTCCCGCCGCAGGGTCTCGGCGAGGATGGCGGCGGCCTCGGGCGCCAGGCTGATCGGCCCGCCGGGCTGCGCGCCATCCGCCCGTGGGGCCCAGACCGGGCCGGTGCCGGACCACAGGAACTCATCCGAATCGCCCGGCAGCCGCCCGGCCCAGGCGCAGAGATGCCAGCCCACCGCCGGGCAGCGCGCCGCGATGGTGCGGGCGGCCGGGCCATCCGCCACCAGTCGGGAGAGGGCGAAGACCGCGCCATAGGGGGACAGCGCCAGCCGCCCATGGGCCCAGAGATTGCTGCCCAGCAGCAGCGCCACGGCCAGGGCAAGCGGCAGGGCGCAGCGCCCGGCCGCCCGCCAGCCCTGCAGCGTCAGCCCCCCCCGCTGCCAGCGCCAGGCCCAAGGGCAGGTGAGAGGGATGCGCCGCCACCGCCAGCACGAACAGCGCGGCGAGGCCCAGGCGCTCCGCCCGACCCAGCGCCGTCTCGCCGAAGCCCAGCAGAAAGGCCGCCAGCACCAGGGCGGGCGCCAGCCAATCCGGCATCAGCGTGGCGGCGAACCAGGGCGCGGCGCTGCCGGCCGCCAGCAGGGCGCAGAGCGGCATATGCCATCGCACCACCCCTGGCGCCGCTCCTTCTGCGCCCCGGCCGGACGCGACCGGCCGCAGCCAGCCCGTGGGACCGGCAGCCCCCGGCGTGCCTTGCCCGGGCCAGTGATGCTCCGGCCCGGCCGCATGGTCGGCAGCAGCCGATGCACCCTGCCGGGGCCGGGAGTGCTCCGGCCGGGCCGCAGGACCGGCGGCAGCCAATGCACCCCGCCCCGGCCGGGAATGCTTCGGCCAAGCCGCATGGCCGGCGGCAGCCGGTGCGGCCTGTCCCGGCGGTGGATGCTTGGGCGCAGGGCATCCGTCCGCGCGCGGCTGCCCGGCCGAACCGTGCCCCAGCACCCGCAGCACCAGGCGCAGCAGCCAGGACAGCGCCACCCCCTGCACCGCCACCGCCCCCCACAGCGTCCAGCGCCAGTGCAGCAGGTGCAGCGCCGGGCCGAAGACGAAGGGCTTGTCCCAGACCGGCCAGCCCTGCACCGTCTGCGCCAGGAAGGCGCCGGTATCGCTGAAGACGAGCGGATAGCCATTCGGCGCCGCCGGCCAGAGCAGCAGCGCCGCCCCGGCCAGGATGGCGCCGAGCCCCCTCACCCCGGGGCCCGAGGAGCGAACCGGTCCGGGGCGGCTGTGGTGCGCCGGGGGCCGCGTGCCAACGGCGTGCGCTGCGCAAGGCGGCCGGCGGGCGGCCGAGGCAGCCCGCCCCGGCCACGC
The DNA here is from genome assembly GCF_024178315.1 of Siccirubricoccus soli. GTDB lineage: Bacteria > Pseudomonadota > Alphaproteobacteria > Acetobacterales > Acetobacteraceae > Siccirubricoccus > Siccirubricoccus soli. The sequence goes on along the minus strand of NZ_JAMZIK010000104.1, from coordinate 7,167 downwards.
CCCCCGCCCCGGCCCGGAAAGCGCCCTGCCATCCGCCCCTCCCCGTTCAGGCCCCGGTGGCGTAGAGCTCCACCACATTGCCCTCCGGATCGGCGATGCGGAGCGTCCGGGGCGGCGCGCCGGCGGGGCCCGGCGCATCCAGCACCGCGACGCGGGCGGTCAGCATCCGGCGGTGCCAGCGATCCAGCTCGTCATCCGGCACGGGGAAGGCGAGCAGCGCGCCGGGCTCGGGGCGCGCATTGGCCGGGAACAGCGCGTCGCCGCGCGGGCGCAGCACCAGCTCCACCCCGCCGAGCGCGAAGCGCGGCACGCCATCCGTGCCCAGCGTCGGCTTCAGGCCGAGGATGCCGCCAAAGAAGGCCTGCTGCCGCCGCGGGTCGCGACAGGCCAGCTCCACCCGCGCCAGAGGCCCGAGAGTCATGCAGCGTCCCAGCGGGCGGCGGCCGCGTCGTCGGACTCCTTAGCCTCCACCCAGCGCTCCCGCCCATCGGCGAATTCCTCGCGCTTCCAGAAGGGGGCGCGGGTCTTCAGCCAGTCGATCAGGAAGGCGCAGCTCTCGAGCGCCGCGGCGCGGTGGGAGGAGGCGGTGAGGACGAGGACGATCGGCGCCCCCGGCGGCAGCCGGCCGATGCGGTGGATGACGGTGCAGCCGGTCAGCGGCCAGCGGGCGCAGGCCTCGGCGGCGATGCGGGCGATCGCGCGCTCCGTCATGCCGGGGTAGTGCTCCAGCACCAGGGCGGCGAGCCCGTCATCCGCCCGGCAGAGCCCGACGAAGCTGGCGAGGCCGCCGACATCCTCCCGCCCCGCGGTCAGGGCGGCGGTCTCCTCGGCCAGGTCGAAAGGCGCTTCCTGGATACGGATGCTCGGGGTCATGCCTAGCCGCCCGTCACCGGCGGGAAGAAGGCCACCTCATCGCCCGCGGCCAGCGCCTGGTCCGGCCGGGCGAATTCCTGGTTCACCGCGGCGCGGATCGTCCTGGCATTGGCGAAGGCCTCGGCATGGCCAGGGCTCTGCGCCGCCAGCCAGGCCATGAGGCCGGCGACGTCGCGCACCTCGGCGGGGGGCGCCACCTCCTCCTCGGCCTTGCCGACCTTCTGCCGCACCCAGGCGAAATACAGCACGCGCATCGGGGCTACCGCGGCGCCGGCACCACCTGCGTGCCGCTCGGCGTGGTGAGGGTGATGAAATTGCCGTCCCGCACCGCGGTGCCGCTGCCGTCCGGCCCGTTGACGCTCTGCACCCGGTCGGTGCCGCCGGAAGTGGTGTAGGTGCCGCGGGGGGACTGGATCACCTGGCCGGCATCGCTACGCGAGGGCGGCGCGACGGGCGGCAGGATCGGCGCCGGGGCCCGCAGGTTCAGGTCGGGCGGCGCCGGGCGGACCGGCGGCGGATCCTGGGGCTGCCACTGGGAACGGCCGACGGGGGCGGATTGGCGGTCCAGCTCCCCGGGGCGGTAGGTGGGGATGTTGCGCAGCGCGGCATCCGGGTTGGCGAGGGTGGCGCGCGGCGCCTCCTCGGCCGGCCAGACATCGCCCGGCTCCGGCTGCAGGGAGGCGGTGGCGGTGGCGACGCCGCGCACGCGGTCGATGGTGCTGCCCTCGCCGGGCGGGGTCGCGCGCATGCTGCCCCAGGGGGCGCCGATCCGCGCCCCGGCCTCCGAGATGCCATCGGCCACTGCATAGGTGCCACGATCGACCGGCCCACAGGCCCCGAGCGCCAGCGCCACAGCCAGTGCCGCCCCGGCGGGGGCCTTCCATCCGTGCTTGCCTCGCATGGCGAACTCCTCGACTCCGGAAACGCCCGGGGATGGGCGAAAGATGTGTCCGCGCCGGCCCGGCCTCAAGGGCGGACCGCCGGGCCGGGACGGGGGCCGTCCTCCGCCCCGGCGTGGCGCAGCCCGGCGGTAAGATAGTCCCAGCCGGTCAACAAAGTGAGTGCGGCGGCGGTCCAGAGCATCGCCTCCCCGATCACGGAGACGGGGAGGACGCCGAGGCCGAGCACGGCGGCGCCGCTATCCCCGGCCAGCAGCGTGCCGAGGGCGCCCATCTGGAAGCCGGTCTTCCACTTGGCAAGCGGCGTGACCGGCAGCCCGACCCGCAGCTGGGCAAGGTATTCCCGCAGGCCGGAGACCAGGATCTCCCGCAGCAGGATGAGGATGGCGGGGTAGAGGGCGAGGCCGCCGCCCAGCCGGTCGAACCCCGCCAGCAGCATGAGGGCGGCGCCGACCAGCAGCTTGTCCGCGATGGGGTCCAGCATGCGGCCGAAGCCGGAGACCGCCTGGCGGCGGCGGGCGATCTTGCCGTCGAAGTAGTCGGTGATGGCGGCGGCGGAGAAGACGACGCAGGCGGCCAGATCCGCCCAGGGCTGCCGCAGCGCCACCATCGCCACCAGCAGCGGGATGGCGGCGATGCGGGAGAGTGTCAGCAGGTTGGGCAGGTCGGTCGGCATGGTGCGGCGGCAGTCATGGCTGAGGCGCCGCGGCGGGGCAAGTGTGCCTGCGGCGCAACCGGCATGGGGCATGTTCCGGAGACGCGGGCGCGCCGGTGGCCATCCCCCCGGCCGCACCGCCATGCTGCCGCCGGCGGGCGCGCCGTCGCCACCCTCGGCGAGGCCTGCCTTCGGCAACCGCCCGCGGGTGGGCGGCGAAGCCGGCGTGGATCGGTTCCGCGATGGCCGAAAAGCAATGGCCGGGCGGCGGCGGTCTCCGCCAGGGGCTGAAGCCGTCTCGCGGACCGGGCGGCCGCACCGTGCAGGCAGGGATCGCAGCCGGGCAGGATACCGGGCCGAGGCCGGGCCCGGCGGCGATTCCGCGCCGGCGGAGACAGGTCCGGAGCCATGGACCGGGCCTCGCCGGCCGCCGCCCGGGCTGCGCCGGTGGCAGCGCTGGCCCGGCCCCGGCCGGCGGGTGTGGACGCGATCCGGCAGCTTTGCCGCGGCAAAGCCCCGGCTTCGTTCCCCCTGTGGCAGCCTGGCGCCGGCATGAACTAATTTGCACTTGCGACGCATTCTCAATTAACCTATCCCGTACCGGCCACAGCGGAGCTTTCCCAATGGGCCGAATCCTCACCTTCGCCCCGCGCATCCTGCGTCAGGAGCCCCCGACCACGGCCAATCTCCGCCCCGCGGAGTCCATCCTGCTGCTTGCCCTGCGCTGGTGGGTGGCGGATCTCCGCCAGGGCGGCGACCCCACCGGGCGGCTGCGCCATGCCCTGGCCATGGCCGCCCTGCCTGCCCCCGCCGCCGATGCCGTGGACGGCTTCATGCGCAGCGTCGCGCGCGGCGCGCGGCGGCAGATCGAGATCCACGCGCCGCGCTGCCCCTGCCTGGCGGCGGATGAGGCGCAATTCCTGCGCGCGGCGCGCCTGGCGCAGATCGGCGAGGCAGCGGCGACGGCAGGCTGCCTGAGCGAAGACATGCTGGCGCCGGAGGCGGCGGCGCTGGCGGCCGGCGCCCTCGCGGGCCTCGGCCAGATCTTCGCGGTCTCCGGGCTGCGCTTCTCGGCCAGCCCGCCGATACCCACGGCACCGGAGCCCGAGGCAGCGGAGGACTCCAAGACCGAGGGCTGGCGGCTGCCGCCCTGGACCGTGCTGCACTGAGCGGGGGGCAGGATGGAACGGCATCATTCCCTGGGCGTCGCCACGCTGGTGGCGCTGATGGCGCTGGACCGGCTGGCCGCCGCCCCGGCGCGGCGCGAGGGTGGGGCCAGGCCGGTCCCCCGCCGCGCCCCGCCTCCCCGCCCGGCGACGGAGCAGGCCCGGCCGGCAGCGGCGCGGCCACGCCCGGCGGCGAAGGCGCCGGCCTGAGACAGCGAGGCCGGGCGGGGGGGCCTCGCCCTCGGGCGGGTTTCGCGCCATCTTCCGGCTCCACGCAGCAGACAGAGCGGGAGGAAGGCCGGATGGCCGCTTCATTCACCAGCATCGGCACCAGCACCGAGGGCGCCGTCGCCGTCGTCGAGATTCAGCGGCCGCCGCATAATTTCTTCGACACCGTGCTGATCCGCGAGATCGCCACGGCCTTCGACGCCGCGGATGCCAACCCCGCCATCCGCGCCGTGCTGCTCTGCGCCCAGGGCAAGTCCTTCTGCGCCGGCGCGAATTTCGCCAACCGGCGGGAAGACGGGACGGAGGAAGGCGCGGTGCCCGTCGGCGGGCCGGTGCAGCACCTCTATAAGGAAGCGGTCCGGCTGTTCCGGGCGAAGAAGCCGATCGTCGCCGCGGTGCAGGGGCCGGCGATCGGCGGCGGGCTCGGCCTCGCCTGCGTCGCGGATTTCCGCGTGGCGGCGCCGGAGGCGCGGTTCAGCGCCAATTTCACCCGGCTCGGCTTCCATCCCGGCTTCGGGCTGACGGAGACGCTGCCGCGCCTCGTCGGCCAGCAGCAGGCGGCGCTGATGTTCTATACCGGCCGCCGCATCAACGGCGAGGAAGCGGTGCGCATCGGCCTGGCCGAGCTGCTGGCGCCGCTGGAGCAGCTCCGCACCGTCGCGCTGGACCTGGCGCGGGAGATCGCCGAGTCCTCGCCGCTCGGCGTGGTGGCGACGCGGGAGACGATGCGCCGCGGCCTGGCCGATGCGGTGGAGCGCGCGACCGAGCGCGAGCTGGTGGAGCAGGACTGGCTGCGCAAGACCGCCGATTTCCGCGAGGGCGTGAAGGCGACGGCGGAGCGGCGGCCGGCGAACTGGCAGGGGCGCTGAGAGCGCTCGCCCGGCCTCCGGTCGCGCCTGCGGCAGCATCGCCGCAGGGGCGCAGCGCAGCCGGGCGAGGCAGCGGCGCATGCGCGCTTGCGGTGGGATGGCCGCAGACGCGGCTGCGGGACCGGGTCATGGCCCGGCGTCTGGGCGATATCGCCGCGGGCGAAGTCCGCGACCGGGCGAGGCGCCGGAGCGGGGCGCCTGGATGCGGATATGCGTTCCCGCTCCGGTGTCGCCCGGAGCGGGCGCTTGGCGCACACCGATTGCTAACGCCGCCCGGCCATGATGACGCCATGTCCCGCCATGGCCTTCTCCTTCTGCTTGTCCTGGCTGCCGCGCCGGCCGCGGCCGAGGTGCCGGATACCGGCATGCGCTGCCTCGTCCGGATCGGGGAGCAGCCCGACGACCAGGGGCTGGAGGCCAGCATCGCCGAACGCCTCGCGCTGGAACGCTGCAGCCGCGGCGACGTGCTCTTCCTGCAATACATCCCGCACACGATACCGCCGCTCTTCCTCGCCTCCGCGCTCTGCGACTTCCGGCAGCAGGTCGTCATCCGCGAATACCCGACGCATCTCTTCGGGCACATGACGAACCTCGCCTGCGTCTATGCCGGGCACCACCGCCGGGACCATTGACGCCGGCCTCCGGGCCGGCTCCCGCGCCGAAGGCGGGAGCGGGGCTGCCCCTCGCGCCGCGAGGCGGGGTCAGGCCCGGGCGGTGCCGCCCTATCGCTGCGCGGCCATGGCGGCCAGGAAATTCGCCGCGGACTCCTCGGCCACCCGGAACCACCAGGGCCTGTCAGGGACTGGGCGAGGCGGAGGGCTGGCGAGGGATTTTTTTAGTTGGGCAGGGGGCGCCGCAGCCAAGGCGGGCTGCCTTGGCAAGCCGACCGCCGCCCCCGATGCGAAAACGACCCGCCAGACCGCCCCGAGGCCCATTCCCTAACAGGCCCCAGGCCTGCTCTGGGCGGAGCCTGTCCCAATGCTCATGGATCCGCCTGACGCGCCGAGTCTGCCTGCCGCGCTCGACATGCAGCCGCTAGAGCAGATCGCCGTAGGGCGGCATCGCCCGAAGGCGTGAATCTGCTCTGCAACCAAAGGCGTAGAGCGTTTTCGGTGAACGCATGTAAACCGAAAACGCTCTAGTGTTTCCGGTGGCCTGCCACTCTCCCGATCGGGTAAGGTCCGGGCCGGGAAGAGGCGGGACACCAGCGCCACTCCGGGCGCCCGGGGGTCGGCCGGCGGGAGGCGGGGCCGCCGCCGCAACCATTATCGTGGCCACAACCGGGCGAGTCCGGCCAGCAGCGCGGCCAGCGCCGCGGCCAGGGCAGGCACGGCCACCGCATCATCCCCGGCCCGCGCGTCCAGCAGCGCCCCCAGCACCGCGCCGCCGACCAGCGCGCCCCAGGCGGCGAGCTGGCTGGCCCAGGCGGCATGCGGCCCGGCGCCGGCCAGCGCGGCGACCAGGGCCTCCGCGAAGCGCGTCAGCGCCCCGGTGACGAAGGTGATGCCGCCGACGCCGGGCAGGGCGAGGTTCAGCGCCCCCATGGCCGGCACCATGGCCCAGGCGGCCGGCGGCAGCTCGCCCCCCACCCAGGGCAGCCCCCAGGCGGCCAGCAGCAGTGCGGCGACCAGCGCCAGCACCGCCGGGCCGCGCCACCTCCCGGCCAGCCGCCCCAGCACGGCCCCCGCCAGTGCCCCGGCGGCGAACAGCGCGACGACCAGGCCAAGCTCCACCGCGCGCGCCGCCTCGCCCCCCGCCAGGGCCACGGCGAACATGGTGCTGGTGCCGCTCATGAAGCTCACGAACAGCTCCTGCAGCCGCAGCCAGCCGATGGCATCGACGCAACCGCCGATCGCCACCAGCGGCACCGCCAGCCAGGGCCGCCAGGCCGCCGCCATCCCCAATCCCCCTTTGGTCACGGGCCTTTCACCGCCCGGCAATCCGGATTACATGCCGGCGATTTCGTCGAGGAGCCAGTCATGAACCGCCGCCTGCTGCTGGGCGCCGCCCCGGTCGCGCTCGCCACCCCCGCGCTCGCCCAGTCCAGCCCGGAGGTTCGCTGGCGCATCTCCTCCGCCTTCCCGCGCAACCTGGACGTGCTGTTCGGCACCGGCGAGCGGATCGCGCAGCGGGTGGCGCAGCTCACGGAGAACCGCTTCCAGATCCGCTTCTTCCCGGCCGGCGAGATCGTGCCCGGGCTGCAGGTGCTGGACGCGGTGCAGGCCGGCACCATCGAGGGCGGCCACACCCCGGTCTACTACTACACCGGCAAGGACCCCTCCTTCGCCTTCTTCACCGCCCTGCCCTTCGGGCTGAACGCCCGGCAGAACCTGGCCTGGCTGCAATATGGCGGCGGCAACGAGCTGGCGGCGGAGCTGTTCCGCGACTACGGCATCGTCGGCTTCCCGGCGGGCGACACCGGCGCCCAGACGGGCGGCTGGTTCCGCAACGAAATCAAGAGCCTGGACGAGCTGAAA
>NZ_JAMZIK010000103.1 GCF_024178315.1 Siccirubricoccus soli | reverse complement strand
CAAGGACCCCTCCTTCGCCTTCTTCACCGCCCTGCCCTTCGGGCTGAACGCCCGGCAGAACCTGGCCTGGCTGCAATATGGCGGCGGCAACGAGCTGGCGGCGGAGCTGTTCCGCGACTACGGCATCGTCGGCTTCCCGGCGGGCGACACCGGCGCCCAGATGGGCGGCTGGTTCCGCAACGAAATCAAGAGCCTGGACGAGCTGAAAGGGCTGAAATTCCGCATCGCCGGCCTGGCCGGCGAGATCTTCCGCAAGCTCGGCGCGGTGCCGACCCAGATCGCCGCCTCGGACATCTACCCCTCGCTGGAGCGTGGGACGCTGGACGCGGTGGAATTCGTCGGCCCCTATGACGACGAGAAGCTCGGCTTCGTCCGCGTCGCGCGGAACTACTACGCGCCGGGCTTCTGGGAGCCGGGGGCGCATCTGCACCTGCTGCTCAACCAGCGCAGCTTCGAGGCGCTGCCGGCCAGCTACAAGGCGGCGCTGGAAGTCGCCGCCAATGAAGCGAATGGCGAGATGCTGGCGCGCTACGACCACCTGAACCCGCAGGCGCTGCGGCGGCTGGTGGCGGCAGGCGCGCAGCTCCGGTTCTGGCCGCGGGACATCATGCAGGCGGCCTGGCGCGAGGCGCACGGGCTGTACGAGGAGATGTCCGGCCGGAACGAGCGGTTCAAGAAGATCTGGAACGCCTACCGCGCCTACCGGGACGAGGAATACCAGTGGTTCCGGGTGGCGGAGAGCAGCTTCGACAATTTTGCGTTCCCGGCGGCCGCCCAGACACGCTGAGAGGGGCTCTGCCCCTCTCAAACTCTCCCCGCCAAAGGCCGAAAGGCCTTTGGAAACCATGAGTCTGGCGGGGGCGTGGCCGAAGCTGCGCGCCCGCCAGACCGGCACTCGCGGCTGCAGGCGGGCGCCTGTATAGGCTTCGCGCGCATCGGAGCCAGAACGCCGCATGTCCTTCGCCGATCTGCTCTCCGCCCTCGCCATGGGGGTGCTGGAGGGGCTGACCGAATTCCTGCCCATCTCCTCCACCGGCCACCTCATCCTCCTCGGGGAGCTGATCGGCTTCCAGGGACCGCCCGGGAAGGTCTTCGAGATCTCCATCCAGCTCGGCGCCATCCTCGCCGTGGTGGTGGTGTTCCGGGACACCCTGCTGAACCTCCTGCTGCGCTTCTGGCAGCCGGGGCGGGAGCGCTACTACGTGGTCAACCTGGCGCTGGCCTTCCTGCCGGCCATGCTGATCGGCGCGACCCTGCACAAGACGATCACGGAAGTGCTGTTCAGCCCCTGGGTGGTCTCCTGCGCCCTCATCATCGGCGGCGTGGCGATCATCCTGATCGAGCGGCTGCGGCCGGCGCCGAACATCCATTCCGTGCCGGAGATCGGGCCGCTGACGGCGCTGCTGGTGGGCTTCGGCCAGGCGCTGGCGATGATCCCGGGCACCTCCCGCTCCGGCGCCACCATCATCACCGCCCTGCTGCTGGGCGTGGACCGGCGGACGGCGGCGGAGTTCAGCTTCGTGCTGGCCATCCCCACCATGCTGGCGGCCAGCGCCTATTCCCTGCTGAAGGTGCGGAGCGAGCTCTCGGTGGACGGGCTGGGGCAGATCGCGGTGGGGTTCGTCGCCGCCTTCCTCGTCGCGCTCGTGACGGTGCGCTGGGTGCTCTCGGCCATTACCCGCATCGGCTTCACCCCCTTCGGCTGGTACCGCATCGTGCTGGGCGCGGTGATGCTCGCCTTCCTGCTGCTGCGCTGAGGCGGGCGCCGGCCGCCAGGAAGCGGCCGGCTGCGCGGTTTCCCTGAGGGCAGGGTTAAGCCCTTGGTTACCCTTCCGGGCGTCACCTAGGTGAAGAGGAACTCGCCGCACCGGATAAGGGGATGGCGCCGTGCGCATGCTCGTGATGGCTGCACTGCTCTGGGCCGCGCTGGCCGGCCCGGCCCTGGCGGACTCGCCACCGCGGGTGGAGGTGGTGGGGGCGGCGCAGGGCCCCTTTCGCGTGCTGGTGAACGGCACCCTGCTGCACAGCGAGGCGAGCGCGCGCGGGATCGATCTCATCGGCCAGTATGCCGAGGGCCCGGCCCGCTTCGCCCTGCTGCGCATCAACACCGGCAGCTATGCCTGCGCCGCGGAATTCCGGATCATCGACCTCGGCGGGGCGCGGCCGCGTCTCTCCCCCGCCTTCGGCACCTGCAGTGCGGAGCCGCGGGTGGAGCTGCGCGACGGCGCCCTGCTGGTAACCCTGCCGCGCTACCGGGCCGGGCCGGTGGCCACCACCTGGCGCTACGCCGAAGGGCGGCTCGACAGCCGCACCGGCCCGATCGGCGGCCAGGCCGCGCTGGCGCCGGGCTGGTAAACTCGGCTCGCCGTCATCCTGCCGTAATACACGCCGCCCCGGCGCAGGTGTAGCGTGCCGCCGCTTGAGCAGGAGGCGGAGCATGCCGATCGACGACCCCGAGGCGCTGGAGGATCTCGGCCGCAGCAACCCGGCGCCCGGCACCCCGATCGGCGCGCTGATCGCGGCGCGGCTGTCCCGCCGCGGCACGCTGCTCGCCGGCGCCGCGGCGCTGCTGGCCGGCACGGCGCAGGGCAATGCGGCGGCGCCGGTGGCGCATTCCTCCGGCAACAGCCCGGAGGCCGGACCCTCCACCCTCACCTTTCCCGAATTGCGGCACCAGCTTGCGCAGGGCGATGCGGTGGCGGAGGGGCACCGCATCCAGGTGGTGCTGCGCTGGGGCGACCCGATCCTGGCCGACGCCCCGGATTTCGACCCGCGGCGCCAGAGCGCCGAGGCCCAGGCGCGGCAATTCGGCTATAACAACGACTATCTGGATTTCTTCCCCCTACCCCGCGGCAGCCGCGCCAGCGACCACGGGCTGCTGGTGGTGAACCATGAATATACCGGCGCGGCGCAGATGTTCCCGGCGCTTGGCGAGGGCAGCGACGGTGCCCGGCGGCAGCGTGTCTCCGCCGAGCAGGCGCGGATCGAGATGGCGGCGCATGGCGGCAGCGTGGTGGAGGTGCGGCGCGAGGGCGCCGACTGGTCCTATGTGAAGGACAGCCGCTACAACCGCCGCATCACCGCCACCACGCCCATCCGCCTCAGCGGCCCGGCCGCCGGCCATGCGCGGATGCGGACGAGTGCCGACCCCGCAGGCCGCCAGGTGCTCGGCATGCTCAACAACTGCGCCGGCGGCAACACGCCCTGGGGCACGGTGCTGACCTGCGAGGAGAACACGAACTACTATTTCGGCGGCGCGGCGGCGGAGACCGGTCCGCAGGCGGCGCATTACAAGCGCTACGGCATCGGCCGGGAGGCCGTCTATTCCTGGCCGCGGCACGAGGCGCGCTTCGACCTGGACCGCGAGCCGAACGAGCCGAACCGCTTCGGCTGGGTGGTGGAGTTCGACCCCTACGACCCGCAGAGCGTGCCGGTGAAGCGCACCGCGCTCGGCCGGCTGAAGCATGAGGGCTGCACCCATGCGCTCTGCCCGGATGGCCGCGTGGCCTTCTACATGGGCGACGACGAACGCTTCGAATACCTCTACAAATTCGTCACCAGCCGCCCCTTCGTGCCGGACGATGCGGCGGCGAACCGCGACCTGCTGGATGATGGCGTGCTGCATGTCGCGCAGTTCGCGGCGGATGGCACGCTGCGCTGGCTGCGCCTGGTGCAGGGCGAGGGCAAGCTGACGCCGGAGAATGGCTTCCACAGCCAGGCCGATGTGGTGATCGAGGCACGGCGGGCCGCCGACCTGCTGGGCGCGACGCCGATGGACCGGCCGGAGGATGTGGAGACCAACCGGGCCAATGGCCGCGTCTATGTGATGCTGACCAACAACACCCGCCGCACGGCGGAGCAGGCGGCCCCCGCCAATCCGCGGCCGCGCAACACGCATGGGCATGTGGTGGAGATCATCCCGCCCGGCGCCGGCACGGCGGCGGTGGACCATGCGGCGGCGGAGGCGCACTGGGGCATCTTCCTCGCCGCCGGCAAGCCCGGCGTCGATCCCGGCACGCAGTATCACCGGGCGACGAGCCAGGAGGGCTGGCTCTCCTGCCCCGACAATTGCGCCTTCGACAGCAAGGGCCGCATCTGGATCGCGACCGATGGCGCGGATGACGCGGCGGGCATCGCCGACGGGCTCTATGCCGCGGATACCGCCGGCGCGGGCCGGGCGCTGACGCGCTGCTTCTACCAGGCGCCGGTCGGCGCCGAGGTCTGCGGCCCCTGCTTCACGCCGGACGATACTACCCTCTTCCTGTCCATCCAGCATCCGGGAGAAGGTGCGGGGAGCAGCTTCGAGCAGCCCTCCACCCGCTGGCCGGATTTCGTGGAGGGGATGCCGCCCAGGCCCTCGGTCATCGCCATCACCCGGATCGGCGGCGGGAGGGTAGGAGGAAGCGAGACATGACCAGGCTTGCGGTTCTGGCGGATGTGCATGGCAATGTCCCCGCGCTGGAGGCGGTGCTGGCGGATGTGAAGGCGGCCGGCGCCGGGGCCATGGTCAATCTCGGCGACTGCATCTCCGGCCCGCTCTGGCCGGCGGAAAGCTGCGCCGCGCTGATGGCCACAGGCATGCCGACGCTCCGCGGCAACCACGACCGCTGGGTGGCGGATGCGGCGTTGGCGGAGCGCCTGCCCTCGGACCGCTATGCGCGGGCGGAGACCAGCGCGGCGCAGCAGGACTGGCTGAGGGCGCTCCCGCCGCTGCTGCGGCCGCTGCCGGGGGTGCTGGCCTTCCATGCCTGCCCGGCGGACGACAACGCCTATCTGCTGGAAGAGGTGGCGGCGGGGCGGCTGGCTCTGGCGCCGGCGGCGGCGATCGCGGCGCGGCTGGGGCCGGCGACCGGGGAGAGGCTGGTGCTCTGCGCCCATAGCCACCAGCCGCGGCTGGTGCATCTGCCGGATGGGCGGGCGGTGGTGAACCCCGGCAGCGTCGGCTGCCCCGCCTATGCCGACCCAATGGCGGCCGAGCCGCATGTCTCGGAGACCGGCAGCCCGGCGGCCCGCTATGCGCTGCTGGAGCTGGGGCCGGATGGCGCGCTGCTCGGCTGCGAGTTCCGTGCCCTGGCCTATGACTGGGAAGCGGCGGCGCGGCGGGCGGAGGCGAATGACAGCCCCGCCTGGGCGCAGGCGCTGCGCAGCGGCTGGGTGACGGGGTAGGCTTACCGCTCCTCCCCCGCCAGCTCCGGCACCAGCCGGCTCGGCAGCAGCTCGCCCCGCCGTTCCAGCAGCGGGTAGGCGGCGGCGGCCAGGTGGCCACCCACGCGGCGCAGGTCGCGCACCGCATCCAGCAGCAGCCCGGCCGCGGCGCCGCCCCCGGCCTCGGTCAGGCGGCGCACCGCCTCCCGCTCCGCGCCGCGCAGCGCCTCCTTCCCTCGCACCAGGCGCTTGGCCGCCGCCGCATCGCCATGCAGCAGCACCGCCACGGCCAGGTGAAGCTGCTCCCGCACCGCCTCATGCAGGGCGGCGAGGTCGGCCAGCTCCTCCGGCGAGAGGTCGAGGCCGCGGCGCAGCCGCTTCGCCGCATGCTGGGTCAGGTCCCGCGCCACCACATCCGCCGCGTGCTCGATGGCGATGGCGAAGGCCTGCAGCTCCTCCAGCCGCGCCGCCTCGCCCGGCTCCAGCGCCATGCGGTCGATGCGGCCGAGATAATCGTGCACCGCGCGGTGCAGCGCATCCACCGCATCATCCATCCGCCCCACGGCGCGGGCGGCGTCGCGCTCGGTGCCGGCGAAGGCGGCAGCGGAGCCGCGCAGCATCGCCTCCAGCGCATCCGCCATGCGCAGGATCTCCCGCGCCGCATTGGCCAGGGCGAGGCCGGGCCGGGCCAGCGCCGCTTCCTCCAGGTAGCGCGGCGCCGCCTCGTCCTGCGCCGGGCGTTCCGGCAGCAGGCGTTGGAGCAGGGCGGCCAGCGGCCGCAGCAGCGGCCAGGCCAGCAGCGCCATCGCCAGATTGAAGACGAGATGCGCATTGGCCACCAGCCGCGCCGGGGCGGGGTCCAGCGCCGCCAGCGCCTCGGCCGCCCAGGGCAGCAGGGCGAGGCCGATCAGGCAGCCCGCCAGCCGGTTCAGCAGGTTGCCGAGCGGCAGGTGCAGCCGCGCCCGGTCCGCCGGGTCGCCGCCGGCTTCCAGCACCGGGTTCAGCGCGCTGCCGAGATTGGCGCCGAGCACCATGGCGAGCGAGGCCTCCACCCCCAGCACGCCGCTGCCGGCCAGCGAGGCGATGACCAGCAGCCCGGCGATGCTGGAATGCGCCGCCCAGGCGAGCAGCGTGGCCAGCAGCAGGTTGGGCAGCGGCCGGTCGGCCATCACGGCCAGCACCGCCTTCAGCCCCGGCGAGGCCTCCACCGGCGCCAGGCTTTGCAGCATGAGGTGCAGGGCGAGCAGCACGAGGCCGAGGCCGATCGCCACCCGGCCGAGATCCCGCACCCGGCTGGCGCTGCCGCGGCGGAAGGCGATCACCCCCGCCAGCACCAGCGCCGGGAAGACGGCGACCACGTTGAAGGAGAGGAGCTGCACGATCAGCGCCGTGCCGAGATTGGCCCCGAGCAGCGCCGCGAGCGCCGGCACCAAGGTGACGGCGCCGGCAGCAGCGAAGGAGCCGAGCAGCATGGCCGTCGCCGTACTGCTTTGCAGCAGCGCGGTGACGCCGAGCCCGGCCAGGAAGGCCCGCCGCGTGCCGCCGAGGGCAATGCCAAGCCAGCGCCGCAGCCGGTCCCCGAAGGCGCGCTGCACGCCGCTCTGCACCATGTGCAGACCCCAGAGCAGGAGGGCCGCCTCTCCCGCCAGCTCCACCAGGAACTGCAGCTCCGCCATCGCCGCCAGGCCCTCCTCGGTCCCGTTCCGGGCCGACCCGGGAAAGGATAGTGGTGAACTCCCTGCCCGGACACTGCGTTGCCAGGACAACAGCCTTAAGGGGGCCTACCATGTCCGAGACCCATCGCGACCGGCTTCAGGATGAGGCCGTGCGCCAGACCTTTCCGGCCAGCGATCCGCCGAGCGGCAATGCCGGCCAGGGCAGCCGCGCCGTGCCGGCCGAGAGCATGATGCCCGATGGCGCGGCGCCGACCAACCCCGATGCCGTCACGCTCAGCCTGCGCTTTCCGGAATCCGAGTCCGCGAAGCTGGCGCTGGAGGCGGCGGTGCGGGAAGGCCCGCTCGACCGCCGCTGCGCCAGCATCGACCTGGATGACGACCGGGTGACCATGCGCCTGGACGTTCCGCGGGCGGATGCGAAGCGGATGGAGGCGCTGATGCGGCGGCACGGCGCCATGGAGGCCTGATACAGGCCCCCGGCCGGCCGGCCCGGCCCCCGGTTGCCCTGATGGCAGCCGGGGCATAGCCTTTCCCCCAAGCCGGCAGTGAGGCCGGCAACGGGAAGGGAAGGAAATCCGCATGGATGTCGGCATGATGATGGTCTTCGCCAGCTATGGCTGGGAGGACTGCCCCGACAACCGGGTGTGGGAGGAGGAGCTGAAGCTCGCCGCCCTGGCAGCCGATCTCGGCTTCGACTGCCTGTGGTCGGCGGAGCATCACTTCAACGACTACTCCTTCGTTCCCGACAACCTGCACCTGATGACGCATCTGGCGGCGAAGCACCCACATATCGATGTGGGCACCGCCGCCGTCATCATCCCCTGGCACGATCCGCTGCGCGTGGCGGAGAATGCGCTGGTGCTCGACCTGCTTTCCAGCGGGCGGCTGCGCTTCGGCATGGGGCGCGGCCTGGCGCGGCGGGAATTCGAGGCCTTCCGCATGTCCATGGACGAGTCGCGCGAACGCTTCGACGAGGCGGCGCCGATGATCATCAACGCGCTGCGCACCGGCTTCATCGAGGGCAATGGCAAGTTCTACAAGCAACCGCGCATCGAGCTGCGGCCGCGGCCACAGCACAGCTTCGACGGCCGGATCTACGCCGTGGCCTCGAGCGAGGATTCGGTGAACTCGGCGGCAAAGCTCGGCGCCCATATGGTGATGTTCGCCGACCGGCCCTGGGAGATGCGGCTGCCGGTGATCGAGCGCGGGCGGCAACTGCACCGCCAGTACCACGGCACGGAGCCGCCGACCCTGATGATGACGGAGTTCGTCATCTGCGGCGAGGACAATGCGAGCGCCGAGGCGGAGGCCACCCGCTACCAGGGGAAGTTCGTCGAGAGCAACTTCCATCACTACGAATTCCTCGGCAGCCACTTCGCCCAGGTGAAGGGCTATGATTCCTACCAGCAGAAGGCCGACCTGGCGCGCAAGGCGGGCGGCCTCGAAGGCGCCATCAAGGGCTTCATGCAGGCGGCGAGCTGGGGCACGCCGGACAAGATCCTGCGCGGTTTGGAGAAGCGGCGGGAGCTGCTGGGCGACTTCGAGCTGAACGTCTCCTTCCGCTTCGGCGGCACGCCCTTCGCGGTTTCCGAGCGCAGCCTGAAGCTCTTCGCCAAGGAAGTGCTGCCGGTGCTGAAGAGCTGGGGCAAGGAGAAGAAGGCGCGGGCGGCGGAGTAGATCCCCACGACACCGCTTCGCGGCCTTGTGGGGGCCCCGGAAAGCGCTCTACGCCCGTAGTCTCGCACAGCCTGCCGCGGCAAAGCCGCGGCAGGGCACCGGCGGGGCGCGTCCAACCGCTACCTGTGCTAGCCTGCCATCCGTTTCACCTCGCCGGCTTCCGCGCCGGCGTGATCTGCGCGGCAGGGGCCAGGGATGCAGGCCGGACCAAGTCTTTACTGGCTGCCCGAGGCGCCGGACTGGCGCGAGCGGCTGAAGGCGCTGCGGGCGCTGCCGCCCGGCTCCGCCGCGGCCTGGGACACGGCCATGGCGCTGGCGCGGACACGGCTGGATTTCGTGGCGACCAACGCGCTGGATGCGGCGCTGCGGGCACTCTTCGCGGAGGGTCCGCCGGCCGGGCTGGCGACGCGGCCGGTGCGGCTGGCGGTGCTCTCCACCTCCACCACGGCGCAGCTCCACCCCGCGATCCGGGTGGGGGCGCTGCGGCGGGGCATCCACCTGACGCTCTACGAAACGGCCTATGGGCAGTGGTGGCAGGAACTGCTGGACCCGGCCTCCGGCCTGCACGCATTCCGCCCGGATGCGGTGCTGTTTGCGCTGGATGCGCATCATCTCGCCGCCGGCGCTGAGGCGGGGATGGAGGCGCACCAGGCGGAGGCCGCGCTGGCGGCGTTGCTCGGGCGGCTGGAGGAGGCCTGGCGCCGTGCCGCTGCGCTCTGCCGCGGGCCGGTGCTGCAACAGACGGCGCTACCGGTCTTCCCCACGCTGCTCGGCAGCAACGAGGCGCGGCTGCCCGGCGCGCCCGCCGCCTTCCTCGCCCGGCTGAATGCCGAGCTGCCGGCGCGCGCCGCGGCGGCGGGGGTGGATCTGCTGGACCTCGCCGGCCGGGCAGCGCGGGACGGGCTGGCCGCCTGGCACAGCGCCCCGCTCTGGCACCGCGCGAAGCAGGAAGTGGCGCCGCCCGCCGCGCCCTTCTACGGCGACCTCGTAGCGCGGCTGCTGGCGGCACGGCAGGGGCTTGCCGCGAAATGCCTGGTGCTCGACCTCGACAACACGCTCTGGGGCGGCGTCATCGGCGATGACGGGCTGGCGGGCATCGGCCTCGGCCAGGGCAGCGCGGAGGGCGAGGCCTTCCTCACCGTGCAGGCCCATGCCAGGGCGCTGGCGGCGCGCGGCGTGCTGCTGGCGGTCTGCTCCAAGAACGACGCGGCGGTGGCGGCTGAGCCCTTCGCCAAGCATCCCGAGATGCTGCTGCGGGAGGCCGACATCGCCTGCTTCGTGGCGAATTGGGAGGACAAGCCGGCCAATCTCCGGCGCATCGCGCAGGCGCTGAACATCGGCCTGGATGCCCTGGTGCTGCTGGACGACAACCCCTTCGAGCGGGCGCTGGTGCGGCGGGAGCTGCCGATGGTGGCGGTGCCGGAGCTGCCGGAGGAGCCGGCGCTCTACCCCGCGGCGCTGGCCGATGCCGGCTATTTCGAGGGTGTGGCGGTCACCGCCGAGGACCGGGCGCGCGGCGCGCAGTATCGCGGGAATGCGGCCCGCGCGGCGCTGGCGGCCAGCACCACTGACCTCGCCGCCTATCTGCGGGAGCTGGAGATGCGCCTGCTCTGGCGGCGCTTCGACGCGGTGGGGCTGCCGCGCATCGTCCAGCTCATCAACAAGACCAATCAGTTCAACCTGACCACGCGCCGCTATACCGAGGCGGAGGCCGCGGCGGTGATGCAGGACAAGCAGGCGCTTGGCCTGCAATTCCGGCTGCTGGACCGGTTCGGGGACAATGGCGTCATCGCCATCCTGATCGGGCGGCTCGGCATGGAAGGCGAGATGGCGATCGACACCTGGCTGATGAGCTGCCGGGTGCTGGGGCGGGAGGTGGAGCAGGCCTGCCTTGCCGTGCTGGCGGCGGAGGCGCGACGGATGGGCGCCCGGCGGCTGCGCGGCACCTACCGGCCGACGGCGAAGAACGGCATGGTGCGCGACCATTACCCGAAGCTGGGCTTCACGCCGTTGGCGGCGGAGGGCGAGGCGCTGCACTTCGCCCTGGCGCTGGAGGAGCTGCCGGCCGCGCCGGGCTGCATGCGCATCGAGGAGGGGTGAGGATGGCGGAGGAAAGCGAGATCTACGACACCCTCACCGGGATCTTCCGGGACGTCTTCTTGCGTGACGACATCGTACTGACGCCGACGCTGGCGGCGGGCGATGTAGAAGGCTGGGACTCCTTCAAGCAGATCGAGATCATCCTGGCGGTGGAGACGCATTACGGCATCAGCTTCCGGACCAAGGAGCTGGACGCGATGGAGAATGTCGGCGACCTGGTGCGGCTGGTGGCGGCGAAGACGGCTTAGAGCAGATCGCGCTCAGATGGAATCATCAGAACGCGTGAAGATGCTGGCAAAACAATGGCTTAGAGCATACTGCGTGAGCGCAAGCGAACGCAGCATGCTCTAGGCAGGTTGGGGGCTCTGCCCCCCAGCCCCCGGCAGGAGGCGCTGCCTCCTGCACCTCCGCCGGGAGGGGGACCACCCCCCGGACCCCGGTGTGAGTCGGCAGGTTGAACCAGCAAACTCAGACGGGGGTCCGGGGCCAGGGGCAGAGCCCCTGCCCTACCGCACCTCCGCCAGCCGCAACGGCGCCGCCGCGCCCCGCGCGCCATTCGCCGCGAAGACCTGCGCCCCGGTGATCTCCAGCCGGCAGGCCGCTTGGCGCTGCGGCCATTCCCCTTGCGGCTCCGCCACCGCGTCCAGCGTCGCGCCGTCCGCCAGCTCCACCACCAGCCGCGCCGTACCCTCCGCCGTGGCCCGCGCCAGCCGGATCAGCGGGCCCTCCGGCGCCGGGTGGGCCACCACGTCGCGGGGGTGCAGGAAGGCGCTGGCCGGCCCATCCGGCAGCGCCACCGCCAGCGGCGGCAGGCCTGGCTGGACGAAGCGCAGCACGCCGCCCGCCACGCGCCCTTCCAGCCGCGCCGCCTCCCCCACGAAGCCGGCAACGAAGGGCGTGGTGGGTCCGGCGAGCAGCGCGGCCGGCGTATCGAATTGCGCGATGCGGCCGCGCTCCATCACCGCCACGCGGTCCGCCAGCTCCATCGCCTCCTCCTGGTCATGGGTGACGAGGAGGGTGGTGATGCCGAGGCGATCATGCAGCCCGCGCAGCCAGCGGCGCACCTCCCGCCGCACCAGCGCATCCAGCGCGCCGAAGGGCTCGTCCAGCAGCAGCAGCTTCGGGTGGATGGCCAGCGCCCGGGCCAGCGCCACGCGCTGCCGCTCGCCGCCGGAAAGCTGGTCCGGCCAGCGCCGCTCCAGCTCCGGAATCTGCGTGAGCCGCAGCAGCTCCCGCACCCGCTCCGCCATCTCGGCACGGCGCGGGCGGCGGGCGCGGGGCAGCACGCTGAGGCCGAAGGCGATGTTGTCGAAGACGTTCATGTGGCGGAACAGCGCGTAGTTCTGGAACACCACGCCGATGCCGCGCTCCCGCGCCGGAACGCCGGCCATCTCCTGCCCCGCGATCTCGACGCGGCCTTCCTCCTGCGGCTCCAGCCCCGCCAGCACGCGCAACAACGTGGTCTTGCCGGAGCCGGAGGGGCCGAGCAGGGCGACGAACTCGCCCTCCCGCACCGCGAGGCTCACGCCATCCAGCGCGGCGGTGGTGCCGAAGCGGCGCGCCAGGCCTTCGACGATGACGCTCATCCAGCCTCTCCCACCGCCCGGCCGGACCAGCGTTCCAGCACCGATTTGGCGGCGAGGGTGACGAGGCCGAGCAGCGCCAGCAGCGCCGCCACCGCGAAGGCGCCGGCGAATTGATATTCATTGTAGAGGATTTCGACATGCAGCGGCATGGTATTCGTCTGGCCGCGGATATGGCCGGAGACGACCGAGACCGCGCCGAATTCCCCCATCGCCCGCGCATTGCAGAGCAGCACGCCGGCCAGCAGCGCCCAGCGGATATTGGGCAGGGTGACGCGGCGGAAGATCTGCCAGCCATCGGCGCCGAGCGTCGCCGCCGCCTCCTCCTCCGCCCTGCCCTGTTCCTGCATCAGCGGCAGCACGGTGCGGGCGACGAAGGGGAAGGTGACGAAGAGCGTCGCCAGGACGAGGGCCGGCAGGGCGAAGATCACCTGGATGTGCCGCGCCTGCAGCCAGGGGCCGAGCCAGCCCTGCAGCCCGAAGATCAGCACGAAGACCAGGCCGGAGATGACCGGCGAGACGGAGAAGGGCAGCTCCACCAGCACGACCAGCAGGCGCCTGCCAGGGAAGTCGTGCTTGGCGATGCACCAGGCGGCGGCCAGGCCGCCCACCGTGTTCAGCGGCACCGAAATGGCGGCGACGAGCAGGGTCAGCCGGATGGCGGCCAGGCTGTCGGGCTCGAGGATCGCCTCGAGCGCCACCTCCCAGCCGCGGCGCAGCGCCTCGGTGAAGACGGCGGCCAGCGGCAGGGCCAGCAGCAGCAGCCCCACCAGCAGCGCCAGCGCCGCCACCAGGGCGCGGAGCCAGCGGGGGTCCTCGGCCGCGTTCATGCCCACCCCCGCCGCAGCGCGCGCTGCGCCAGGTTCAGCGCCAGCAGCACGGCGAAGGCCAGCAGCAGCATGGCCAGGCCGATCGCCGCCGCGCCGGCATAGTCGAATTGCTCCAGCCGGATGGTGATGAGCAGCGGCGCGATCTCGCTGATCATCGGCATGTTGCCGGCGATGAAGATGACGCTGCCGTACTCGCCCACCGCCCGGGCGAAGCCCAGGCCGAAGCCGGTGAGCAGGGCGGGCGCCAGCGCCGGCAGCACCACGCGGCGCAGCGTCTGGAAGCGCGTGGCGCCGAGGGTCGCCGCCGCCTCCTCCGCCTCCCGCCCCAGGTCGCGGAGCACCGGCTCCACCGTCCGGGCGATGAAGGGCAGGGCGACGAAGAGCAGGGCAACGACGATGCCGGCGGGGGTGAAGGCAATGCGCCAGCCGAACAGCGCGGCCAGCGGTGCGCCCACCCAGCCATTGGGCGAGAGCAGCGCGGTCAGCGCCACGCCGGCGACCGCGGTGGGCAGGGCGAAGGGCAGATCTATGGCGGCATCCAGCAGGGCGCGGCCCGGGAAGCGCAGCCGCACCACCGCCCAGGCCAGCAGCAGGCCGAGCGGCAGGGCCAGCGCCGCCGCCAGCAGCGCCGCACCGAAGGAAAGGCGGAGCGCGGCGAGCACCCGCGGCTCGGTCAGCGAGGCCCAGAGGCCGACAAGCCCCAGCTCGAAGGGCCGCAGCAGCAGCGCCAGCAGCGGCACCAGCACGATGGCGGAAAGCCAGAACAGCGCGATCCCGAAGGCAAGGCCGAAGCCCGGTATGGCGCGCAAGCGCCGGGCCCGGTGCGGCAGGGCGAGGCTCGCGCTCATCGTCCCGGGCGGTAGATGCGGTCGAACACGCCCCCGTCGCTGAAATGGGTGCGCTGCGCCTCGGCCCAGCCGCCGAAGGCGCCGTCGATCGTCACCAGCTCCAGCGGCGGGAAGCGCTGGGCGTGCTTCGCCAGCAGCGCCTCGTCGCGCGGGCGGTAGAAATGCTTCACCGCCACCTCCTGCCCCGCCGGGGCGTAGAGGCCGCGCAGATAGGCCTCCGCCAAGTCACGCGTGCCGCGGCGCTCCGCATTGGCGTCCACCACGGCGACGGAAGGTTCCGCCAGGATGGAGAGCGGCGGATAGACGATCTCCAGCTGACCCGCGCCGAATTCCTTCAGGGCGAGATGCGCCTCGTTCTCCCAGGCCAGCAGCACATCGCCCTGGCCGCGCTGGACGAAGCTGGTGGTGGAGCCACGGGCGCCGGTATCCAGCACTGGCACCTGGCGGAACAGCCGGCCGAGGAACTCCTCCGGGTCCTGCCCGTGCTTCTTCGCCGAGGCCCAGGCGGCGAGGTAGTTCCAGCGCGCGCCGCCGCTGGTCTTGGGGTTGGGGGTGATGATGGCGACGCCGGGCTTCACCAGGTCCGGCCAGTCCCTGAGCCCCTTCGGGTTCCCCTTGCGGATCAGGAAGACGATGGTGCTGGTGTAGGGCGCGCTGTTCTGCGGCAGGCGGGTGATCCAGTCCTTCGCGATCAGCCCGCGCTCGGCAATGGCGTCCACGTCATAGGCCAGGGCGAGGGTGACGACATCGGCGGCGAGCCCGTCGATGACCGAACGCGCCTGGCGGCCGGAACCGCCATGGGAGTTGTTCACGCGCACCGTCTGCCGGTGCTGCGCCTGCCACTCCCGGACGAAATGGGCGCTGTAGTCCCGGAACAGCTCCCGCGTCGGGTCGTAGCTGACATTCAGCAGCTCCCGCACCCCCTGGGCGCGGGCGGGCAGGGCAAGCAGCGCCGGCGCAGCGAGGAAAGCGCGGCGGCCGGCAGGGATCGAGGGTCGCATCGCAGCCATCTCCGGAGGGCGTGGCGAGGAGGAGAACGCCGCTGCCGCTCACATGGCGGCAAAGGCGGAGAGGATGGTTGCCTCCACCGTGTCCTCCGCCGGCGGCGGCAGGGTGGCCTGCAGGGTGATTCCGAGCGCCGCGGCGGCGATGCCGAGGCAGCTCATCGCCGCCTCCGGCGCCGCGTGCAGCGCCTGGAGGGCGGCGAGGAGCGGGGAGGAAAATGCCAGGAGCATCGTTTCCCTCTCAGGCAGCTTCCGCCAGGCCGAGCAGCGCCAGGATCTCCTCCCGCAGCGCCACCAGCCCGGCATCGTCGCGGCGCCGCGGCCGCGGGGTCTCCACCCGGATATCGGCCCGGATGCGGGCCGGGCGGTCGCTGAGGACGAGGACGCGGTCCGCCAGCAGCAGCGCCTCCTCCACGTCATGCGTCACCAGCAGGGCGGTGAAGCGCTCCCGCTCCCACAGCGCCACCAGCTCCCGCTGCATCGCCAGCCGGGTCAGGCTGTCGAGCTTCCCGAGCGGCTCGTCGAGCATCAGGATCCGCGGCTGATTCACCAGCGAGCGGGCCAGCGAGGCGCGCTGCGCCATGCCGCCCGAGAGCTGATGCGGATAGGCCTCGGCGAAGCCGGCGAGGCCGACGAGGCGCAGCGCCTCGTCGATCCGCTTGCTGTCCGCCGCCAGCGTCCCGCGCGCCTCCGGCCCGAGCTGGGCATTGCCGCGCACGGTGCGCCAGGGGAACAGCGTCGGGTCCTGGAACATGATGGTGCGGCTGGGATGGGTGCCGGTGATCGGCACGCCATCCACCAGGAGCTGCCCCTCCGTCGGCGGCTCCAGCCCCGCCACCAGCCGCAGCAGGGTGGACTTGCCGCAGCCGGAGGGGCCGAGCAGGGCGACGAACTCGCCCGGCTCCGCCACCAGGTCGATATCCTGCAGCACCGGCAGGCTCCGCTTCTCCAGCGCGAAGGCGTGGCTGACGCCGCGCACCTCGAGCCTTGCGCCGTTCACGCCGCTCACCATCGCACCAGCCCCTTCTGCCAGGAGAGCAGCCGGTCCCGCAGCCGGAACAGCAGGGTGACGGCGCCAGAGCACATCGCCGCCATGACCAGCAGCGCGGCATACATGTTGGCGTAGGCGGCCCAGCCCTGGGCCCATTGCATGTACCAGCCGAGCCCGGCCTTCACCCCCATCATCTCCGCCACGACGAGCACGGAGAAGGAGGCGCCGAGTCCCATGAACAGCCCGACGAAAACCGAGGGCATGGCCGCCGGCACCGCCACCTTCCGCACCAGGAACCAGGGCGAGGCGCCCATGGTGCGCGCCACGTCGTAATAGGCCTTGGAGACGGCGGAGACGCCCGACCAGGTGAGCACCGTGACGGGGAAGAAGCTGGCCAGCGCGATCAGGAAGGTGGAGGCGCCGCGGGAGGAGGTGAAGGCGAAGAAGGCAATCGGCAGCCAGGCCGTGGCCGGCAGCGGCCCGATCAGCCGCACCACCGGATGCGCCCAATAGCCCACCAGCCGGGACCAGCCCATGGCGACGCCGAACAGGAAGCCGACCAGGGCGCCCAGCGCATAGCCCGGCCCGACCAGCAGCAGGCTGCGCCAGACGCTCTCGCCGAGGCGCGCATAGTCGTCGGTGAAGACCTCCAGGATGGATTGCGGCGCGGCGAAGAAGGGGCGCGGCAGCACCTCGTATTTCGCCGTCGCCAGCTCCCAGGCCAGCAGCGCCAGGGCGAGGAGGATGAGCCAGGGTCCCGCCTGCCGCAGCCGCGCCAGCCGCGGCGCGAGGCCGGGCAGCGAGGCGCCGATGGCGGCGAGCAGGATCACCCCGCCGAAGCCGGCGGCCAGCGCCGCCAGCTCTTGGGTGCGGCCGAGGTCGTCGGCATCCGGCAGCAGGGAGATCGCCGCCGCGGCACCGATCCAGGCGAGCCCGGCCGCCCAGCCGGTGGGCCAGAGGGCGGCGGGGCGCGCGGGAGCCAGCAGCCCCGCGCCGAGGGTGGTTGCGCTCATGCCGGCGCCTCGCTCAGCACATCGGCATAGATGCGGGTGGCCAGGCGCTGCGCATTGGTGTTCGGCCGGATGACCCTCACCAGCTTCAGCTCCTCGATATAGGCGGCAAGCTGGCCGTGCAGCACATGGCCATGCGGATGGTCGCCATGGGTGTGGCTGCGGAGCATGGCGGCGAGCTGCGCCGCATTGGTGTTGCGGGCATTGGGCAGGAAGATCGCCGCCGCCTCCTCCGGATTGGCATGGACCCAGTCCTGGGTCTCCAGCAGCGCGCCGGTCACGGCGCGGGCCGCCGCGCGGTCCTCCCGCAGCAGGCTGCCGCGGATGCCGAGGATGCAGCAGGCGCGGTCCGCATATTCGCCGCTGAGGTTGTTGGCGATCTCATGCAGGTCGTCGCGCTCGCGCAGGATCCAGGCCATGGGGTCGCCCAGGGTGATGGCCTGCGCATCGCCGCGCTTCAGCGCCTCGCCCAGCAGGTCGGCGGGGAAGACGCGGTAGGTGATGTCCGTCTCCGGGTCGAGGCCAAGCTTGGCGGCGACGATGCCGAAGAAATTCTTGTCCGGCGCCGCCATGTCGGTCACGCCAAGCGTCTTGCCGCGCAAATCGGCCACGCTCTCGATGCCGCTGCCCTTGCGGGAGAAGAGCCGCATGCAGCCGCCATGGATGGCGGTGGAGATGCGGACGTCGAAGCCCTGCTCCAGCGGCTTCAGCCAACGCAGCGCCATGCCGATGCCGGCATCCGACTTGCCGGTGGCGATGGCTTCCAGCAGCTGGTCGGTGGAGCCGCCGAAATTCACCAGCTCCACATCCAGGTTGTTGCGCTCGAAGAAGCCGCGCTGCTGCGCGACGAGGGCGCCCACGGTGCAGATGGAATTCGCGTTGAAGCTGAGCTTCAGCTTGCGCCGCGGCCCCGGCGCGGCATAGGCGCCGCCGCCCGCCGTGGCAGCGGTGCGGCAGATGGCGGAGGGGTCGCGCAGCAGCGCCTCCGGGTCCGGGGCGAAGGCGCGCGGCGCCATGGCGCCGGCCGGAACGGCCAGCGCGGCGGCGCCGGCGGCGCGCAGCAGGGTGCGGCGATCGGTGGGCATCGCTCTCTCCCTTATTCGGCGGCCGCAGGCACGGTGCCGCGGGCGGCGATGGCGGCGCGGGTCGCGGGCAGCAGCTCCGCGCCGAACTGCACGGCATCCTCCAGCGGGTCGAAGCCGCGGATCAGGAAGGTGTCGATGCCGAGGGCGTGGTAGTCCGCCAGGCTCTCCGCCACCTGCTCCGGCGTGCCGACCAGGGCGGTGGTGTTGGCCCCGGCGCCGACCGCCGCCGCCACCTCGGTCCAGAGGCGCTTGTCGCGCACCGGGCCGGCGGCGGCGGCTTCCAGCAGGCGCCTGCTGCCGATGCTCTCCGGCTTCGGCCCGCCGCTGCCCACCGCGTCGGCACGCAGGCTGCGGATGCGTTCGATGATGCGGTTGGCGCGCGCCCAGGCATCCGCCTCCGTCGCCGCCAGCACCGGGCGGAAGGACATGCTGAAGCGGATCGCCTGCGGATCCCGCCCGGCCTTCGCCACGCTGGCGCGGACCCGCGCCACCGTCTCCCGCGCCTGGTCCAGCGTCTCGCCCCAGAAGGCATAGACATCGGCGATGCGGCCGGCGATCTCGATGGCGATGTCGGAGGAGCCGCCGAAGAAGACCGGGATATGCGGCTGCTGCAGCGGCTTCACCTCGGCGAAGCCGCCCTCGAAGCGGTAGTGGCGGCCTTCATGGTCGAAGGGCTTATCGCTGGTCCAGAGCCGCTTCAGCAGCGTGACGTATTCCTCGGACCGGGCGTAGCGCTCGGTATGGTCGAGGTAGTCGCCATCCTTGCGCTGCTCGGTGCTGCTGCCGCCGCTGATGACGTGGATGGCGGCACGGCCGGCGGTGAGCTGGTCGAAGGTGGCGAATTGCCGGGCGGCCAGGGTCGGCGCGATGAAGCCCGGGCGGTGCGCCACCATGAAGCCGATGCGCTTGGCGGCCGCGGCGGCGTGCTGCGCCACCAGCAGCGCATCCGGGCTGGTGCTGCCCCAGGCGACGAGGATGCGGTCGAAGCCCGCCGCCTCATGCGCCAGGGCGAAGCGCTGAATGTAGTCGGCATCCACCACCGGACCTCGGGGCGGGTGGATTTCGGATTGCGGGCGATGCGCGATCATCCCGATGAAAGTCAATGGATGCGTCATGGCGTCCTTCCTTTGGCGTCGGGCCGGTTGGCTAACGCCGGCGCGCCCCGCGGCGCTCCGGCGATCGAACGGCCTTAGGCAATGGCCTTAGGCAATATCGAGGCGGCGCAGCGTGGCGCCGATGGCGGCGTGGTCGGCGGCGGTGCGGCGGGCGAGCTCCTCGGGCGAGATCGGCTCCGGCTTCAGGCCGAAGCGGCGCAGCGCGGCGTTCACCTCCGGCTGGGCCAGGCTCTCGTTGAACTCGCGGTTCAGCCGGGCGATCACCGGCTCCGGCGTGCCGCGCGGGGCGAAGAGGCCGAACCAGCCGGAGACCGGCCAGTCGCGGCCGAAGCCCTGCTCGATCAGGGTCGGCACCCCCGCAAAATCCTCCCAGCGCTCGGCGCCGACGGTCGCCAGGGGCTGCAGCCGCCCCTCCGCCGCATGCGGCGCCGCGATCGGGTCGATGATCAGGTGGCAATCGCCGGTGATGACGCTGGTGGCGGCGGCGGCGCTGCCGGGGAAGGGCACATGCACCGCCTCGACCCCCGCCGCCTCCATCAGCAGCGCGCCGCGCAGATGCCCGGCGGAGCCGATGCCGGAGGAGGCGTAGTTCAGGAAGCCCGGCCGGCGCCGCGCCAGCGCGATCAGCTCGGCCAGGGTGGAAACGCCGAGCTTCGGATTGACGGCGACCAGGCTGTAGGCCTCCCCCGCCAGCGCCACCGGCACCAGGTCCCGCAGCGGGTCGTAGCCGACGCGGGAAAGATGCGGCGCGATGGTGAGGTTGCCGGCGGAGGCGTTCAGCAGGGTGTAGCCATCCGGCTTCGCCTCCGCGACCAGCCGCGAGCCGACCGTGCCGCCGGCGCCCGCCTTGTTCTCGACCACCACCGGCACGCCAAGCCGCGGCGAGAGGGCGCGGGACATGGTGCGGGAGACGTTGTCATTGGTCGCGCCCGGCGGGTAGGGGCAGAGGTAGCGGATCGGCCGGTCGGGATACTCGCCATGCGACGGGCCCTGGGCACGGGCGGCGGCGAGGGCAGGCACGGCCAGGGCGGCGCCGAGCAGCAGGCGGCGGCGGATCATTGCAGCAGCTCCAGGATCAGATTGGGTCGGGCAAGCCCGCTGGCCGTCAGCGCGGCACCGAGGCCGCCGAGCAGCAGGGCGAAGCGGAAGGCGAGACCGGTCACGCCGCAGTCTCCGCCAGGGCGGCGCGGCCGGCCGCCAGATGCGCGGCATCCGCCGTGGGCGCATGGATTCGGGCGCATTGCACGTCGCGCCAGTGGCGCTCCAGCGGAAAGGCGCGGTCATGCGCGTGATTGCCGGCGAGGAGCGTGGCGCCCTCCACCGCGCGCACCGCATTCTCCACCAGCACCGCCTGCAGCGCGGCGGCCTCGGCCGGCGCAGGCGGCGTGCCGGCATCGGTCGCCAGGGCCAATGCCTCCATGATGCGGGCATTGGCGGCGAGCAGCGCCTCGATGCGCCCC
Organism: Siccirubricoccus soli; assembly: GCF_024178315.1. Taxonomy (GTDB): domain Bacteria; phylum Pseudomonadota; class Alphaproteobacteria; order Acetobacterales; family Acetobacteraceae; genus Siccirubricoccus; species Siccirubricoccus soli. The sequence continues at coordinate 36,349 of NZ_JAMZIK010000103.1, read as the reverse complement.
ACCGCCTCCTGCATCCGCGGCAGGGTCGCCAGCGGGGCGCCGAGGCCGCTCGGGACACGACTGCGGAGGAACTGGACCACCCAGTCCCGCGCCGCGCGGGCGATTCCGGTATAGACCGCCGGCACCAGCACGCCGTTCCACACCGCCTGCACCGGGTCCAGCGTGGCGCCGCCGGGCGGGGCCAGGCCGATGGCGTGGTCGGCGGGGATCTCCACCGCCTCCAGCACCAAATCATGGCTGCCGGAGCCGCGCAGGCCGAGATGGTTCCAGCTTTCCACCACCGTCACGCCGGGGGCCCCGGCGGGGACGAGGAAGCTGCCGATTCGCGGCGCGGCCTCCTCCGTGCGGGCGAAGACCTCCAGCCAGCGCAGCGCGCCGATGCCGGTGGCGTAGCGCTTGCGGCCGGAGATCACCCAGCCGCCGGCGCTGCGCCGCGCCGTGGTGGCCGGCAAGCCGCCCCGGGTCGGGGAGCCGAGCTCAGGCTCCACCCGGATGGCGTTCACCAGCGCGCCTTCCTCCACCGCCTCCCGCCCGAGCTGGCGCTTGAGAGGCTCCGGCCAAGCGGGGCTGCGGGCGAGCGCGGCCTGCTTCAGATACTGCATGGCGAGGATCAGCGCCGTCGCCGGGCAGGCGGCGCCGATGCGGGCGATGGCCTCCGCGGCGAGGCGCAGCCCCGCCCCGCCGCCGCCAAGCGCGGCCGGCACGGTGAGGGCGGCAAACCCCGCCTGATGCAGCAGGGCGAGGGAGTCGCGCGGCACCGTCCCGTCCCGGTCATGCCAGGGGGCGGCGGCGGCGATGGCGGGCAGCACGGCGCCAAGGCCGGCGAGCGGGTCGCGGTCGGCGGTCATGCGCTCACTCCTGGGCATGCCACGGCAAAGCGCATGGCGGTCACGACACCGGCCGGAGGCGCGCCGGGGGCGGCGGCAGCGGCGCGGCGGGCGAGGGCTGGCGGGCGCGGCGCAGCACGGCGCGGGCGATGCGGGCGGCATCCTCGGCCGTGTCGAAGCCGGCGCCGTCGAGGTCGCTCAGCACGGGCTCCACGGCGACGAAATGCCAGCGATGGCTGGACTGGACGGCGACGCCGACGAAGCGGCCGTCAATATCGATGGGTTGCGAGCGGATCATGGCGATCCTTCCTGCGAAATGCGTGTGTGGCGGTGCGGCGAGGCGGGCGGCGCGCGGCCGCGGCGTCAGCCCCGACAGCGTCCCGGCGCGGCGGCGGCGAAAAGGCGGCCGGGGCATGCCGCCCCGGCCGAGTTCGGGAGGATGCGCCAGTCACGGGCGCCTGCAGTCGAACCGTCCGGGGACGGCCCATCCGCCCCAATCGGGCGGATCGCGGGGCTCAGCCGAGGCATGGGATGGGCCTCAGCCGGCGATCAGGTAGGGGGTGGTGGCGGCGGCGGCGCCGAGCGGCGCTTCCGGCGCGGCGGCGGCGCGCAGCAGCGGCGCCTGGGCGCCCGCCTGGCCCGGCGCCAACCGGTGCAGCAGAGCGTGGCCGTCCCACAGCAGCAGGTCGCCCTGGCGGAAGCCGTGGCGCCAGGTGATGGCCGGGGCGGTGGCGGCGGCGCGCAGCCGGGGCAGCAGCGCAGCGGCCTCCGCCGCCGGCAGGCCGGCCAGGGCGGTGGCCTCCGGCGGCAGGAAGAGGGCGCGGCGATGGCCGGCGGCATCCGCCTGCACCAGCGGCAGCGGCCCGGCCGGGGTCGCCGCCTCCAGATACGCGACATGGTAGGCGAGCCAGGGGTTCAGCCCGGCCAGGGCGGCGATCTGGCTGGCGAAGAGGCCAGTGAGGCCGGGCGCCGGCGGCGCGGCGGCGAAGAGCGCCTGCACCCGGGCCGGGCGGCGCGGGGAGAGCGGGTCGAAGGCCCAGCCGGCGAGGTCGCCGGGCGCGGCCAGCGCCGTGGGCAGGGCGCGGGGGGCGTGGGCGAGGCGGGCGGCGAGGGCGGCGAGCTGCGCCGGGCTCAGCGCCTGGTCGCGCAGCAGCAGGAGCTGGTGCTCGGCCAGGGCGGCGACGAGGCGGTCCAGCACCGCCTCCGGCTGCGGGGCGGCGAGGTCGAGGCCGTAGAGCTCCAGCCCGAATTCGGGATGCAGCGGCCGGAAGGGCAGCGCGGTGGCGGCCGCGGGCAACGCGGCGGCGAGATGGGCGGACATGGCTTTCCCCTGCGACCCTCGCGGGGCGAGGACCGGGATGAAGGGTGGCGTGCGGCGCGGGTCGGTCGGGCGGTCAGCCCGGACAGCGACAGGGCGCGGGAAGCAGCGCGGGCCCGAACATCAGGGGGCTGCGCTTTAGCTCTTGGTGACGCGGCGCAAGCTGCATGATTCAAACTCCGCGGTTCCGCCGCGGGATGCGGCGGTGACAGGGATATTCAACTACCAACAATCGCACGAGTCAATATCGGTTTTATCGGTCCCAAGCGTGATTTGGTGACGGCAGGGCGGGCTGGAAAGGGGGCGGCGCCTTGTCAATTTTTCCCTGCAAATACAATCATCTGAATGGCAATGGCGAAAGCGCGCGAAAGGCCGGGCACAGTCCCGGGGCGCCATTCGCCGATCAATTCACGCTAAGAAATGGTATTTACGGCGGCATTTCCACCGCGACGAGGGCAGATCCGCGCCACGGCCGACCCCATGGGGAGCGGCCGGCGAGCCATGCCAGGCCAGCGCCGTGCACGGCCGGAACGGCGCCGTCATCCGCGGCCGCGGCGCCTCACAGGCGCGAACGCCCGGGCGCCGTCACGCTTCCGCCGGCACCGCGGCGCCTTTCGCCGCCCCTGCGGCGGCTTTCCGCCCCTACCCCGTTGCGCCGGGCCCTCGCCCGGACCATCTCCTTGTTTGCGCCGGCCCGGCCGGGGCACTACTGTCCCGGCGGCCATGGCTGGCCAGGGAGGCTGCCCGCAGGGGAAGCCGCTGTGCCAGGGGGCCGGCCGGGCAACAGAGACAAGATTCATCGGGGCGTCACATGGGTTCCTTCAGCATCTGGCACTGGCTCATCGTGCTGCTGGTCGTCCTGCTGCTCTTCGGCAGCGGCAAGATCAGCACCCTGATGGGCGACCTCGCCACCGGCATCAAATCCTTCAAGAAGAACATGAAGGAGGAGGATGACGCCTCGCTGGCCGAATCCGCGCCGCCCGCGGCGCAGCCGCCGGCCGGCAGCATCCAGGGCCCGGCCGCCGGCCAGCAGGCCCAGAGCCACGCCTCCACCAGCCGGCCCGCCGCCTGATGCACCCGGCCCGGTGCGCCGCGGCCCTGGGCGGCCCGGGGCATCGGGCCCTGCCACCGCCGGGGCGCTGATCCGCCATGGCCGAGATGCTGGCCCGGGCACGCCCGGGCGCCGTGGCGGAGAGCCTGACCGCCGCCACCGAGGCGATCATCGCGGCCGGGCGGCGGATGGACCGGTTCGGCTGGGTGCCGGCCACCGCCGGCAACATCTCCATCCGCCTCTCCGCGACCGGGATCGCGATCACCCGCTCCGGCGGGCATAAGGGCTTCCTGGACAGCTCCGGCGTCATCCTGGTCGATGCCGAAGGGCGGCCGCTGACACCCGGGGATCGCGCCTCGGCCGAGACCGGGCTGCATTGCGGCATCTACCGCCGCTTCCCCGAGGCCGGCGCGGTGCTGCATGGCCACTCCCCCGCCGCCACCGTGCTGTCCCGCGTGAGTGGCGACGCCATCCGGCTGGCGGGGTATGAGCTGCTGAAGGCCTTCCCCGGCCTGCCGACGCATGAGGCGGCGATCGACCTGCCGGTGGTGGCGAACGACCAGGACATTCCCCGCCTGCAAGGCGTCGTCGAGGCGCGCTGGCGGGAGGCGGCGGGGCAACCCGGCGGCGTGGTGCCGGGCTATGTCATCCGCGGCCATGGCGTCTATGTCTGGGCCGCCGACATGCCGGGCGCGCTGACCCGGCTGGAGGCGCTGGAATTCATGCTGGCCTGCGAGCTGGAGCAACGGAGGATCGCACGATGAGCCGTCTGACCGTGTGGGACGCCGCGAGCGGCGCCGAGATCACCCGGACCGAGGACCCCGCCGAGATCGCCAAGGCGCTCGGCAAGATCGGCGTGCGCTTCGAGCGCTGGGAGGGCGTGGCGGTGCCGGAGGGGGCCGACAACGACGCCATCCTCGCCGCCTACCGCCCCTGGCTCGACAAGCTGATGGGCGAGACCGGCGCGGGCTCCGCCGATGTGGTGAGCCTGACGCCGGACCACCCGCAGGCCGCGGCGATGCGCGAGAAATTCCTCAACGAACACATCCACGCCGAGGACGAGGTGCGCTTCTTCGTCCGCGGCAGCGGCGATTTCGTCCTGCATGTGGACGGCAAGGTGTGGGATGCGCATTGCGAGCAGGGCGACCTGCTGAGCGTGCCGGCCGGCACCCGCCACTGGTTCGATGCCGGCGAGAAGCCCTATTTCACCGCGCTCAGGGTCTTCACCGACCCCGCCGGCTGGGTGGCGCAGTTCACCGGCACGGACATGGCGCAGCGCTTCCCCGTTGTGGCCTGAGGCCTTGGCCGTGACGCCGTGCCGGGCCCGGTCGCGGAGCGCCGCAGCGCCGGCGAGGAGCGGGACGTGAGCCGGGCCGGCGCCGTCAAGGTCGTGCTGATGGATATCGAAGGCACCACGACCAGCATCGCCTTCGTGAAGGATCGGCTGTTTCCCTTCGCCGAGACGGCGCTGGAGGGGTTCCTCGCCGCGCATGGCGAGCGGCCGGAGGTGCAGGCGATCCTCGCCGAGGTGCGCGCGCTGGCGCCCGGGCAGCAGCCGGCGGAGGCGTTGCGGGCCTGGATGGCGGCGGACGCCAAGGTGACGCCGCTGAAGGCGCTGCAGGGGCTGATCTGGCACCAGGGCTATGCGGATGGCCGGCTGCAGGGGCATCTCTGGCCGGATGTCGCCGCCTGCCTGCGCGCCTGGGCGGCGGGCGGGGTGCGGCTGGCGATCTATTCCTCCGGCTCGGTCGCCGCGCAGCGGGACCTGTTCGGGCATTCCGAGGCAGGGGACCTGACCCCGCTGCTCTCCGGCTTCTTCGACACGCGGATCGGCGCGAAGCGCGAGGCGGCGAGCTACGCCGCCATCGCCGCCGAGTTGCGGACGGCGCCGGCGGAGATGCTGTTTCTCTCCGACGTGGCGGAGGAGCTGGATGCGGCCAGGGCCGCCGGGCTGCAGACCTGTCAGCTCGTGCGGGCGGCAGATGGGACGCAGCCCGCGGGGCGGCACCCGGAAGCGGTGGATTTTCCGGAAGTGGCGCGACGATTCGGCCTGCCGGCGGGGAGCCCGCCCCGCTAGGCCCTGGCAGGGGAGAAGGCGTCCCAGGCCCTGCCTTCATTCGCGGGCGCCGCGCATCCGGCGGCCACGGGTGACAGATGGCAGCGGGAAAGCTACAGGCGCGGCGGCCAGCCAGTGCCGGGCCGGCTGCCCGCGTGTTCGTGGTGGGGAGTCCCGCCCGGGGCGGCTCGCGCTCCGCCGCAATCTGTTTTAGAAGCCGCCTGCCCCGTACCGGCCGGGAGATGCGCATGTTGACCACCTACACCCTCGAAGCCGGGCACCTGATGGTGCGCGATGGCGCCCAGGACGAAGCGGCGCTGCGCCAGGCCATCTGGATCGACCTGCTGACCCCGACGCCGGAGGAGGAACGCCTGGTCCAGTCCGCGCTGCGGCTGGAAATCCCGACGCGGGAAGAGATGCAGGAGATCGAGAGCTCCTCCCGCCTCTACAAGGAAGACGACGCGCTCTTCCTCACCGCCCCCTTCCTCTATGGGGTGGAGGGCGGGGAGCTGGGCTCCACCGCCATCACCTTCGTGCTGGGCAACGCGCATCTGGTCACGGTGCGCTACGCCACGCCCAAGGCCTTCGCGGTGTTCAGCGCCCGCTGCCAGCGCTCCCCGGCGACGCTGCTCGGCACGCCGGATGCGGTGATGTTCCACCTGTTCGAGCAGGTGGTGGACCGGCTGGCGGATATCCTGGAACGGGTCGGCGCCGATATGGACCGCGCCAGCCAGGCGGCCTTCCGTACCGCCCGCGCCCAGGTGAAGGCCACCACCAAGGATGCCGACCTGAAGGGCGCCCTCATCACCCTCGGCCAAGTGGGGGAGGTGACGACGCGGGCGAATGAGACGCTGCTCGGCCTCTCCCGCATCCTCACCTTCGTGGGGGCGGAGAAGGCGACGGCGGTGCGGAAGGAGAACCAGGCGCTGATCAAATCCCTGGTGCGGGATGTGCGCTCCCTGGTCGAGCACGCGAATTTCCTCAACAGCAAGGCGAATTTCCTGTTGGATGCCGTGCTCGGCATCATCAATGTCGAGCAGAATGCGATCATCAAGACCTTCACCGTGGCCAGCGTGGCGCTGATGCCGCCCACCCTCATCGCCAGCATCTACGGCATGAATTTCGAGTACATGCCGGAGCTGAAATGGGTCGAGGGCTACCCGATGGCGCTGATCATGATGGTGATCTCGGCGGTGGTGCCCGTGCTCTATTTCAAGCGGAAGGGATGGCTATAAGACGGGCCGTTCTTCTCGCGCTGCTCGGGCTGGTGCTGGGGCCGGGGACGGCGCTGGCGCAGCTCTGCCCGCGCGTCACGCCGCGGCTGACCCTGGCGGTGGTGGACCCCGAGCCGGTGCTGGGGCATGAGCTGGACATCGCCGCCCTGCATGCCGAGAGCGGGCAGCAGCAGCGGGAGACGCTGCGGCATCTTGGCCTCACCACCTCCCGCGTCGAGTGGCAGAGCGAGATAGAGACGCGCTACCGGGAGGGGGCGGGGCAGGTCTGCGTCGTGCCGGCGCGCATCGCCCTGACCCTGGTGCAGACCGAGCATCTGGTGCGGATCGCGCGGGAGCTGCCGGAGGGAGGCTGCCTGTACCGCGAGGTGCTGGCGCATGAACGCCGGCATGTGGCGGTGAACCGCCGCAGCCTGCGGGTGGCGGCGGAGAAGGCGCGCGGTGCGGCAACCGCCTGGGCGGCCCGGGCCGAAGGGCGGGGCCAGACGCTGGAGGAGGCGATGGACGCGTTGCAGCAGGGGCTGCGGCGGGCGCTGGAGCCCTCCCTCGCCGCCATGCGCCGGGCGCGCGAGGCGGAACACCGGCGGATCGACACCGAGGCCGAGTATCAGCGCTTGGCACGGATCTGCCCCGGGGACCAGCAGCGGCTGCGGGAGGAGCTGCGGGTCGCGGGGTAGGGCGCACCGGGCCGGGCGCTCCGCTCAAGCCGGGCCTTTCGCGCCCCGCCAGATGTGCCACCGCCCGTTGCCCTGCCGCGGCTTTGCCGCGGCAGGCTGTGCGAGGCACCGATCCCAGAGGGACTCCGGGCTCCACGGCGTTGCGCAGCAACGTCCTGGGGAATGGATCAGAGCAGATCGCGTTCAGATGGAATCATCTGAACGCGTGAAGATGCTCGCAAAACAACGGCCTGGAGCATGCTGCGTGAGCGCAAGCGACCGCAGCACGCTCTAAGCCTTTGTTTGCAGAGCAGATTCACGCCTTCGGGCGATACCCCCCTACGGCGATCTGCTCTAGGTGTTCATCGCGTCGAAGAAGTCCTGGTTGGTCTTGCTGTACTTCAGCTTGTCCAGCAGGAATTCCATCGCGTCCTGGGTGCCCATCGGGTTCAGGATGCGGCGCAGCACCCACATCTTGGCCAGCGTCGCGCGGTCCACCAGCAGCTCCTCCTTGCGGGTGCCGCTCTTGGTGATGTCGATCGCCGGGAAGGTGCGCTTGTCGGAGAGCTTGCGGTCCAGCACGATCTCGCTGTTACCGGTGCCCTTGAACTCCTCGAAGATCACCTCGTCCATGCGGCTGCCGGTGTCGATCAGCGCGGTGGCGATGATGGTCAGCGACCCGCCTTCCTCGATGTTGCGCGCCGCGCCGAAGAAGCGCTTCGGCCGCTGCAGCGCATTGGCGTCCACGCCGCCGGTCAGCACCTTGCCCGAGGAGGGGACGACGGAGTTGTAGGCGCGGCCGAGGCGGGTGATGGAATCCAGCAGGATCACCACGTCCCGCTTGTGCTCGACCAGGCGCTTGGCCTTCTCCAGCACCATCTCCGTCACCTGCACGTGGCGGGTGGCCGGCTCGTCGAAGGTGGAGGCCACGACCTCGCCGCGGACGGTGCGGGCCATGTCGGTGACTTCCTCGGGCCGCTCGTCGATCAGCAGCACCATCAGGAAGACGTCGGGGTTGTTGGCGGTGATGCTCTTGGCGATGTTCTGCAGCATCACCGTCTTGCCGGTGCGCGGCGGCGCCACGATCAGCGCGCGCTGGCCCATGCCGATCGGGGCGATGAGGTCGATGACGCGGTGGGTGTTGTCCTTGGTGGGCCCCTTGCCGACGCTCTCGACCTCGGGGTTCTCCATCTTCAGCCGCCGGTTCGGGTAGAGCGGCGTCAGGTTGTCGAAGTTGATGCGGTGCCGCAGGGCTTCCGGCGGCTCGAAGTTGATCGCGTTGACCTTGAGGAGGGCGAAGTAGCGCTCGCCATCCTTCGGGGCGCGGATCTGGCCCTCCACCGTGTCGCCGGTGCGCAGGCCGAAGCGGCGCACCTGGGCGGGGGAGATGTAGATGTCGTCCGGCCCGGGGAGGAAATTCGCCTGCGGGGAGCGGAGGAAGCCGAAGCCGTCCGGCAGGATCTCGAGCGTGCCCTCGCCGTAGATCGCCTGGTCATTGTCGGCGAGTTGCTTGAGGATCGCGAACATCATGTCCTGCTTGCGCAGGGAGGACGCGTTCTCGATCTGCAACTCCTCGGCAAAGGAGAGGAGGTCCGCGGGAGTCTTGGCCTTGAGGTCGGAAAGATGCATGGCGCACTGCGTCCGGATGCGAGGGGACCGGGACCGTCCCGAAGGAGCCGGGTGCCGCGCGAAGGACTCGCGGGCTCCCCCGGCCGTTTCGCCTGAGCCTTGACTCGGACCCATCCCTGACGGGGCACGGCCGGAGCTGGGGAGGACGAATGTCCCGAGGAGGAGGGAGGGAGGTGAGCCGGCGCGGCGGAGGACGCCGGCAGGCCCGTGAGCGGCGCGAACCTAGGGATCGCCCCGCCCCACGTCAACTGGCGATCTTCATGTGTCGTGTCAAGACCGCGGCACAACAGGGGCTGGAAGTGCCCGCCGCCTGCCGGGCCCACCCGTCCTCCCGCGGCCTGGGCGCGGAGGGTGTGCGAGGCCTCGGACAATCCGGCGCCGCCGGGGTCCCGCCCAGGCCGTGCGGCGGCGTTGCGGGGCATTCCTCAGAAGGGTTTGACGATCACCATGACGACGATGACGATCATCAGCAGGGTCGGCACCTCATTCGCCACCCGCCAATAGCGTTCGGAATGCCGCCGCTCCTCCCGCGCCAGGCGCTTGCGGTTGGCGCTGAGATGGTGGTGGAAGCCGGTCATCAGCAGCACGCAGAGCAGCTTGGTGTGCCACCAGCCGGCCCGCCAATCCAGCACGCCCGGCGTCAGCACCAGGGTCAGCCCCAGCAGCCAGACGGCGATCATGGCGGGGTTCATGATGGCGCGCAGCAGGCGGCGCTCCATCCCCTCCAGCATCGCCGCCTCCGCCGAGCCGGGGGCGGCGCGGTAATGGTTCACGAAGAGCCGCGGCAGGTAGAGCAGGCCGGCCATCCAGGCGATGACGGCGATGAGGTGCGCCGCCTTCACCCAGGGGTAGGCGGGCGCCAGCCAGTCGATGGTCACGTGTCCTGCCCCTGGCAGCTCGCGGCGGGGCGGGTGAAGGCCACCCAGGCGCCGCGGAAGGGCAGGCAGCCATTCTCCCACTCGCCCTCGAAGACCTGGCCGCGCAGGGTCAACCTACCCTGGCCATGCGGATGGCCGGCGCGCATCCGGCCCTCATAGGTCAGGCCCTGGCGCTGGATCTCCAGCCTGCCCTCGACCAGATGGTCGTTGCGGTACTCGCCCTCCTCCACCACCGTCAGCTCCCCGCCTTCATAGTGGTTGAGCTTGCCACGCCCCTCGGCCTTGCCGTGCACCAGCGGGCCCTCATAGGCCATGGAACGGTCCTGGCCGCCGACCCGCCAGGTGATGAGGGACCGGCCGGTGCCCTCGGCGGGGCCCGAGGGGCAGGGGCCGGACCAGCTGGCGCGGATGTCGCTGGCGCCGCCCGGCAAGCCCCCGACCCAAAGCCAGCAGCCGCCCGCCCCGTCCGTGGCCCAGCCGGAGCGGCCGCCAGGGACGACGCGCTCCTCCGGCGGTGGGTCCGCGAAGGCGGCGAGCAGCGCCGCAACCAGCAGAAGGACACAAGGGCGCATCAGCCTCTCCCAACACCATCCCGGGAGGGGCCTTGCCCCTCCCGGACCACCCCACCAGAGGCCGAAGGGCCTTTGGAAACCATGCATCGCAACCGCCGTCCCATGGCAGCATCACGGCTCAAGGCCAAGCAGGCCGGCCAGTTCCGCCATGTCGCGGAAGGGCTCGGCCCCGACCGCGGCCAGGACGCCGGCATCGGTCTCGCGCGCGAAGCCCAGCACGCGGCAGCCGGCGGCGATGCCGGCGCGGGCGCCGAGCAGACTGTCCTCCACCACCACGCACGCCTCGGGCGCGGCGCCGCAGGACGCGGCGGCGGCCAGGTAGATGTCGGGCGCCGGCTTGGGGCGGGGCACGTCCTCGAAACTGAAGACGCGCGGGCCGAACGCCTCGGCCAGCCCCAGCCGGATGAGCTTCACCCGCAGCTCCGCGGCGGTGGAGTTGGAGGCGACCGCCATAGGCAGGCCCGCTTCCGCCACCGCGGCGACAGCCGCCAGGGCGCCCGGGATCGGCTCCAGCGAGGATTCGACCGCCTGGCTGATCCGCTGCGCGATCCCAAGCGTCCAGCCCTCCGGCAGGGGGCCAACCCGCGCCTCGATCACCGGCAGCATGGCGGTGATGGACATGCCAAGGAACACCTCCTGGCATTCCGCCGGGGAGATGCGCCAGCCGCGCTCGGCCAGGGCCTCAGCCACCACGCGGCTGGAAAGCCCCTCGCTATCCGCCAGCACGCCGTCGCAATCGAACAGCACGGCGGCCGGAGGACGCCTCACGCCGCCACCTGCCGGGCCGGCTGGGCAGTCCTGGCATGCGGGCAGTCAGTGCAGGGCTTCGGGCATTGCCGCCCGCCGGCGAAGCTGGCGAGCGCCCGGCCGCTGCCCATCGCGCCCAGCACCAGGTCGCGCAGCGCGGCAATGAAGCCGGGATCGTCATTCTGCGTCGGCGCCCGGAAATAGCCGGGGATGTGCAGCTTCTCCGCCAGTTCCCGGTACTCCACATCCAGCTCCACCAGGGTCTCGGAATGCTCCGAGACGAAGGCGATGGGGCAGACCAGCACCGCCACCTTGTCCCGCGCGGCCTGTTCCAGCGCCTGCTCCGTGCTCGGCCCGATCCATTTCTGCGGCGTGACGCGGGACTGGTAGCAGATGCCGTGGTCCAGCCCGGGGATGCCGAGCTGCTCCACCACTGCCGCGACGCTCCGCTCCACCTGCCATTGATAGGGGTCGCCCGCCTTCACGATGCTCTCCGGCAGGCCATGGGCGGAGAAGAGGACCCGCAGCGTCACCCCCGCCGGCAGCTTCGCCCTGGCTTCCTCATAGGTGCGGCGGAGCGGGGCCGCGGTGGCCGCCACGAAGCCGGGGTGGGAGTGGTAGCAGCAGAGCGTGGTGGTCGGGACATCCAGCCCCGCCTGCCGCGCGGCCTGCTGCCAGTCCAGCACGCTGCTGCCGGTGGTGGTGGTGGAGTATTGCGGGTAGAGCGGCAGCAGCAGCACCTGGTCCGGGCGCCAGGCCGCCACCTCCCGCGCCGCCGCCTCGGCGAAGGGGTGCCAGTAGCGCATGGCGATGAAGCAGCGATACGCCGCTTCCTGCCCTTCCAGGGCCGCCTCCAGCGCCCTCGCCTGGCGTTCCGTGATGTCCAGCAGCGGGGAGCGGCCGCCGAGGATGGCGTAGTTCTCGGTGGCGGCGCGGGTGCGGCGCCGGGCGATGAAGCGGCCGAGCCAGGGGCGGAGGAAGCCCGGCACGCGGAGGATGGCCGGGTCGGTGAAGAGGTTCTCGAGGAAGGGTTGGATCGCCTCCGGCGAGTCCGGCCCCCCGAGATTGAACAGCACCACCGCGACCCGCTGCATCCGCATGCTCCCGACACTGGCCCCGGAGATGTGTCGGCCCGGGCGCGGCGCAAGCGCGGTGTAGCACCCTGGGGCGGCATTGAGAGGGGCGCTGCCCCTCTCGGACCCTCCCCGCCAAGGGCCGAAAGGCGCTTGGAACCCTTAGGTCGGCAGGTTCGAACGGGAGGGCAGCGCGACAACGGCCAGCGATAGCTTGCATGGTGCAAGCAAAAATGCTTGCGTGATGCAAGCTGAAGAGGAGGAGACGCATGAGCCGCATCGACTTCTCCCGCATGCGCTGCCCCGTCGCCCGCTCCATGGCCGTGCTGGGGGAGCGCTGGGCCATGCTGGTGCTGCGGGAGGCCTTCTACGGCACCACCCGCTTCGACGAATTCGAGCGCAACCTCGGCATCGCCCCGAACATCCTCTCCGCCCGGCTGCGCCAGCTCACGGAGCATGGGCTGCTGGAGAAGACCCCCCTTTGTGCCTCGAGGGGCCCCGGCGCCCGGCACGAATACCGGCTGACCGAGAAGGGCCGCGACTTCTTCCCCGCCTATCTCGCCCTGAAGGCCTGGGCCGACCGCTGGATGACCGGGCCGGAGGGCCCGCCCGTGATGCTGGAGGAAGCGGCGACCGGCCGCCCCGTCGTCGCGCCCCCCGTGCTCTCCGCCGCCGGTACCCCGCTGCGGCCGGAGGATATCCGCGTGCTGCCCGGCCCCGGCGCCGGCCGCGCCACCCGCGCCCGTTTCGGAGAGACCCCGCAAGATGGCCGATAGCCTCGCCGCCCCAAGGCTCGCCCCGCAGGCCCAGGCGCATCCCCATACCCCCTGGGGCGGGCTGATGCGGCGGGTGCTGGCGCTGGCCGCGCCCACCACCCTGGTCGCCGTGCTGCAATCCCTCTGCCAGCTGGTGGAGCCGGTGCTGGCGGCGCGCCAGGGCACGGCCGCGCTGGCCGGCTGGGCGGTGGTGCTGCCCTTCGCCCTGCTGCTGCAGCAGATGTCGGCCGGCGCCATGGGGGGCGGGGTGGTCTCCGCCATCGCCCGCGCGCTCGGCGCCGGGAAGCGGGAGGACGCCTCGGCGCTGGTGCTGCATGCCGTGGTCATCGCGCTGGGCTTCGCCCTGGTGTTTGCCGTGGCGCTGGCCGGGTTTCCGCGCACCATCCTTGGCTGGATCGGCGGGTCGGAAGCGGCGGCCGCGGCGGCCGGCTACTGCGCCTGGCTGTTCGGCGCCGGCGCCGTACCGGCCTGGCTGGCCAATACCCTGGCCTCCGTGCTGCGCGGCGGGGGGCGGCATGCCCTCGCCTCCCGCGTCCTCATCCTCGGCTGGCTGGGCTACCCGCCGCTCGCCTGGGCGCTGATGGAGCCGGCGGGGATGGGCCTGCCCGGCGCCGGCCTCGCCTTCGCCGTGGCGATGGCGCTCGCGGCCCTCGGCATGGCGGCGGTGGTGCTGCGGGGCGGGGCGGGCTTCGTGCCGACCCTGCGGGTGAAGCTGCAGGCCGCTCTCTTCAAGCGCATCCTGGCGGTCGGGCTGGTGGCCTGCATCATGTCGGCCATCGCCAACCTCACCACCATCCTGGTCACCGCCGCCATTGCCCGGCACGGGGCGGCGGCGGTCGCTGCCTATGGCGTCTCGGCGCGGCTGGAATTCCTCATGGTGCCGCTCGCCTTTGGGGTCGGCTCGGCGCTGACGGCGCTGGTGGGGCGGGCCGTGGGGGCGGGCAACTGGCCGGAGGCGCGGCGCATCGCCTGGGCGGGCGGGCTGCTCGCCCTCGGCGTCACCGCCTCGGTCGGGCTCTTCGTCTCCCTCCTCCCCGGCCCCACCGCCCGCTTCTTCGCCAGCGACCCGGCGGTGGCCGCCATCGCCGCTACGGCGATCGCGCTGATCGGCCCGGCCCTGCCCGGCTTCGGCGTCGGCATGGCGCTCTACTTCGCCTCCATGGGGGCGGGGCGGATGCGCTGGCCGGCGGTGGCCGCCTGCTCCCGCATCGTCATCGCGGTGGGGGGCGGCTGGGTGCTCTCGGAGGGGCTGGGCTGGGGGTTGGAGGGACAGTTCATCGCCGTCGCCTTCGGCATCTCGGCCTATGGGCTGATCACCGCCGCCTCGGTTCGCAGCACCGTATGGTCAGCGCGCTGAAACGAGTAAGAATCGGGCGCTAAAGGAAACCGCGATGATGTCGCAGGTTTCCCCATGCCGCCCATTCCCCCGCGCCTGACCCCGGGCGACCCGGCGCCCTGGTTCTTCGCCCCCGCCGCCGGCAATCCGCGCTACAATTTCGCCAGCGCCGCCGGGCGCTACGTGCTGGTGGTCTTCCCCGGCCCGGCCGGCACCCCGGCCGCCGCCGCCGCCCTGCCGGCGATCCTGGCGGCGCAGGCAGAGGGGCTGCTGGACGACCGGCGCGCCACCGCCTTCCTCCTCAGCGTCGATCCGGCGGACCAGGCGACGGACCGGCTGCCCGGCCTGCGCGTGCTGCAGGATCGGGAGATGGCGGTCAGCCGCCGCTATGGCGTGGCCCGGCCGGTCCCCGGCTCCGGCGCCCTGCGCTACGGCCCGGCCGCCATGCTGCTGGACCCGCTGCTGCGCGTCATCGCCACCGCGCCGCTGGAGCAGGTGCCGGCGCTGCTGGAGATGCTGCGGCGCCTGCCGCCGCCGGAACTGCACGCCGGGCAGGAAGTCCCCGCCCCCGTGCTGCTGCTGCCCCGGGTGCTCGAGCCCGAATTCTGCGCCGAGCTCATCGCCGTCTACGACGCCGAGGGCGGCGAGCAGAGCGGCTTCATGGTGGAGCGGGAGGGCCGGACGGTCGGCGTGCACGACCCCGCCACCAAGCGCCGGCGGGACTGCCAGATCCAGGATCCGGCGCTGCAGGCGGGGCTCCGGGAGCGGCTGGTGCGCCGCCTGGCGCCGGAGATGCGCAAGGCCTTCCAGTTCAACCCGACGCGCATCGAGCGCTACATCGTCGCCTGCTATGACGGCGCCGAGGGCGGGCATTTCCGTGCCCATCGGGACAACACCACCCCGGGCACGGCGCACCGGCGCTTCGCGGTGACGATCAACCTGAACGACGCGTTCGAGGGCGGGGAGCTGTGGTTCCCGGAATTCGGGCCGCGCCGCTACCGGCCGCCGCTGGGCGGGGCCTGCGTCTTCTCCTGCTCCCTGCTGCATGAGGCGCGGCCGGTAACGCGCGGCCTTCGCTACGCGACGCTGCCCTTCCTGTATGACGAGGCGGCGGCGAAGCTGCGCGAGGAAGGCCAGAAGACGCTGGTGGCAGCGCCGCCCTCGGCGGCCTGACCGCCTTCCCCGCCGTGGAGGGCGGGAGACCAGGCGGGCAGCGGAGATGGCCGGCATGAGGGGGCTTTGCCCCCTCGAACTCCCCCACCAAGGGCCGAAAGGCCCTTGGAACCCTTGGGTTTGCCGAAGACCTTTTTGGCCCGAGAGGGTATGGCCCCGCTCGGCGCCGTTGGCGCGTCGCTGGCCGTTACCGCTCCGTCCAGGGAATGCCGCCCTCGGCGATGAAGGAGAGGGTGGAGACATAGCGCAGCCGGGCATAGGCGCCCTCGCCACTGCCGCCCGGCGTCGCCTCGGTGTGGATCGCCTCGGCCACGTAGCGGCCGGCCCAGGGCGTCTCGAAGCGGACGCGCCCTTGCGCATCGGTGCGCAGCTTGCGCTCCCAGCGCGGCGGGGCGACCAGCGTCACCTCCGCCCGCGGCAAAGGCTGGCCGCGCAGCAGCAGGGTGAACTCATTGCCGCCGGCGGCGACGGGGACCAGTTCCAGATCCAGGGCGTGACGGGTCTCGCTGCGGCCCTCCCGCGCCAGCATGACGGTCCTGGTCTTCTCCTCCCTCCCGAAGGGCGGCAGGCCGTCCTCCACCAGCCGGACATCGCCGGTGCCGGCCGGCAGCGCGGCGCTGAAATGGTCGGCGGCGCGGGTCAGCGGCAGGGTGGCGGCGAGGTCGGCGGCGAAGAGGCGCGGGCCCGGGATGCGATCCAGCAGCCCGCCCGTCTTCTCCCGCTGATTCTCCACCGGCTCGCCGAAATAGGCGCGGGCGGTCTGGCCGTCGCGCTCCAGCCAGAGCTGATGCGCCATGGCGGGGGCGGAGGCCGCCAGCAGCAGGGCGGCAAGGGGCATCCATCGGGTCATCGCGTTCCCTTCCTCAATCCAGTCCGAACCAGGCGGTGAAGCCCACCGCGGGCAGCAGGGGCGCCAGCAGCAGCGCGGCGCGCGGCGCGAAGGCCAGCAGCGCCACCAGCCCGAAGGCGGCCAGGGTCAACACGCCGCACCAGGCCACCGGCCCGATGGACCAGCCCCAGAGGGCGAAGCAGGGCAGGATGGACAGGCCAAGCGACGCCGCCCCGCCCAGGCGGCAGGCCAGGCGCCGCACCCGCGGCGGGGCGCCGCCCAGCAGCTCCCGATGATGCCGGTCCATGGCCAGGGACAGCAGCAGGAAGCCGGCATAGGCCAGGCCGAGGGCCAGCGCCGCCATCACGCGCCCTCCGCCCGCATCCGGCCGAGCGGCACCGCGGCGCGCTGCGGCGCCCGCCACAGCTTCAGCGCCGCCAGGGCGAAGGCGAGGCCGAAGCCGGCGAGGCCGAGATCCATCCCGGCCAGCAGCCAGTCGCCTGCCGGCAGGGTGACACCCAGATGATGATGCGTCGTCAGCAGGTTCAGCACCGGCAGGAGGAGGCCGAGCAGGGCGGCCACCCCCGCCTGCTCCGCCCAGCCGCGCCGCCCCGGCCGCAGCGCCGCATGCAGGTAGGCGAGCAGCCAGAGGGCGAAGAAGACGCGGATCTCCCACTCCGCCCGCAGCGGCAGGGCGGCGGGCAGCAGCCGGTTGGCCCAGAAGAAGCCGAGCATGGCGAGCGGCAGGCCGAAAACGGTGCCCATGTTCAGCGCCTCCACCAGCCGCAGGCCGAAGCCGCGCCGCGCCGCGCCCTTCGGCGCCCGCTTCGCCGCCCAGAGGACGAGGCCGGTGCCGACCATGGCGGTGCCGGCGAGGCCGGAGAGCAGGAAGAGGCCGCGCAGCACCGGCCCTTCGAAGCGGCCGAAATGCAGGCGCAGCGCGGTGCCCGCGGTCAGCACCGCCGGGGCGTCGCGGCCGGTGGCGTCGCGCAGCTCCCCGCTGCTGCCGGCGAAGACCAGCTCCCGCCGCCGGATCGCCAGCTCCGGCCCGTCGCCGCGGCTGAGGATGATGGTGGCGTTGGCATCGCCCGGCCATTGCACGGAGATGCGCCGCACCCCCGCTTCCGGCCAGCGCTCCAGCGCCGTCGCCAGCAGTGGCGCCATGTCCGTGAGCGGCGCCGGCTGCCCGGCGGGCCGGGGCGGCGCGGTGAAGGCCAGCGCCTCGGCCAGGAAGGCCTGCTGATTGCCCTTGTAGGCGAGCTGCACGCCCCAGGGCATGTACATCGTCATCAGGGTGATGAGACCGGTATAGGTGATCACCAGGTGGTAGGGCAGCGCCAGCACGGCGAGCGCGTTGTGCGCGTCCAGCCAGGACCGTCCGGCCGCTTTGCCGGGGCGGAAGGTGAAGAAATCGGCGAAGATGCGCCGATGGGTGATGACGCCGCTGAGGATGGCGACGAGCATCGCCATGGCGCAGGCGCCGACGATCCAGCGGCCCCAGATGGGCGGCAGGTGCAGCTCGAAATGGAAGCGGTAGAAGAACTCGCCGCCCTTGCTCTCGCCCCGCTCCGCCACCCGGCCGGTCGCGGGGTCCAGGATGGCGTCGCGGAAGCGGCGCTCCTGCTTCGGCCGCCAGTAGAGGCGGATCAGCGGGTCGGCCGCGGTCGGCACGCCGATCAACCAGGAGACGGCATCGGGCGCGATCCGCTGCAGCTCCCGCACCGCCAGCGTCGTGGCCTCCGGCGCGCTGCCCTCGAAGCGGAGGTCAGGGCGCATCCAGGCGGAGATCTCGCCGCGATAGTAGCTGGCCGTGCCGGTGAGGAAGACGGCGAAGAGGATCCAGCCCGGGATCAGCCCCGCCCAGGTGTGCAGCCAGGCCATGCATTGCCGGAAGCCCTGCTTCATGCCGGCCGCCCCACCCAGCTTGCCGCCGCCAGCAGCAGGGCCGGCAGCAGCAGGCCGGCCCAGGCGCGCCAGGCGCTGCGCGCGGCGAAGGCCCAGAGCACCGCGCCGGCATAGGCGGCGAAGCTCAGCATCATGCCGGTGATCACCGCTTCCGACCGCGCGAAAGGCAAGAGCAGGGCGCAGGCGATGGCAACCAGCGCGCCAAGCGCATAGCCGCCTACCACCGCGGCGAGGATGCGGGAGAGCACGCCCGGCCAGCGCCAGCCGCGCATGATCCGCCAGGCACGCCTTACCATCGGTAGCTCAGCGTGGCGTAGACGGCGCGGCCGGCGCCGTAGCTGCAGGAGGTATAGGCGTAGCAGGCATTGACGAAGGTCTCGTCGCTCAGGTTGGAGGCGTTGACCGCCAGCCGCCATTGCCGCCAGTCCACCCGCGCCACCGCGTCGAACAGGGTGAAGCTCGGCACGTGGAATTGCGGGGAGCTGGCGCTGGGGGCGCCATTGCCGAGGGTATTGCCGTAGTAGCGGACGCCGCCGCCGAGGGTGATGCGCAGCTCCTCCGACACCTCATAGGTGTAGTCGGCCCAGAGCGCGCCGGTATGCGCCGGCACCGCGGCCGGGCGCATGCCGAGATTGCCGGTGGTGGTCCGCGTCACCTCCGGGTCCTGCGCCGTCCAGGCGGCGATGAGGTTGAGCGCGGGCGTCAGGGCGAGCCGCGCCTCCAGCTCCAGCCCCCGCACCCGGATCTCGCCGGTCTGGACCTGGAAAATGGGGTTGGCGGGGTCGGCGGTCAGCGCATTCTGCTGGGTGAGCTGGAACAGGGTGGCGGAGTAGAGGCTGGACCGGCCGGGGGGCTGGTATTTGATGCCCGCCTCGAACTGCTCGCCGGTGACGGGCGCGAAGGCGCCGCCGCCGCGAGCGGGCGCGAAGGTGCCGATGGCGGGCATGAAGGAGGTGGCGTAGGCGAAGTAGGGGGAGAGGCCGAAATCGAAGGCGTAGAGCAGTGCCGCCCGGCCGGTGAAATGCGCGTCGCGCTGGGTGGTCTCGCGGTTGGTGCGGTTGTTGAGGTTGCTGGTGTCGGCGAAGTCCTGCCGCCCGGTCAGGGTCAGGTGCCAGCGATCGAGCTGGACCTGGTCCTGCAGATAGAGGCCGACCTGCTGCAGCGTCTGGTTGGTGGAGGCGGTGAGCGGCAGCACCCCCGGCCGGAAGCCGTAGCTGGGGGTGAAGACGTCCAGCGGGCCGGCGGCCGCGCTGTAGGTGCGCGCATTCAGGCTCTGCACCCGGTAGTCGAGGCCAGCCAGGAGGGTGTGCTGCAGCGGGCCGGTGGCCACATGGCCTTCCACCGTGTTGTCGATGGCGAAGCTGCGATAGGTCGGGTTCTGGAAGGAGGCGACGCGGGCGAGGGTGCGCTGCTGGTTGGCCGGGCTGAAGCCGCTGCCGTAGATGGAGGTGTAGTCCATCTCGTGATAGGTGTAGCGAAGGTTGGAGCGCAGGGTCCAATCCGCGTTCAGCCGATGCTCGATGCGCGCGCCGAGACCGAACTGCGTGCGGTGGAAGCGGTCCCACCCCGGCTCCCCGGTGGCCCGGCCGCGCGGGACGGTGCCGTTCGGGTTGGGCAGCGCCGTGCCGAAGGCGGGCAGCCACTGGCCGGTGATGCCGGTATCGTCGCGCATGTAGCTGGCGAGCAGCGTGATGCTGGTGTCGTTGGTCGGCTGCCAGGCCAGGGACGGCGCCAGGTAGATGCGGTTGTCGCGGCCGCCTTCCACATAGGTGTCGGAGCGGCGGACCAGGCCGTTCAGCCGCCAGAGCAGCGTGTTGTCTTCGGTGACGGCACCGCCCAGGTCGAACATGCCCTGGATGCGGTCGAAGCTGCCGCCCTGGATGGCGACCTCGTTCGTCTGGCCGAGATAGGGCGCCTTGCTGATGGCGTTGATGATGCCGCCGAGATTGCCCTGGCCGTAGAGGGCGGAATTGGCGCCGCGCAGCAGCTCCACCCGCTCCATGCCCCAGGGCTCGATGCGGAAGCTGTGGGCGGTGACCGGCACCGGGACGCGCAGCCCGTCCAGATAGATGTCGGGGGTGAAGCCGCGGACCGTGCCGTATTCGCCGCGGAAATCGGAAAGCAGCCCCTGGCCGCTGGCGGTGTAGCTCAGCGCCTCGCCGAGGTTGCGGGAGTTCTGCAAATCCATCTGCTCCCGGGTGACGACCGTGACGTTCTGCGGCGTCAGAATCAGCGGGGTATCGGTCTTGGTGCCGCTGGCGCTGCGTTCCGCCGAGATGCCCTGGACCGGGCCGGTGGCGGTTTCCCGGGCGCCATGGATGCGAAGCTCCGGCAGCCGGACGGCGCCTTCCGGTTCCGGCTGGGCGGTCTGCGCCCGGGCGGCGGGGGCGGCCAGGACGAAGGCGATGGCGAGCAGGGGGGCCAGCCTGATCCGTCCAGGCGCTGGGGCAATCTGCATCTAGGTGTCTTCCGGCAAGCATGTGCGGCGCAACCCGGACAGGCCCGCCGCGCCGTCAATTGCAATTGATTCTCAGTTTCATCAAGCCTTTTGTTGCGAACAGATTCGCAATGCCTATGCGCAGGGATCGCACGACGCCGCGGCCGCACTCCAGCCGCGGCACACAGAAGCCGCCGCGCGATGAGGACGGAGAGGCGGGGCGGCCTGGCAATGGCGGCAGCGGATACAAGCGGTCAGATCGGCGCTGCGGCCGCAACCCGGCGCTTCAGCGCAGGACGATCTCGACCCTGCGGTTCTGCGGCTCCGCCGTCCCTGGCGGCACAGGCACCAAGGGACGGGCAGCGCCCATGTGCCGCACCACGAGCCTGTCGTGGCTGACGCCAAAGTTACGGAGGGCGTTCGCCGACGCCTCCGCTCGGGCCCAGGCGAGTTGCCGCAAGCCAAGCCGGGCCTCGGCGCCATCGACATGGCCGGTCACCTCCACCGGGGTGAGCCTGCCAAGCCAGGGCCCGAACCATAGTGCGGATTGCCTACCGGATCGCCTTTCTCGAAGCGGCGCCATTGCCGCGCGGCGGCGTACCGGTCTCGCAGCGGGTTCGCCTTGAGCTGGCGCAACCCGACTGGAAGAAGCAGTCATAGGACCGCGCCAAGGAAAGCGGCCGGGCCGGGCGAAGCCAGAGGCCAGCCACCGCCAGCCCCGGCAGCGCCGCCCGCCGCCTCACGCCTGCTTCCGCTCGATCAGCCCGCGCCGAATGCGCCGGCCGCGCCGGATCCGGTCCTCGATGAACTCCGCCTGGCCCCAGCGCACGGCGCGGGCCAGCGCATGGCTGTCCTCGGTGAAGCGCGCCAGCATCTCCAGCAGCGCATCGCGGTTGTTGAGGAAGATGTCGCGCCACATGTCCACGTCGCTGGCCGCGATGCGGGTGAAGTCGCGGAAGCCGGAGGCGGCGAATTTCAGCACCGCCTCCCGCGTTTCCTCCGCCAGGTCGTCCGCCGTGCCGCAGATGGTGAAGGCGATCAGGTGCGGGAGGTGGGAGACGATGGCGACGACCTTGTCATGCGTCTCGGCATCCATCCGCTCCACCATGGAGCCGCAGCGGCGCCAGAGCTCCGCCACCTTCTCCGCCGCAGCGCGGTCGCTGCCCGACAGGGGCGTGAGGATGCAGTAGCGTCCCTCGAACAGCGTGGCGAAGCCGGCATCCGGGCCGCTATGCTCGGTCCCCGCCATCGGGTGCGCCGGGATCAGGTGGATCCCCGGCGGCAGCAGCGGCGAGAGGTCGCGGATGACGCTGCCCTTGGTGGAGCCGACATCGCTCAGCACGCAGCCGGGCGCCAGATGCGGCGCGATGGTCCGCATCACCCCGGCATAGGCACCGACCGGGACGCAGAGGATGACGCCGTCGCAGCCCTCGACGGCCTTGGCTGCGTCCGGCTCCACCACATCGGCGAAGCCCAGCTCCCGCACCCGGGCCAGCGTCGCCTCCCGCCGCGTATGGGCGACGATGGTGCGGGCGATCCCGCCCTTCTCCTTCGCCGCCCGCGCGATGGAGCTGCCGATCAGCCCGACGCCGATCAGGCAGAGCCGATCGAAAATGGG
Source organism: Siccirubricoccus soli (assembly GCF_024178315.1). GTDB lineage: Bacteria > Pseudomonadota > Alphaproteobacteria > Acetobacterales > Acetobacteraceae > Siccirubricoccus > Siccirubricoccus soli. The sequence goes on along the minus strand of NZ_JAMZIK010000103.1, from coordinate 14,236 downwards.
CTCAGGCGGCATCGGCGCTCTGCATGAAGGCGGCGAGGGTATCCGCCACCATGGTGCATTCTTCCGCCGTGCCCACGGTGATGCGCAGGCATTGCGGCAGGCTGTAGGCGCCCATGGCGCGGACGATGAGGCCGCGCGCCTTCAGCGCCGCATCCGCCGCCTTGGCGCGGGCGGCGGTGGCGAAATCCGCCAGGATGAAATTGCCCTCGCTGGGATGCACCGTGATGCCGGCAGCGGTCAGCGCGCTGCTCAGCTTCGCCCGCCATTCGGCATTGTGGGCGACGCTCTTCTCCACCCAGCCGGGCTCGGCCAGGGCGGCGATGCCAGCGGCCATGGCCGGGGCATTCACGTTGAAGGGGCCGCGCACGCGGTTCAGCACGTCCACCACATGCGCCGGGGCGTAGCACCAGCCGAGGCGGACGCCGCCCAGGCCGAAGACCTTGCTGAAGGTCCGCGTCATCACCGTGTTGGTGCCGGCCTCCACCAGCGCCGTGCCGGGGTCGTAATCCGGCCGGGTGACGTATTCGGCGTAGGCCGAGTCCAGCACCAGCAGCACGTCCTCCCGCAACCCGGCGCGCAGCCGCGCCACCTCGGCCGCCGGCAGAAGGGAGCCGGTGGGGTTGTTCGGGTTGGCGAGGAACATCAGCCTGGTCCGCGGCCCGACGGCGGCCAGCATGGCGTCCACATCGGCCGTCAGGTTCTTCTCCGGCACCTTGATGACCTGGCAGCCGGCATAGCGGCCGGCGATGTCGTACATGACGAAGCCATGCGCGCTCATCACCAGCTCCGTCCCCTCCCCGCCAAAGGCGAGGATGAGATGGGCGATGATCTCGTCCGAGCCGTTGCCGCAGACGATCTTCGCCGGGTCCAGCTTGAAGCGGGCGCCGAGCGCGGCGCGCAGCGGCGCGGCGCTGCCATCCGGGTAGCGGTGCAGCTCCCCGGCCAGCTCGGCATAGGCTGCCTTGGCGGCGGGGGGCACGCCGAAGGCGCCCTCGTTGGAGGACAGCTTGACGATGCGGTTGACGCCCGGAAGCTTGGACTCGCCGCCGACATAGGGCTCGATGGAGAGGATGGTGGGGCGCGGCAGCAGGCTCGGCATCGGGGTCACTCTCCTCTCTCGGGCGCGGCATAGGCGCCGAGGATCTGGGCGCGGGCCACGGGCAGGGCGGCAAGGCGCGGGTCGTCCTCCGCCAGCATCCCCTCCACCTCCGCCAGCGCGAGCACCACGCCGCCGACGCGGTGCAGCAGCAGCAGCCGGGGCGGCAGGCCGGCGGCGGCCAGGGCGGCGGACAGCGCCGCCCGGCCGCGGTCATCGGCGATCTCGAGGCGCAGCAGGGTGCGATCGGCGCCGGAGGGGTCGGCCCGCCCCTGGGTGACGGCCAGCGCCTCCGGGACGCCCTCCGCCTTCGGGGCGTAGAAGGGCAGCCTCGCCACCACCTGCAGCCGCGGCACCTCCAGCCGCGTCCACCAGGCGAGATCGGGCGCCTCGCCCTCCTCCGGCAGGGGCAGCACGGCGAGTTGCGCCTCGCCCTCCGTCACCGCGGACAGGGCGCGGGTCGCGGTCTCCACGCTGCGCAACGGCGCCGGACTGCCGAAATGCTCCCGCGCCAGGCGCAGCAGCTCGCCCCCCGTGGCGGGCACGGCGATGGTGAAGCCGCCCTGCATGGCGGAGGAGCCGGCCAGGATCTCCCGCCAAAGCCGCACCAGGGCAAGGCGCGGCAGCGGGCCGTGGTGGCGGGCGAGCAGGCGGCGGAGGATCATCGCCTCCCGCCCCGGCCGCAGCGGGCTGGCCTGGCGCCCGGCCTTGATGCCGCTGGCAGCCAGCCGCGCCACCACCTCGGCACGGCGCATGACGAGGTCGTGCAGGGCGCTGTCGAGCGCGTCGATCTCGGCGCGGAGCTCAGCGAGGAGGTTTTCGGGGCCTGGCGCCGCGGCGGAGTCTGGGGGCGGGGTCATCTCGATCCAGCTTTCGGGGCAGCTTTAGCCGGGGGGGCGGGCGCCGCCAAGGCAGGGCTGCGGTCGAAGCCGCTGTTGAAGACTGGGCCGGCGCACCCTATTCCTGCTGCTGTCCCGGGGCCGGACCCTTTCAACCTCGGGACAGCATCCTTTGTTTCCAATGGCCTGCCGGGCCCTGGCCGCGCCCGGAGCGTCGGCAGGTCCGCCGGTCCGCAGGCCAGCGGACCTGCATCCGCCCGCCTGCACATGGCCCATGAACGGAACGGCATGACCACCCACGTCGCCCCCTTCCCCCAGGTGGACCACCAGCGTGCTCTCTTCGCCGAGGGCATGCGGCTGGAATGCGGCGTGACCATTGCCCCGGTCGCGGTGGCCTACCGCACCTATGGCCGGCTGAACGCCGCTCGCAGCAACGCCATCCTCATCTGCCACGCCCTCACCGGCGACCAGTATGTGGCGGAGCGCCACCCGCTGACCGGCCGTGCCGGCTGGTGGGAGAGCATCGTCGGCCCTGGCAAGCCGCTCGACACCGACCGCTACTTCCTGATCTGCGCCAATGTCCTCGGCGGCTGCATGGGCTCGACCGGCCCGCGGGAGGAGATGACGGACCCCGCCGGCCGCCCGCTCGGCCGGCCCTGGGGCACGGATTTCCCCAATGTGACGATCCGGGACATGGTCGGCGCCCAGAAGATGCTGGTGGACCATCTCGGCATCCCCCGGCTGCTCGCCGTGGTCGGCGGCTCCATGGGGGGAATGCAGGTGCTGGAATGGGCGGCGACCTACCCGGATGCCGTCTTCGCCGCTGCGCCCATCGCGACCGCCGCCTATCACAGCGCCCAGAACATCGCCTTCCACGAGGTTGGCCGCGCCGCCATCCATGCCGACCCGGACTGGAAGGGCGGCCGCTACTGGGAGGATGGGCGGGTCCCCGCCCAGGGCCTCTCCGTCGCCCGGATGGTGGCGCATATCACCTACCTCTCCGAACAGGCGCTGACGCGGAAATTCGGCCGCCGGCTGCGCGGCGCCGCGGCGCTCACCTTCCTCGAGGACGTGTTCGAGGTGGAGAGCTATCTCCGCCACCAGGGCAGCACCTTCGTCCGCCGCTTCGATGCGAACAGCTACCTGACCATCACCCGGGCAATGGACTATTTCGACCTGGCGGCGGAGCATGAGGGCGACCTGGCCGCCGCCTTCCGCGGCACCGCGACGCGCTTCTTCGTGGCGAGCTTTTCCAGCGACTGGCTGTTCCCCACCAGCGAGAGCCGCGCCATCGTCCGGGCGCTGAACGCCGCGGCGGCGAATGTCAGCTTCGTCGAGATCGCCTCCGACAAGGGGCATGACGCCTTCCTGCTGGAGGAGCCGGAATTCCATCGGGCGCTGGGCGGGTTCCTCGCCGGCGCGGCGGACAGGGTGGGAGCATAGCCATGCCCGACTCGCCGGCGGATGTCCGCCCCCCGCTGCGGAGCAGCGAAATCAGATACGTCGCCAAGAACATGCGGCTCGACCTCCGCTTGATCGCGGAGATGATCCCGCGCGGTGCCCGCGTGCTGGATATCGGCTGCGGCGACGGCGCGCTGCTCGCCCATCTCACCGCCGAGAAGGGGGCGGATGCGCGGGGGATCGAGATCGACATGGCGGCCGCCACCCAGGCGGTCGCCGCCGGCCTCGCCGTCATCCAGGGTGATGCGGACCACGACCTCGCCTTCTACCCCGATGGCGCCTTCGACTACGTCGTGCTCTCCCGCACCCTGCAGGCGGTGGAGAAGCCGCGGGAGGTGCTGCGGCAGATGCTGCGCATCGGCCGGCACGCCATCGTCAGCTTCCCCAATTTCGGCCACTGGATCGTACGCTGGCAGTTGCTGGCGACCGGGCGGATGCCGATGACCAGCACCTGGCACCGCCCCTGGCACGAGACGCCGAACATTCACCCCTGCACCATCCGGGACTTCTTCGAGCTCTGCGCCCTGGACGGCTATGTGGTGGAGGAATGGCTGGCGGTGGATGAGCACGGGCTGAAGGCGCCGTGGCGCCGCTCCCCCCGTCTCGCCAATCTCTTCGGGGAGCAGGCGCTGTTCCAGCTCCGCCGCCGCTGAGCCGGCGGCCTGCCGGACGGCCTCCGGCCTGATGGACCACGGTGTGATCCAACAGGTCGAAGATAAGCTGCTCCACCTGATCGGATATTGCTCTGGTGTCCTGCCCGCGAAGTTCGTGGAATTTCGCACGAACGCAGCGGATCGGCAGGCCGCTGCAGATAATGGCGGGTGGCCTGAAAACGAAATCCGCAGGACTTCGCAATCAGGCCACTAGAGCGTTTTCGGTTCGCACGCGTTCACCGAAAGCGCTCTACGCCTTTGTTTGCAGGGCAGATTCACGCCTTCGGGCGATGCTGCCCTACGGCGATCCACTCTAGCGCGCCGCCGCCTTCGCCTGGGCATTCCGCAGGCTGCGCGGCACCCGGCCGGTTGCGGCCAGCGCATCCGCTCGCTGTGTCACGCGGAAATCGGCGGAGGCGCGCTGCCAGTGGTGCTGCAGGCAGGCGCCAAGCGCATAGAGGTACCAGAACATCGGCTGGAAGGCGATGCCGACGAAGGCGCCGCTGGACAGCAGCACCAGCAGGGCAAGCTGCAGCGCCGTCGCCAGGTCCCGGCACCAAAGGAAGTCTTCCCGCCCCCTGGCCTGCTGTCGCACCCGCTCCATGTTCAGCAGGGTCAGCAGGTTCAGCGCCAGGAACAGCGCCAGGCCGGGCCAGCCATGCTCGCCCAGCATCTCGAAGTAGCTGCTGTGGAAGGCGCGGCCATGCTGCACATAGCCCTCCGGCCGCTCCGGCGTCGGCGGGACGGCGATCTCATTCACGACATAGCTGCTGAAGCCGCCGCCCAGCGGATGATCGGCGACGAAGCCCAATGTCCATTGCCAGACCAGGATGCGGGTGTAGGCGGAGGATTCCGACTTGTAGTCGTCGATCGTCTCCATCCGCTCCAGCCAGGCGGAGGAGGTGGCGAAAGCGAGGAACAGCGCCCCCGCCACGCAGATGCCGCCGACCAGCAGCTTCCGCCGGCTGCGCAGCCAGAAGGCGATACCGAGCACGGCGAGGCCGATCAGCGCGCTGCGCTGGTAGGTGCCGACCGAGGCGATGAGGGCGAGGCCGGCGAGGCCGAGATAGCCGAGCGGCGCCAGCTTCCAGCGCGGCGCCAGCAGGTTGTGGCGGGCGAGGAAGACCAGCAGCGGCACGCACATCTGCGTCGCGGCGGCGAAATTCCCGCCCTCGCCGAAGCCGGTATTGCCGCCGATGAGGCCGAGCTCCTTGCCGTAGCCGCCGCCGCTGATCAGCGTCTTCACCCCGACCAGCAGGAAATGCCCGGCGAAGGAGAAGCAGATCACCTGCACCAGCGCCTCGATCTGGATGCGGGAGCGGAAGACGAAGACCATGAAGGCGGCGAAGACGATCGTCTTGAAGGCCCAGTCCCATTTCGTCCAGGCCATCTCGGGGGCGATGGCGAGCACCGCGGTGGTGAAGGTCACCCAGACCGCCATGGCGAGGAGGAGGGCCAGCACCGGCGTCATCCGCGGCGGGTAGCGCAGGTCCCGCAGCACGAACCAGAGGATGGCGAGCGCCCCCAGGATGAGCGAGACCGGGATGGCGGGCAGGATGGCGTAGGCGACGGATTGCGGACGGAAGATGCTCGCCCAGACATAGCCGAGGCTGAGCACGAAGGGCGCCGCCATGCCGAGCCCGAGAAAGCCGAGGAAGACCCCGATGAGGAACAGGCTGCGCAGCATGGTTCAGAGCCCTTCCGGCGGCCGCGCCCGGGCGCGCCAGCCGCCGCCCCCAGGGGTGCGGGGAGGGGTGGGCGGCTCCGGCGCGCGGCGGGCCTCGGCCCCGGCAGGCCGCGGGGCGGCGGTGCGCGCAGCACGGCGCGGCGCGGCCGGCGGCGGAGTCGCCTCCACCTCCTCCGCCTCCGCCAGGGGCCGCTGCGGCGGCTGGAACCAGGGCAGCATGGCGTCGAGCTGCACGGCGCGGAAGGCGACGTAGAGGCAGGCCAGGCAGGTCACCAGGATCCCGAAATTGTCGATCATGCCACGCCGCGCCCCCCGCCTCGCCGGCACGCCGCACCGGCCCTTGCAACCCGCCGGCACGCCGCGCCGGCGGTGCCCATTACGCCCCGCATCGCCTTACCAACCTCTCCACGCCGCGGCCGAGGCGGCTCCGCCGCGCCCGGGCGAGCAGGCCGCGGGGCGACCAGGGCGGCACCAGCTCCGCCCAGACCAGCCGCACCTCGGCATTCGCCAGGCTCCGCTTGTAGCGCGCCTCGCCGGCCAGGAAATCGTAACATTCTGCGGCCTCGGCCAGGGCCGCCTCGATGGCCAGGTGATGGCAGATCAGGCCAGGCCGGTCCCGCGCCGCCTCGCCGCCCAGCGCGAAGCCGCTCTGATAGGCATGGATCCGACCACCGCGGCGCAAATTGTAGAGCAGGCCGAGCACCCGCTCCCCCGCGCTGATGCGCAGCAGCTCCACCTCGCCGCGTGGCAGGCCCCCGGCCACCAGCGCCTGGTGGAAGCGGCGGGCGAAGGGCGTGGCGAAGGCGCCCGGCCGGCCCCGCGCCCGCCAGCTCTCGCCATGCAGCGCCATGAGCTGGTCGAGGAAGGCGGCGGCCTCGGCCGGCGTCCCGGCGCGTTCCAGCCGCAGCTTGCCATGGCGCTCCACCCGCCGCATCGCACGACGAAGCTGCTGACGGGCATTGGCGCTGAGCGCGCCCAGATGCCCCTGCCCGGCCGCCCGCAGCGCCGCCAAATCCACCCAGGGCGCCGGCCGTGCCTGCCAGCGCCAGGGAGTGCCGCCCGCCGCCGCCGCCAGCCCCGGCGCGACGCCCGAAAGCACCAGCCGCCGCACCCCCGGCACAAGCCAGCCCTGCCGCAGCAGCGCCGCGGCCAGCTCCGGCCCCGCCTCCGCCGCCAGCAGCGGCGCGTTGTGCTCGATGAAGGGCGCGTCCAGCGCCACCTCCCCCGCCTCCGCCAGGCAGAGCCGCCCGGCGTCGCGGTTGCAGAGGGCGAGGCCGAGCAGCCGCCCATCGCGCTCCGCCCGCAGCAGCACCGGGTCCGTATAGCGCTCCGCCGCCAGGCAGCCCACCCAGGACCAGGACTGGAAGGGGGTGTAGGGCGCCGCCCGCGCCTCCAGCCCCCGCCATTCGGCGCCGAGCGCGGCGAAATCCCGGACCGGCGCGGCGCTCAGCCGCGGTGCCGGCCCGGCTTCATCATCAGGCAAGGCAATGGGTCCAGACTCCGCCCGGCCATTCCCCGGCCGGCATGGCGAAAGGGGGGCTGCGCCCGGCACGGCGCGAGGCTATTAACGGGGCAACCAGGGGCTTATTCGCATGGCCGGTCCTATCGTGTCGATTGCGGTCTTCGCCTACAACGAGGAGGCTGGCATCGCCGCCTGCCTGGACGCGATCGGCGCGTGCGCCGCGGAGGCCCGGCTGCGCATCTATGTCCTCATCAATGGCTGCCGCGACCGGACGGAGGAGGTGGTCCGCGCCTACAGGCCGGCAGGTTTCGAACTGGTGCCGGTGGTGATCCAGCGCGGCGACAAGGCCAATGCCTGGAACCACTACACCCATGAAGTGGCACCGGAAGACGCCGCGATCCATGTCTTCACCGATGCCGATGTGATGATCGCCCCGGGCAGCATCGCCGGCTTCCTCGCCGCCTTCGCCGCGGCGCCGGAGGCGGATGCCTGCGCCGGCCTGCCCGTCTCCGGCCGCACCCGGGCGGCGTTCCGCGCCAATCTGGTGCGGGAGAAATTCGTCGCCGGCAACCTCTACGCCCTGCGCGACCGCTGCGTCATGGCCTTCCGCCGCCGCGGCCTCCGCCTGCCCTTCGGCATGTTCGGGGAGGATGGGCTGGTCGGCACCCTCATCAAATGGAATCTGGACACCAGGGGGGAGCGGGACGACCGCCGCATCATCGCCTGCGAGGCGGCGGGCTTCAGCTACCCCTCCCTCTCCCCCTTCCGCCCGGGCGATTGGCGGATCTACCACAACCGGATGATGCGCTATGCGGTGCGGCGGCAGCAGGCCAACATGCTCTACCCCCTGCTGTGGGAGGAAGGCGCGGCGGCGATGCCGGCGCATGTGCTGGACCTCTACCGGGCGCGGCACCGGCACATGCGGCTGCGCTGGAACGGCCTGAACACCTGGTTCGACTGGCGCGCCTGCCGCCGCATCCGCCGCGATATTCTGGCGGATGACAGCGTGCGGCAGGCGGAGCGGGCACATCTCTACAGCTAGAGCGGGATCGGTGGAGCTTCGCTTACCGTCCCGCTCCAGCTCATTGTTTGGTCGCGTGATTCGCGGTCTCGGTCGATTCGGCCTCAACCGGCCACGCTCCAGCGGCGCGGCGTCGGGCAGGGACGAGGCATGCAGGGGACCCTGACCTCGCTGCTGCTGCCGCCACTGCTCCTCGTGCTGGTGGCATTGCTGGGCGGGCTGGGGCGCCGGCGGGGGCTGGTCGCGCTGGCGGCGCTGCTGCTGCTGTTCCTCGCCACGCCGCTCTGCGCCGGGCTGCTCTACGCCTCGCTGGAGCGGGAGGTGCGGGTGGGCGAGCCCTACCCGGCCGCCGGCGCGCCGCCCGGCGCCGTCATCGTGCTCTCCGGCGAGGCGGCGCGGACGCGGGAAGGGGCGGAGGTGGGGCCGCTGACGCTGGAGCGGCTGCGCGCCGGCGCGGCGCTGGCACGGCGCACCGGCCTGCCGCTGCTGGTCACCGGCGGCGCGCTGGGGCGGGGGGAGCCGCCGATCGCCGGCGTGATGGCGGCGGCGCTGCGGGAGGAATTCGGCGTGCCGGTGCGCTGGGTGGAGGATCGCGCCCGCGACACAAGGGAGAATGCGGCGTTCAGCGCGAGGCTTCTGCGGGCCGAGGGAATCGGCACCGCCTGGCTGGTGACGCATGCCTGGCACATGCCCCGCTCGCAGCAGGCCTTCGCCCGGGCGGGGATGGTGACGCTGGCGGCGCCGGTGCGAATGGACCGGGTACCGGATGGCCGCCTCCGGGACTGGGTGCCGCGGCCGGATCGCTGGGCCCAGAGCTGGTATGCGCTCAGGGAATGGGCCGGGCGGCTGGTCTATGCGCTGCGGGATGGCGGCTGAATCACGGCCTGCGGCCGCCTGCCGCCGAGCAGCACCCCGGCGGCCAGCAGCTGCGCCAGGGCGGCCGCCAGGAACAGGGCGGGCGCCCCGGCGGGGCCGCCCCAGGGGGCGCCGGCCTCCCGCAGCAGGCCGAAGGCGGCGGGGGCGAAGGCATAGGCGGCCTGGCTGCAGGCGGTGATCAGGGCGACGACCCGCCCGGCCTCGGCCGGGGCGAAATCCTGCTGCGCCATCAGCGGCAGCAGGGAGGTGGCATTGCCGAGGCCAAGGCCGAACAGCACCACGCCGGCCAGCAGCAACGGCACGCTGACCCCGCCCGCCGCCAGCAGGACCAGGGAGCCGCAGCATTGCAGCAGGTAGTTGGCCGCCGCCGCCCGGCGCCGGTCCGCCCCGGGCGGCAGCAGCCAGCCCAGCGCGGTACGGCCGAGGATCGCGCAGGCCGTGGCCAGCCCCGCCGCCACCCCGGCGAGCTCCGCCCCGAGCGTCGGGACCAGCAGCGAGAAGAGATGCGCGATCAGCCCGATCTGGGCGAAGAGGCCGAGCGAGGTGGCGCCGGCCAGGGTGAGGAAGCGGCCATCCCGCCATAGCGACCCGCCCGGCGGCGGGGCGGCCGGGCGCGGCGCCGCGGTGCCGGGCAGTGCGCCATCCGGCGCCTGGCCCATCGCCTCCGGGCTGCGGCCGAGGATTGGCCCGGCGAGGCACCACAGCACCAGCACCATGGCGCCGCCGACCAGCGTCATCGCTCCGGCGAAGCCGAAGCGGCCGATCAGCAGCACCCAGAGTGGCGAGAGCAGCACCCCGCCGATGCTGGCGCCGTTATAGGCGGTGCTGAGCGCCGCCGGCCGCCGCCGGTCGAACCAGGGGGAGACCATGGCGTTGATCGCCGCCCCGCCGGTCCCGGCCCAGCCGAAGCCGCTCAGCAGCGTGGCGGCGAAGAGCTGCCAGGGCTGCGCCGCCAGCGCCCAGCCGAGACAGCCCAGGGCGGTAGCCAGCGCCGCCGCCCGGGTGACGGCGACCAGGCCGAAGCGGCGGTAGAGCCCGGCCAGATTGGCGACGATCGCGGCGCCGACCAGGAAGTGGCAGGTGATGGCGGCGGAGACCAGCCCGACCGGCCAGCCCCGTTCGGCCTGCAGGGTGTGCAGGAAAATGGGCGGGCCGTAGAAGCTCACGCCCCAGCCGAACATCGCCACGACGAAGGCGGCCGAGACGACGCGCCAACCGAAGAAGCCGGGCGTGGCGGAGAGGACGGCGGGGGCAGGCATGGCAGCTCCGGGGCGGTGACCGGGCCGGCATAGAGGGGCGGCGGCGCCGGATGCTGCGGGCGGTGGCGAAGCCTGCCCCGCCCCGGTGCCGCTACCCTTCTCCCAGGCGGAGCACCCGCCGCATCACCGTGGGCAGGGCAGCGTCCAGGCCCGCCAGCGGCCGCAGCTCCTCCCCTTCCCCGGCCGCAAGCTCGGGCACCGCGGCGGCGAACAGCCGCATCTCCAGCTCGAAATGGGTGAAGCCGTGCCGTGCCACGCCGGGCAGGGACCGCCACTCGAGGGCCGGGCGCGGGGCGAATTCCAGCGCCTCCGCCGCCTCCCAGGGCGCGTCCCGCCAGGGGGTGCCGGGCAGTTCCAGCATCCCGCCCAGCAGGCCGCGCGGCGGGCGGCGGCGCAGCAGCACCCGCCCGGCCGCGTCGCGCAGTAGGAAATGCACGCCCTGGCGTAGCGGCCGCGCGCGCTTGGCGGCCTTGCGCGGCAGCTCCGCCTGGATGCCCCGAAGCTGTGCCGCGCAGCCGCCGCGCCAGGGGCAGAGGGCGCAGGCCGGGGCGCGCGGCGTGCAGATGGTGGCGCCCAGGTCGAACAGCGCCTGGGCGAAATCCCCCGGCCGCGCCCGCGCCGCCGCATCCGTCATGAACCCCGCGGCCAGCGCCGCCAGGCGTGGCCTGGCGGCCGGCAGCGGCGTCTCCTCGGCGGCGAGGCGCGCCACCACCCGCTCCACATTGCCGTCCACCGGCACCACCGCCTCGCCGAAGGCGATGGCAGCGATGGCGGCGGCGGTATAGGGCCCGATGCCGGGCAGCGCCCGCAGCCCCGCCGTACTCCGCGGGAAGCCGCCGGCCGCCGCCACCGCCTTGGCGCAGGCATGGAGGTTGCGGGCCCGGGCGTAGTAGCCGAGACCCGCCCATTCCTCCATCACCGCCGCCTCGGGCGCCGCGGCCAGCGCCGCCACATCCGGGAAGCGCGCCAGGAAGCGGGCGAAGCGCGGCCCCACCGCCGCCACCGTGGTCTGCTGCAGCATCACCTCGGAGAGCCAGACCTGGTACGGATCGGGCGCCCCCTCCGTGGCGCGGAAGGGCAGCACCCGCCGATGGCGGTCATACCAGTCGAGCAGCGGCGCGGCGGGGGGTAGGATGGCCATATGGCCAAAGATAGCCCAGATCCGCGCCAAGGCACCCTGCAAGGGAGCAACCCTTCGAGGCGGCCCACACCGCAGGGCGGCGCCCGGCGCCGCAGCGCCCCGCCCCCGGCCGGCGAGGCCGCCTCCCGGGCCACGCCACCGGAGGGCCACCCGCCCCCCCCCGCCGGCCACGCCGCCCCCAGGGCCACGCCATCGGAGAGCCGCTCATCCTCCCCGACCGGCCACGCCGCCGCTCCGGCCGGCGCCAGGGCCACGCCGTCGCCGGCCGGGCCAATGGGCGGCGCCCGCAGCCCCTATGGCCCCCGCCCGCTCGGCGCCCTGCTGCCGGCCCTGACCCGCTCGGCCTTCAAGCGCCGCAGCCCGGCCGGGGCCATGCTGCTGGCGGACTGGGTGAATGTGGTCGGCCCGGCCCTCGCCGCCGTCACCCGGCCGCAACGCCTGGCCCAGGGCACCCTCACCCTCGGCTGCACGGGACCGGTGGCGATGGAGCTGAGCCACCTCGCCCCCCAGCTCATCCAGCGGATCAACGGCCATCTCGGCCGGGTGGCAGTGGAAAGGCTGCGCTTCGTCCAGCTCCCCGGCCTCGCCCCGAAGGCCGCGCCGCCACGGCCGGAACCCGCCCCCCTGCCGCCCGCCACCCATGCCGCGCTGGAGGCCCTGCCGTCCGGGGAGCTGCGGGAAGCGCTGGCAAAGCTGGCGGCAGGAGTCTATCGGAACCGGCGATGATCCCCCGGCCCGCCCGGGGGTGCCCGCCTCCCGGAGGTCCCATGTCGCCGACCCGCCGCGCTATCCTCGCCGCCCCCGCCCTGCTGCTGCCGGGTCTCGCCCTGGCGCAGGCGCCCGATCCGCGGCTGGCGGAGCGCGGCGTCGGCCCGGCCGACGCGCCGGTGCGGGTGCAGGAATTCTTCTCCCTCACCTGCTCCCATTGCGCCGCCTTCCATCGGGAGGTCTTCCCGAAGGTGAAGGCGGAGCTGGTGGACAAGGGCGCCATCCGCCTGATCTGGCGGGACTTCCCGCTGGACCGGCTGGCACTGACCGCCGCCCAGGTCGCCCGCTCCCTGCCGGAGGGCCAGTACGAGGCCTTCATCGGCACCCTGCTCAACAACCAGGACCGCTGGGCCTTCAGCCGCGACCCGATGGCCGGCCTCGCCCAGATGGCCGGGCTGGCCGGCATGCCGCGGCCGAAATTCGACGAGGTGGTGGCGGATGACAGCCTCGCCCGCGCCATCCTGGAGCAGCGCTCCGTCGCCGAGCGGGAATACGAGATCCGCGCCACCCCGACCTTCTCCTTCCGCGCCGGCGACCGCGCCCCGCGCAACCAGTCCGGCAGCATCCCCTTCGAGCGCTTCCAGGCCCTGGTCGAGGAGGCGAAGAAGGCTTGAGCGAGGCGGAGGCCGCGCCCCCGGAGGATGCTGCGCCCGAGGAGCGGAAGGCGCCGCGGGCCACGCTCGCGCGCCTGCGCATCGCCGGGTTCAAGAGCTTCGCCGAGGCGACGAATGTCGAGGTCCTGCCGGGGCTGACCGGCATCGTCGGGCCGAATGGCTGCGGCAAGTCCAATGTCGTCGAGGCGCTGCGCTGGGCGATGGGCGAGACCTCCGCCCGCTCCATGCGCGGCGGCGAGATGGAGGACGTGATCTTCGCCGGCACCGCGACCCGCCCGGGCCGCAACCTGGCGGAGGTGACGCTTTACCTTGAGGACGCCGCCGGCCTCGCCCCGCCGCCGCATGCCGAGGCGCCGGAGCTCGAGATCAGCCGCAAGATCGCCCGCGGCGAGGGTTCCGCCTTCCGGGTGAACGGGCGGGAGGTCCGGGCGCGGGACGTCCAGACCATGTTCGCCGATATCGGCTCCGGCGCCCGCGCCTCGGCCATGGTCAGCCAGGGCCGCGTCGCCGCCATGATCGGCGCCAAGCCGGAGGAGCGCCGGCAGGTGCTGGAGGAGGCGGCCGGCATCAGCGGCCTCCGCGCCCGGCGGCATGAGGCCGAGCTCAAGCTCCGCCAGGCCGAAACCAACCTGACGCGCTCGGAGGATCTGCTCGGGCAGCTCGAGGCGCAGCGCCAGGGGCTGCAGCGCCAGGCGCGGCAGGCCAACCGCTACCGCAACCTCTCCGGCTTGGTGCGGGGGGCGGAGGCGGAGTGGCTGGCGCTGCTGAACGCCAAGGCGACGGCCGCGCTGGCCCATGCGACCGCAGGGCTGGAGGCGGCCCGCGCCGCCACCCAGGCGGCCGAGGCCGAGGCGGAGGCCGCTGCCCGCCGCAGCTTCGCCGCCGAGGCCGCGCTGCCCGAGCCGCGCGCCGCCGAAGCCAGGACCCGCACCGCGCTGGAACGCCGCCGGGTGGAGAATGAGGGGCTGGAAGCCGCCGAGCAGCGCGCCATCGCCGCGCTGGAAGCAGCCGAGGCCCGTCTCGCCCAGGCCGAGCGGGACCTGGAGGATGCCGCCGAGGCGGCCAGCGATGCCGAGGCTGCCGCCACTCGCCTAGCGCGGGAAGCGCGCGGGCTGGAAGCGGCGGAGGCCAGCCTCCCCATCCGGATGGCCGAGGCGGAAGCGAAGCTGGCGGAGGCCAGCGATGCTGCCCGGGAGGCCGAGCGCGCCGCCAATGCCGCCACCGAGGACGCTGCCGAGCAGGCCGCCCGGGCCAATGCCGCCAGCGCGGCCCTGGCCGCCGCGCGCGACCGCGCCGCGAAGCTGGTGGAGCAGCGCCGCCGGCTGGACGCCGCGCTGGCCGAGGCCGAGGCCGCGCTGG